>NZ_JBQUZK010000007.1:0-50760 GCF_056313885.1 Methylosinus sp. DMC45
CGAATCCAAAACGGTATTACGGCGCAGGGCAGCCCGCCGGACCGTCGGCTCCTCCAGACGCCTTCTCGCCCAGACGCTGGCGCGACGCCTTCGCCGACGTTCGAAACCCTCCTTTCCTTCAATCCGACAGTGCCGGCGCGCTCATGGCCGCCGCCCGTGGAACCCGGCGCTTTGTTCCCGCACGCACGCCGTGCGGCGACGGGATAGGCCGCGAGCGAAGGGATTGCGTGGCTGAACGAGAGGTTCGCCGGTAGACCACCGCGGCCGCTTGCCCGATCGGAAGTCCTTGCTCCGAATTCTTATGAGACACTGAAAATCGAAGCGCCGCGCCATGTTCCGCCTTTGGCGACAGCGCGCGCTCGAGCAGTCGCCGCGCATTCGCGCACTCTGACGCACGCCTTCGACGCGGGGAAACAAGAACGCCCGCCCCTGGTCGGGGGCGGGCGCTTCAATTGTTTGGAAGGATCGTCAGGCCAGTATGTCGCCGACGACCTTGCCGTAGACGACCGTCGGCCGTTCGGCGCGGCCGGCGCGCAGATAGACGGTCTTCAGATGATCGAGGCCGAGCAGCTGAAGCACGGTCGCATGCAGATCATAGGTGTCCACGGGATTCTCGACCGTCTTCAGGCCGATCTCGTCGGTCGCGCCATAGGTGAGGCCGTGCTTCAAGCCGCCGCCGGCGAGCCATTGCGTGTAGCCCCACGGGTTGTGATCGCGACCGTCGCCGCTCTGGCCATAGGAGGTGCGGCCGAATTCCGAGGTCCACACGATCAGCGTGTCGTCCAGCAGCCCGCGCGCCGCGAGATCGGCCAGCAGGCCGGCGATCGGCTTGTCGATCGCCCGCGTGTTGGCGCCGTGATTCTCCTCGAGCTTGCGATGCGCGTCCCAGTTCTTATTGTCGTCGGTGATGCCGTCGACCGGACCGGACACGACCTGGATGAAGCGCACGCCGCGCTCGACCAGACGACGGGCGCGCAGCAGCGCTGTGCCATAGTCCTTGGTGGCGTCATTATCGAGACCGTAGAGCGCCTTGGTGGCCGCCGTCTCCTTGGAGAGATCGACCGCTTCCGGCGCCGAGCTCTCCATGCGATAGGCGAGCTCATAGGAGCGCGTGCGCGCCTGCAGCTCGGTGTCGGACGGAAGCGCGCCGGACTTGTGCTCGTTGAGCTTCTGCAACAGGTCGAGATTGTCGCGCTGCTGAGCGGCGGCGATCAGCTCCGGCTTGTCGAGATTGAGGATCGGCGACGCGCCGGGGCGGAAGGCCGTGCCCTGATAGACGGCGGGCAGGAAGCCGGAGCTCCAATTCACCGAGCCGCCACGCGGCTCGCGCTTGCCGCTATAGAGGACGACATAGGGCGGCAGATCGGGATTGGCCGAGCCGAGCGCATAGGTGATCCAGGCGCCGAGCGACGGCCGGCCGGGCGTGACGTCGCCGGTGTTGAGCTTCAGGATCGAAATGTCATGCGTCGCGCCGACCGTGACGCTCGACTTGACGAAGGTGATCTTGTCGGCGTGCTGCGCCAGATTGGGCAGCAGGTCCGAGAACCACGCGCCGCTCTGGCCATACTGCTTCCATGTGCGCTTGGAGGCGAACAGCTTGCCGGCGCCGCCGGAGGTGGTGACCTGAAGGCCTTTGAGGAAGGACTCGGGAACCTCCTGGCCGGCGAGGCGCACGAGCTCGGGCTTATAATCGTAGAGGTCGAGCGTGCTCGGCGCGCCATCCATATGCAGCCAAATGACCGACTTTACCTTGGGCGCGAAATGCGGCTCCTTCTTCGTCAGCGGATCCACGAAGGTCGCCGCCGCCTGCGCGAGGGGAACCGAGAACACGCCGCCGCCCGGCATGAAGCCGTTCAGCGCCACGCCGCCGAGGCCATATCCGGCGTTGAACAGCCATTCTCGTCGCGTCTTGCTCATGATGTCTTTCCCTTTCTTCGAGATGAACTTTGCGATTGTCAGAAGCGGTAGATGAACTCGTTCGAATTCGCGACCGTATGCACGAGGTCGACGAAGGCGGAGGCGCGGATCGGATTGGCGATGCTCACGTCCTTTCCGGTCGGCACGGCGATCGAGAACTTGCCGTCGGAGGGCTTGGCTCCGATGAGCTTCTCATGCTCGTCGAGAAAGGCCTGGAGCAGCGATTTCTCGTAGGCGTCGGGGCTGCGTGAGAACAGAATCTGATAGAGCCGTTCTATGCGCGCGCCCTCGTCGGCTCCCGCCTCGCGAATGACGCGGCCGGCGAGCGCCTGCGACCATTGGAAGACGAGATCGTTATTGACGAGCGTCAGCGCTTGCAGCGGCGTCGTGGTGACGTCGCGCTTGCTGTGCGCCTGCTGCGGATTGTTGAGGTCGAAGGTTTCGAGCAGCGGATAGGGAACGCTCCGCCGCGCGAAAATATAGAGGCTGCGCCGATTGATCTCGTGCGGATCATTGGACGCTTCCCAGGCCGGCCCGACATTGAGATTGGCCGGCAGCGGCGGATAGACTGCCGGGCCGCCGATCGCGCCCTCGAGACGGCCGGACGCCTGCAGGAAGGAGTCGCGGATCTGCTCGGCGTCGAGCCGCTTGCGCGGGAAGACGGCGAGCAGCTTGTTCTCGGGATCGGCCGCAGCGACATCCTCGCGATGCGCCGACGATTGCCGATAGGCGCTCGACAGCAGAATCTCGCGATGCAGCTTCTTTATGCTCCAGCCGCCGTCGACGAAGCTGCTGGCGAGATAGTCGAGCAGCTCGGGATTGCTCGGCTTGTCGCCGGCCTTGCCGAAATCGCTGACCGTGCCGACGATGCCCTTGCCGAAATATTCGTTCCACACGCGATTGACGAAGACGCGCGCGGTGAGGGGATTGCTCGGGCTGGTGAGCCAATTGGCGAGCGCCGTGCGCCGGCCGGATGAGGTGGCCGTCGGCGTGATGGCGGGCGTCTCGCCATTGGCGAAAGCCTCCGGGAAGGCAGGCTGCACCTCATCGAGCGGCCGCTCGTGATTGCCGCCGAAATAGATGTAGGTCGGAGGGGCGTCGGAATGTCCGAGCTCGGTCGCCGCGGTGAATGTATCGGCGCCGCGCGTCGGCTTGAGCTTCTCGAATTTCTTCAGCTCTTCCGTGAGCTTCTGATATTCGGCCCATTTCGCCACCGCCTCCGGCGTGTGGTCGGGGCTCTGGACGTCATTGGCGATGTCGCGCAGATAATTGGCCAGCGCCGGCTGATCGGTGACGACATCCGCTCGATAATTGACCCAACGGTCGAGCGCGTTCCACTCGGATTTCGGCTTGACGAGCGAGACGCGCGCATCGGGATTGTAGCGCTCCTTGTAGAAGCTGGAGGCCTTGTCGCGAATCTGCGCGATGATCGCCTTCTGCTTGTCGAGAATATCTTTCGCTGCCGTCTCATATTTGGCGAGCGCCTTCTCATAGGCGATCTCCTGCTCGCCCTTGGCGGCGGGGATTTTCTCGTCGAAGGCCGTGTTGGCGAAGAAGGCCTGCAGCGAGAAATAATCTTTCTGCGTGATCTTGTCGGACTTGTGGTTGTGGCAGCGCGCGCAGCCGACCGTCGTGCCGAGGATCGCCGTTCCGATCGTGTCGGTGATGTCGGTCGTGATCTGATATTTGCGGCCGATGAGGTCGCGCGCATTGGGATTGTCGGTGTAGCTCGCCAGGAAGCCGGTGGCGACGAGCGCTTTCTGATCGCCGGGCGCGATTTCGTCCGCCGCGATCTGCTCCTGTATGAAGCGCGAATAGGGCTTGTCCTCGTTGAAGGACTGCACGACGTAATCGCGATAGCGGAAGAAATTGGGACGCGTCACATCGTTCTGGAAGCCGGCGCTGTCCGCATAGCGCGCGAGATCGAGCCAGCGGCGCGCCTGTCGCTCGCCGTAGCGCGGCGAGGCCAGCAGCCGATCGACGAGCTTCTCATAGGCGTCCGGCGAGGCGTCGTTCACAAAGGCCGCGACCTCCTCCGGCTCGGGAATGAGGCCCAAGACGTCGAGCGTCGCGCGGCGAATGAAAGCCGAACGGTCTGCATCCTGCGATGGGGAGAGCTTCGCCGCTTCGATCTTCGCGAGAAGGAAAGCGTCGATCGGCGAGCGCACCCACGCCTTGCGCTCAACCTCGGGGATCGCCGGGCGCTGCACGGGCTGATAGGCCCAATGCGGACGCGACGCCGCGCTCGAGCGGGCGGGGCCGGACGTGGGCGCGACATCCGCCGCTATGGCGATCGTCGCCGTGGACGCGCCGAGCATCAGCGCCAACAACATGTTCTTCATTGGTTTCTTCATCTCGTCATCCCCAACGGCAATTCGTCTCGGCGATGCAGTCCCGACCGACCGCCCGGACCAACGGCCAGCGCAGGGATCGCACCGCGGCCAGCCGGATACATATTCCTACTAGAATGATGTACTTTTAACAAGCGTAGAGTCGACGGAATCCAACATTAAAGACATCGAGCAGCGCCATCGTCGCCATCCTCCTATAAACTCCACAGGAAAACAGGAGTGTCGAATCCGTCGCCGTCGCGGCTCGATCGCGATCGCGGTTTCCAGCGTGTTTCGGAGGCGAAGCGATCGCTTTCGATCGACAGCCGATCGGCGGCGAGCGTCATGCGAGATCGCTCCGTCGGAACAGGATGAAAGCTCTATCGATCTCGAAGGGCGAGGCATGCGGGAGACCTGCGCGAATCACGCGGTTGCCGGTCGATCGGTTGGGCGCCATGACGGCCGCTCGCGTCGAGGAGCCCGCGCCGATTTCGCGCTTGCCCGAGACCGGAATGATGACGCCCGAGAGGAGCCTGCCGGACTCGGGTGCGGGCGGCTCCGAGCATCGAAGCGCGCCCAAGGATCATCTTCGAGGCTTTTCGCGTTCCGCAAAAAGCGCGTCGGGATGAGGGGAGCGCGTTTGCAGGAACGAAACAATCACCCGAAAGCCGCATCACATGAAAATGCCGGGCGTGATTCGATTGCGCGCGCGACATGCTCGATCATCGCGAGCTCGCGAGGCGCCCGCTGACGCGCGGACAGTCCGCAGATGCGCCTGAATTCGTGCTTTCGGAGGGAGAGGCGCAGGGGCTCGGAGCCGAAAAAATTCTGGTGCCGCAAGAGGGATTCGAACCCCCGACCCCATCATTACGAAAGTGGAAGGGAGGGGGTTCGAAGCCTTTGTTTTCAAACATTTATCTGATTCGAAAATCGCGATTTTCGCCTGCATTTTTCGTATAGCCGGACTATAACCGGACTATCGACCTACTCCCTGTAGGGAATAGCTACCGCCGGAGTGAAGGCCGGACCTCCGAGTCTGAACTCGACATCGACCCGTCCCCGAGCCCTCTCTCTCGACACTCTATATAATATATGGTGCCACGCGCTCCCGCCGATGCGCAGCGCGAGCGCCCGGCACTGGGCAAGGGGAAGCCGCCCGATCTCTGGCCTCGTCTCCCTCCCGTCTCCTACTCCCTACAACCGACGCGATTGGAGCTGGCTGAGAGTCGGGCTGAACAGGTGGCATATGTTGTGCCACCTGTCGAAAAGGATGGCCGAGGCCGCAAGAAGGGAAGCAACCAGACACCACAGGCTGGAAGCAAGGCCGCATCGCCAGTGACGAGTCCAGATTCGTCACTTTGATTTTGGGCCGCTAGTTGAGATTTCTTTACTTTTTATCAGATTTAATTTAATATTCTTGATAGTTCGAAGGCCATACAGCGTCATCTAAAACATCGTCTTGCCGAAGCGCGTGTTTCTATGACAAATGTGGCGGCGACCAATCGGGGATTGGCTCGTTTTGATCTATGAATCTTTCCTGTCATCAAGGCAATGGCAGGTCAAAGAATAGATCGGCTCAAACTAACTTCCGACCGCAGGCCATCTACTCCTAGCTAGACGGTCGGAACAGCGCGGCGAAGGACAGAGATTTTTTTGAGTCCTTCTGAGAGAGACCTTCGCCGCGCTTCCTCCTAATTCAGTTTCGCGCTGCTGCTCAATCTCACTGTCGGGGCGAGTCCAGCAGAAAGGCGCGAAAGCGTCGTCATCCCCGTGGGCATTGCGGGCGCTCCTGAAATGATGACGACGACAGCGCGCGGCTACCACCTGAGCCTTTAGCTTCAAGGCGACAACAATGGTGGTAGCCGCGCCTCCCATCAACGGATCATCAATGAATCAATTCGACGGCACCATTCTCCTAAACAAGTCAGAAATCGCCGCCACGCTCGGCGTGAGTCCGTTCCTTGTGCGCAAGCTCGTCACCTTGCCTGATTTCCCCGCTCCGATCGTGCTCCACCTCCGGCCGCTGTGGCGACTCGACGACGTGCGCGCATGGAAACAGAAGCGCCTCGACGCGAACAAGGCGGCGTGATCGATGACCGCCCTTCCTACGACTCTACAATTCACCGCCGGCTCTGACGATAGCGCCACCATCATCCGGCTTTTCACGTCGGCAGAAATGGCTTTTGCGCTTTGCCACAACGTCAATTCATTTAGGGCGTTTCGAAAGTTTCATCCCGACTTTCCGCGCCGCGCCATCTACCACGATGCGACGATGTTTTATGACGTTCGTAAAACGCGCGATTGGCTCGTTTCGCGCGGCTTCGACATCAAATTTTTCGATTTGAGAGTCGCTCAGATTCTTGCTCGCCCGGCTCCCCCGCGTGTGAGGCTTAAGAAGTGACTCCAGCGCAAGGGAACGGCAGGGAGGCGCGATCATGAGTAGCACTCTTCAAGTCACAAAAGGCGACAGCCTCTCATACGCCGGCAAGCTCTCACTCCCTGCTGGCACATGGCGCGCCGAGGCCGGCTTCATCGACGCACGCACACCCCTCTACGGCCGCTATGCGATCGATACTACTCTGACGCTGGTAGGCCCTGACGCCGCCGACAGCGCGCGCAACATTTGGGCAATCGTCCTGAGCGCGTCGGCAGAGCAGACAGCGGAATGGCCGGCCAGTCCGCCCCCCGGTTTTCGCGCGGCGATCAAATTCATCGACGACTCGTTACCGCCGATCGAAAAGACATCCGAGCCGTTTACGGTCGAGATCAGACCGCAGGTTCTCGCGTGACAGAGCCGCTAATCAGTGTCGAGCTTGTCGACAGGCTGGCGCTACCGCGTCTCGTCCTGACGAGCAAGCTGGCGCTGCCGACCATCGCTCTGACGAACGGTCAAAACGAGATCGTGATTGCCGAGCCGACGACTCCCGTCGTGCTTACGAATCCCGCTTCGCCTGTCGCCGTCACGCTCGCCGAAATGTTTCGCGGTCCTCCCGGCGATGTAGGCACGCGAGCGCTGGTCTCTCTGGTAGCCGGACAAACTGTGCCGGGTCATCGCGTCGTGATGTTCGATGCAAATGGAAATGGCGTCCCGGCCGATCCGACGAATCCTCTTTATGCATTCGTCGGAATCTCAATCTCGGGCGCGAATGTCGGCAGCACATTCGAGGCGCAGCTCGCCGGCTTGATCGAAGAGCCTTCATTCGCCTTCACGCCACTTTTGCCGATCTTCGCCGGCCCGAACGGAACTCTCACGCAGACGCCTCCGACGACTGGAATCGTCCAGATTGTAGCGCTTGCGCAGTCCCCAACATCAATTCTCGTCTCTCCACAAACTCCGATCATCTTGAGTTAGTATATGGCCGCCGAATCCCACACAATCACACTCTCAATCGACGCATCATCCGGCCGCTCTGAGCTGCAATCGCTCAATCGAGCGATCGGCGATACGACCAACGCTCTGCGTCAGCTCAGCGCCTCAGCAGGCGGCGGCAATGCGTTCGCTTCATTGTCTCGCGGCCTGTCATCTGTTGGCAGCAGCTTTGAATCGCTGAAGCGCCAGACTTCCGGCGGCTCGGGATTGAGCAATATCAGCCGAGAAATCTCTACCCTCAGTAGGGGGATTCCCGTCGCTGCCAGAGAGCTGATTTCTTTGACTCTGGCATTCGGCGCATCGAAGTCGGTTGTGGCCTTGTTTGCTGGCGCGCTCGGCTCTGTGGCGCTTGCTGACTTCGCTAAGAGCGTTTCGACAACAGGGAATTCGCTGCTCAGCTTCAAGATTGGAATCGATGCTGTCGCGACCTCTTCAAAGGAGTCCAGCGACGCGCTCGCGTTCATTCGTGATGCTGCTACTCGCATCGGCGCTCCATTGGACACAGCTACCGATGCGTTCAAGACTCTCTATGTGAACATGCGCTCACTCGGTCGCCCGGCCGAAGAGATCATGAAAGTCTTCTCCGGCTTTCAGACTGCCATGACTGCGTTGCACGTCTCGGCTCGCGACCAAGCGTTGTCATGGCGCGAGATCGCCGAAACCTACTCCCAAGGGGTAATACATACCCGGCAGGCAATTCTTTCACTTGGATCGCACGTCCCTGGTATGGCTGCCTTGCTTCAAGAGTCGCTCGGCGTCAATGGCGGCAAGCTGCATGAAATGTTCAAGAATGGCGGCCTGCCCTTGGAGACCTGGACGAAGGCCGCCGATATCCTATCGAAACGCTACGGCGCACAGCTACCTGAAGCGTTCCGCCATTCGCAGCAGCAGATTGTCGCGCTGTCCAATGAAATGGAGAAGCTTCGTCAAATCTCATTCGATAGCGGATTCGATTCTGGCCTCACGACTCTCTTGAAGAGTCTACGTTCGGCCTTCGGCTCCATCGGCGGAGCTGACTCCATCGGCAAGGCGATCGGCGAGGGCTTCCGCGTTGCGTTCGTGTCAGCATCGATGCTGCTCGACAAGATCGTCCAGCTAAAAGAACCAATCGTCGCGATCGGCGGCGCAATCCTTGGATGGAATGTCGCAGTCGCAACGATTCGCCTCGCTGCTGGTGCCGTCGCATTGCTCTTCACCCCGCTCGGCCTTGCCGCAGCGGGAGCAATCACTCTCGCGTCGAGTTGGGATTCACTGAAGAGTGTGTTCTCAGGCTCCGACGCGAATTTCAACGCGGGAGCTGAAGCGATCAAGCGCCTTACTGGTGGATGGATCGACCTTCACGGCGCAATCAAGGGCGCTATCGTCGCATGGGAATTCGCTAAGGACTTGCTCGCGGGAAAAGGCATTGACGCATCACGCGTCCTCGCGACGCAAGCCGGCAATGCTTTCGATGCTGGACAATATGGCAAGAAGTCCGGCACCTCGTTTGCCGACTCCTTCGTCGAGGGCGCATCGACTCTTTTCAAGAAGCTCGACGACCTCGCCGGCAAGCACCTACCAGGACGCGACTTGGCTAAGTCACTGCGTGAAGAATGGACGCAGCTTTATAAGGATTCAGCGCCGAGCGATTTTCACGGCGGTGGCGACTACAAGGGCAATGCCGAGCGCTATGGCAAGCCCGATTTGAGCATGTCGGAAGCCCTCTCGAAAACTTTCGACAAACTTCAGCCGACCATCGCCGCACTGAAGGAATATAAGACTCAGCTCGACTCCATTGCCCAGATGAAGGGTAAGCTCGATCCGCTTGGCCACATCATCGATGATGCTGCTGTAAAGCGATTGAAGGAAGCAGCTCGCTCCGATGCGTTCGAGTCAGCGTTTCCGATGGCGTCAAAGATTCAGGATCACCTCGACGAATTGAAGGCCACTGCCGACTTGCTCGGAAACAAGAGCAGCAAGTCCGACCTTCAGGTTGAGAAGGAAGTCCTTCGCGAAGTGAACGCACTGAAGCGCAAGGGCGTCGAGATTCGTGATGATGAAGTCGACGCGCTACGCAACATCTTGTCGATTGAGAAGGAGCTTGCCAAGGGAGGATCAAACGGCCTCACGCAATGGGCAAATTCTCAGAAGTCCGCCATCGATGCGATGAATGATAACATCAAGAGCGGCCTCGATTCACTGGCAGATGGGATCGCCAAGGTGGCGACCGAAGGCAAGGGGAAGTTCAAGAACCTCGGCGAGGCGATCCGCTCCGAGTTCCGCGACATTACGAAGAGCATCGCATCGAACTTCCTGAAGGCTGGAATTCGCGACCTTATGGCGCAGGGTATCAAGGGCCTGAACCTCGACTCGTCCCTCTCCACCTCACTTACCAAAGCCGTCAACGGCGGACAGTCGATTGTCGATCGCGCCAATGGGCAGCTCGACGACGCCCTGAAGAATGTTGCCGAAGCAAACATCAATGCAGGAGTCGTCAATCTGACGGCTTCCGGGATCAATGGACTCGGCGGCGCTTCTGGCCCCGACTCCTTCCGTCCTAACGGCACAAACCCTCTGGCGGCGGGAGGCGTCGAGCCTAAGAAGTCCTCTAACATCGCCGATCAAATCGGCGTGAAGCCTCTCACTGACTCCAGCCCGCTAAAAATGCTGGACGGAATCACCCGCATGTCGACACGTCCAGGAACCGATATGGTTCACGTCAACGGCCAGTTGAAGGACATTCTCGACAACGCATCGAAGTCACTTCCTGAAGGCTGGCGCGCGCAATTCGTCTCGGGTTTTCGTCATACAGGCGCGATCAATCCGAACTCGCTGCATGATCGTGGACTCGCAACTGACGTTCAGCTTTTTGACGATAAGGGCAAGGCACTGCCGAACTACCAGAACGCTGGCACCTTCCGCGACTATGAAAAGTTTGCACAGGCGGCGAAGCGTTATCAGATGGAGCGCTACCCTGATTTGAATGACCGCTTCGCGTGGGGCGGCTATTACGGCGGGCGTGGCGGCCGCGCGCTCGGTTATGGCGGCGCGGACTTGATGCACTTCGACCTTGGCGGCAAGCGTGGTCGAATGGGTAATTGGGATGATGGATTGACGGCGGGGCGTGGTCTCTATGACACGACGGATAAGCCATCAGTTGGAATGCGCAAGCTGATGGAAGGCCGTTCAGCATTTGACGACACGACGCGGGAGACCGCACTCGAACGCCAGATGCGCGAACAGCGAGAGAAGGAAAAGGCGAATCGGTCGGGTCCAGATTCCTCGGCTGACATTGGTCGCCAGAGCAACAGCACGGCAAACGACCTCGCCGGCCTCGGCACCTCGATTGCCAAGCTCGGCGCTTCGGGCAAGGCGACGGCTCCGGCCATCGTCAATGTCGCCGAGTCGGTCCTGAAGCTCCTATCTAACCTCGCGTCGAGCGGCGGGAGTGGCGGAGGATCGGGCGGGTTGCTGTCTGGTGCTGCTGGCCTCATTGGTGGCTTGTTCTCGGAAGGCGGCTACTCTGGTAGCCCGGTCTCGACGACCTCACTCCCGGCGAGCTTCTGGGCTGGCGCACCAGCGTATTCTGAAGGCACGCCGAACACGTCGGGAGGTATGCCAGCCATCCTTCACGACAATGAGGCCGTCGTGCCTTTGTCCCGTGGACGTGAAATCCCCGTCCAGCTCAACGGCGCTGCTGGTGGCGGTGATACGACCGTGAACTACCACATGCACCAGTCGATTCAGGCCAAGGATCACGACAGCTTCCGCCGCAGCACGGGGCAGATGGCCGCCGACTTCCACAAGATGGCGGCGCGCATGCACGTTCGGAACAATTGATCGGCTTAAGGGGATAAGCGGACTTCAGTCAATGAATGAGACGCTCCCCCCTTGCGCTCGGCGAGGGCTGAAGCTAGCACAATACGTGAACACAGATTCTCTGGAGCGCGGACAGGCTTTCAGCGCGTGTGCTTTCCTTTGGCGACAGGTTTCTAACATGAGAATTGAACGCTCCGGCCCTGTGCGCAAGCTCACCCCGCGATTGGAGCGCTTCTTTGTCGAAGCACTCCAAGGCGAACCGCTCGACGACGTTCAGAAGGCAAGCGAGCGTAAAGCAGATTTCAGGTGTCTCCGGGGGTTGCTCGCGATCGAACTCAAGACCCTCGAAAAAGACGCTTCCGATCGACTCGACAATTTGTTTAACAAATTTCGCGATCAACCGGACTGGCCTCATTTCTTTGGTTCAGCTCCAATCGACTCCATTCTGAAGCACATGGAAGAGCCAAACAAGCTTAAGCAGCGTGTCGTGGATATAATTGGCCGGGCAATCAAAGACCATATTAGCAAAGCTGATAAACAGCTCGCGGCACACGAGAAGAGGTTCCCCCGCAAGAGCATGGTAAAATTGATGGTCCTCGCGAACGAGGACCATGAAGTTTATGATCCACAGATCGTGATTCGGATCGTATCTCATTTTCTCCAAAAGAGAGAGAATGGTATTCCACGCTATAATAACATAGATGGCATTATATTTCTTAGCGAGCGACACGCGGCTTCCGTCAACGGACATATCGGTGTGCCAATTGTCTGTATTGAGGGTGCCTCTCTCGAAACTGAAACTTGGAAATCAGAGATTGTTGACCTGTTCATCTATCGTTGGGCGAGGTGGAGTGGTTTGCCACTTTTCACTGAGCGTGGCGTGAGGTTTACAGCGATCGAACATATTCCAGATGAGATGAAGCGATATGAAAAGTGGGAGCTTGATTATAGACGTGAGCCATACATGCGTGCATATTCGCAGGAGAAGTTGAGAGAGCGCTTTGATGACCTAAACTGTATTTGGTGTCTTGCCTTTCTAAAGAAATCACCTCTGAAGCCAACCCGCACACAAATCGAATGGTGCTTGTCACGCGGGTCGCATATGATGTTGGAAATGGGATGGCGCGGTATCACGCTCGCTCAGTTTAGAATCGAACCCACACGCCTTGCCGACGCAGCGAAGCGCCTGCGCTTTCCTCCAATCGTTATTGAATGGTTTCTCAGCGACATGGGGCGTGACTCCTGAACGTCGCCCGGCTGCTCGATCGCCTCGCCCATAGAGAGCTGACGATCAAGCGCCGATTGTCGCTTTATGGCAGCGTCACGCCGCCCCGCTTTTCTCCGGCGAGTTGTGCCACCACATCCACCGAGAGCAAGTCGAGATTCTCCCATAGTGGCACGTAGCCGTTTTCGCTTCGAACCTCGATGCTCTTGAACAATTCCGATTGCCGAGCGCTCTAGGTCGCGCTAGGAAGACTAGCCCTCTAGCGCACCTCGCGCGCCGGCCCTCGCACTCTCCGCAAGCGAGCCTCGGTAACGACACGGCAGCGGTTATCCCGAAAAGGGGAACGCTGAACCATGTCGAACAACACTCTTAAAATTCGTGAAGATCGCGCCCGCCGTGCCTTGGCGAAGGCTGGTTATCGTCTTTGTAAGACGCCCTCGCGTTCATGGCTGCGGAGCTACTATGGTCCCGGCTATGAGATTTATGACGATCGCAATAACCTCGTCGCCGGGAGATACGATCATCCTTACGCGCTGAAGCTTGAACAGGTCGAGGATTATGCCAAGCAGCCTTGGCATTGACGAATGGAGGTCGGGGCCAGATTCTGACCCCGACCATTTCGTCAAACTTTCTCTAGCGAAGCTTAAACCTCCGCGCCCTCGATATCGTGAGATATCAGGCGACGATATTCATCGATTTTCAGAAATTCTTTATGTGCTTGCTGCGGATCGATGCCGTCACGAACTACCATCGTGTGAAAGTCGATAAAGATTCGGGCGGCTTGCTCAGGTTCGGAGTATTTTTGAGTCTCGAAAAAGCAAGCCCCCGCCGAGTATGAGTAGATATCCGACCAACCACTTTTATCTGGGTGAATCCCAACTTCGACTCGTGCTACTGTATCCGGCTTGGAGCGTGAGTTGACTGGCGTCCAGCAATACATAGCTCGCTTGAACTCCATAGCACCTACTCCTTCTATTTACGCGTTGATGTTGTTTATGAACGCGATATTTCATGCTCCAATCGCTTGGAGTCTGTTCCATGAAAGTTGAGCTTTACCGTCTGATTATCCAAGACCGTAGCGAAATCAAACTTCATGTAGCAGGAAAGGCGCTCTAAGCGCTCAAAATAGTCAAAGTGACTTTCTGGCCCGTCATTATAAAGATAAAGTCCCGTATCACTTGCCCATACGTTGTCTATTTTACGCGGGTCTTTCGTAAAAATTACAACTGGTATAATATCTCCGATCGCTGGATGATGATAGTTCATAGATGATCGCAAGCCTCTGTAATCTCTATTACGTGGTTCGTAAACATGCTTAGCATTATCGCACTTCAATTCGAAGAAGCAATAAGGGAGATTATATCTGACCCAGTGATCAAACGCAAATACCTTACCTACTTTGTCTTTTGACAACATGAGGACACCTTTATCACTGGACGATTCAAGCCGCCATATCGACTCGTCATTTTACTTCGGTCTATGGCGGCCAACAAGGACCGAAGATTAGTTTTCCCACTCCAGCGCTCTCTCGGCCTGTTCACAGCAGCGTAACGCCTCGGCGAGTTGTCGACGAATGTCCTGAAGGATCAAGTGGGCGTCGAGTTCAGATTCGACCGAGTCTCCCGCCCTGTCCGCCGCCTCGGCGAGAATGGGAGCGATTTCGACAATCGACTCTGAGAAGAGGTCGAGAGGTCGGCGCTTGAAAATAAGCAAATTGGACATGCTGAAGACTCCTGCACAAGGAGCTATAAGGCTGACGCAGCTATCAGCGGGAGTCAACACATGTTTTCAACGACTTATGCGTCATGAAGTCTGACGTTTGCTTTCCAGAATGTCAGGAATGCCAACACTCGACGGAAAGACGCGCACGCGGATTCTGAGCCGCCGCGCCATAAATCTTGACATTTTGGAGTAACCAGAGCACTATCCGCGCATCGGTTAGCGAAACACAGCAAGCCGCAACTCGCCCCTCGCCAATAACATCCATTCTGCGAAGCGATTTGTCAATAGCAAAAAGTGACGAGGATATAGAATGAACCAAAACAGCAGCGCGTCCGCCCTGCCATTTCCGACCAACCGCCTAATCCGCTGGCGTGAGTTTCGGGAGTTTCTCGGCGTGAGCGACAGCCAAATGCACAACCTCTCGAATGACGGGCAGCTCCCGCCGTTCGTTCGCATCGGGCGCGGAAAGTTTTTCGAGCCGGGCGACATCATCAATTGGCTCACGGCGCGAAAGCAAGTGGCCTAAACCAGGAGAACCTATGTCAGAGAAGTTTCACGCTGCAATTTTCAAACTGATTCAGAGCGTCGGTTGGAAATATAGTCAGAAGGCAATCACCGACGCAGCCGAGCGCTTGAAGCAAGAAGGCTTTTTCGTCGACGAAAGAGGCGAGGTCACTTCGCCTTCTGGCGAGTTCTTTGGAGCGGCAATCGCCCGCGTTTGGGAGGAGCCGGCACCTGACGCGAAGCCCGCGCCGACCATCGTCAGCACGCCAGCGCAGTTCGCCGAGTCGAAGACGATCTTCGATGCACAGGCTCGCGAGCGCCAGCTTACCGAAATGCTCCAAACACAGCAGACATTGAGTCCCGCTGCCCTCGGGTCTGCCAATCCAAGAGCGCCCGTCTCGCCTGCCGAAATCGAACGCGTGACGGGGCTGTCACCGGCCGCGTTCGCGAAGCTCGACCTCGAACGTCGAATGGAGATCGAAAACGAAGTGAAGTTCAGTCGAGTAACAAACACGCTCGTCTCGCTTGCCGAGATCGAACGCGTAACGGGACTGTCACCGGCCGCGTTCGCGAAGCTCGACGTCGAACGTCGAATGGCGATCGAAAACGAAGTGAAGTTCAATCGCGGGACGGAGGGCGCGCGATGACCGAGCAAATCCTTGATCCGAACTCGCTGAACGACAAAACGACTCCGACGTTCTCCGAAATCATCGTCTTTAGCGGGAACTCGCCTGAGACGTGGCTCGCGCTCACTGACGATCGTAAGGCCGAGTGGTTGCGTGTGTGGTTCGTTCGCAACGGAGGGCCGGCACAGTGAGCGACTCTCTAATTCGCCCAAAACTGCAATCGCAGTTCGGCCTCGCGGGACCAGCGCCCCGCGAGCGCCGTAAGCCGATCGATCCGGGAACGCGCCACACGCAGCCGCCTCGCCGTGGTCCTCGCTTCGTCACTGAGCCCGAGCCGCAGTCGCACGAAGAGCGCATCGTTCGCGCGATCGGAGGCGATAGCAATGGCTGACGAAGAGCAGAAAATCGCCCTGGTGGATTTGCTCCATTTTGCGAATCTTTCGCCGGAAAAATTCGCGCACCTGAAGCCGGCGGAGGTCGCTGCGCTTGAACAAGCATACCGTGCGAGCGAAGCCAAGGCGGGCGCTCTGGAAAAAGAACAAGGACGCGGAGGGCGCACGAAGTGAGCGCCCTCAGCATCCTTTCGACGTCCACACACGCGGTTACATCGGCGCCCTACACGTTTCAGCCCGACGCTGGAGTCGCCGACCCGAACACGCAGAATCCTCCGAAGCCTTGGCTTGTTCGCGTTTGGAGCGACGTGAATATCTGCATTCGCGTTGATGGCCAGCCGGCGACGCAGGCTGATTTCCCGATCGCGGCGGGTCTGCATGGCGAGCTGATCGCTTTGCCTCCGGGTGGATCGATTAGCGCCGTCAAGCAGGCTGGCGAAAATGATGGAGCCGTGTGGTTCGCGCACGTCAAGCGCCAATGAGTGAATCATTCATTGTCGTTTTCATGCGTCAGTTTCCGCAGATCGCCCAGTTGCTCGACGAAACTAACTATCGAATCGAGATCACACTTCATCATAGTGACGTGAATGCGCCGACCATCGTGATCTTCAAGAACCGCGAAGGTCGCGGGTTCGGTCTCCATTGGAATATGGAGCGCGCCACTCTCACGGGACTCCGCTCGCGTCACTTTGATGCGAGCGCGCCGGATCATCATCCGGCAAATGAGAGCTTCCTGGTGGAGCTGCGGCGTCGATTGTCGGCTGAAGGCGCGACGTTCGAAGAGGTCGCCGGCTCGGTCTCACATAAATGGAAGCAGGCCAGTCATAATGTCAAACGCGCGCTCCATCGGCGCGCATTCTAACAGGAGTCAAAAATGTCCAATGATTTGTTCAATGACACGCTCGACGATGCTGAAAATCCCGCGCCGCTCGCGCGCGATTTGAAGGCTGCGATCGATAACGCAAAGGCGGTAGTCGGCCCATATACAGGTAACGTAGGTCCAGCACATACATCGTGTGGTCTCTACACTATCGCCAGCGCCGTGCTGATCGCTGGTCGACTCATTGCTGATGCGATCCGCGAGAGCGGTGACAAGACGGTGAAGTCGCTCGACGAAATCGAGTCGGCGGTGATTACGACCTTGTGAGTGAGCAAAAAAGAAGGCTCGCGGATGGACGAAATCCGCGAGCCGTAAAGACTTCAACCTTTGCCCCGAGAGGGCATTTAACAGCGAAAAGATCATACGCTATGTCTGCGTCTTGTGTAAACGAAAATGTGCTGAACGCCAACGAATCTAACAACGATTCGCTCTATGGCTTTTCAATCATCGATCGCGTGGAGTCAGCTATCGTGCTCCACGATTGGCCTGAAGCCTTCCTGGCCCAAAAAATCGTATGTTCTCTTGCACCTCGCGCCGAATGGTCGGCGCGCGATGAATGGGACGGCGGCGGAAAGTGGGGGTGGCAGCGAGTCGACATGGACGTTGTGACGCTCCGCACAGCGTTCGCGCATCCGGTCATCAATCAAAGAAAGGGCGGCAACATCTTCGCGCCGTGCGAGCTGAAGAGCGGAGCACGAACCAAGAAGAGCGTGCAAGCGATCTATGCAATGACCTTCGACGTTGACAATGGGCAGACCGAAGAGGATTTGATCCGCAAGCTCGAAGAGTTCGGCGCGTGTTACATCACCTACACATCGCATTCGAACGGTAAGACGAGCGACGTGATTCCGCTGAAGAAGCTTCGCGGTTTTGATCCTGCTTTCTCCGACAATCCGACCGACGATGACATGCGCCGTTTCCTTGTCGCGCCGCGCCACAAGGATGGTAGCGGAAATGAAGGAGTCGGTATGGGCTATTGGCCTTCGTTCGCCGCAACGGCGAAGATCGACTCGATCGTCACCAACGAATCCGGCGAGACTATCGACATCAAGATCAAGCACGATCCTATCAGCAAGCTGCGTATCGTATTGCCGCTTGCTCAGCCGTTTGTCATTGATGGGGAGAATCGGACGAGTTCAGAGGGTGCATGGAAGGCGGCTTACGTTCACATCGCCAACAAGATCGGTGTTTCCTACGATCATTCATGCACTGATGTGACGCGCGGCTTCTATGCCGCTCGCGCGAAGTCGCTCGATAATTATCGCTCTATCATCGGCGGAACGACTCCGTTTGTTTTCCCGGAAGTCACGCCCGAGATGATGCGCGAAGCCGGAGTCGTCGGGCGCAGCAATCGGGGGAAAAGCCAAAAAGCAAATGCCGTTCCGCACGTCGAGGGCGAACCGGATTTCGAGGATTTCCTCTGGCGTCATGGAAGTGAATTCGACGTGTCAACTTATCTCGACGCGCTGGGATGGCAGATCAAGGGGCTTCCTGATCCATTCCGCAAGAGCATAATTGAATGCCCGAATGATGACGCTCATACTACCGCTCATTGGCCGAATGACACGGGCTGCGTTGTCATACCTCCCGATATTGCGGACAGCGGCACGGCAACAATTACCTGTCAGCACGACGGCTGCAAGCAACGCAAGTATGGAACAGCCGACTATCTGCGCATGATCTGGCAACGGCAGAATGCGGCTTTGGTGGAGGGCAGCGGCTCGTTGCCGGCACCTGAAGAGTTTGTATACGAGCTGATGGAGAACGAACAGGAATCGGCCGACGAGCTGCCTAGCGTGCAATCGATCGAAACGCCGAACGCGGTGACGAGCACGTCAGCTAAGGCTGTCGTGGTTGAACCACAGCAGCGCAACTACAATAAGACAAAGAAGCTTCTGAACGGGACTCGCTTCGCTCTTAAAGATGACAAGGACGGCGCGCGAATCGAAACGCTGAATAAGGAAGGCGAACCTGTTTGGGTTTGTAGTGCGTTCAATGTGCTCGGCTCGGCACGAGAGAACGATTCCGATGAATGGGGCGTGCTCATCGAATTTTATGACGATGACGACAAGGCGCATCAAGTGCTCATCAACATGAGCGAGCTTCAGGAAAAGGCGGGTGCGGTTCGTGGGCGTCTTGCCGCGAAGTGCTTTGACATCTACGCCAATACCCGCACGGACTATTTCTATAGTCTCATGGTGACAGCCCGCAAGCGTGCGCCAAAGCGTATCCTCACGGTTCATAAGCCGGGGTGGGTGAACGATCGCCTCTATGTTGCGCCGGACGGTTCAGCGTGTAGTGGTGGTGGTGAAGTGAATGAGCCCGTGCGTTACGACAACCCGCCGCTTGTCAATTCTCGCGCCGGGACACTCGACGGCCAGCGCGAGGCGTTCAAGATCGCTCTGGAACATGGTGGCGTTCATCACCTGATCGGCATTCTGGCAGGATGCGCGGGTGTGGTCGTCGATTTCATCAAGGCGGATTTGAATCCACTTGTGGCCTTTACGGGAGACTCACGTCACGGCAAGACGATGGCGATGTTGCTCGGCACAGCATCGTTTAGCAAGCCGATTGTCACGAAGGGTAACGACGTTAGCCTTATCCGCTCGCTCGACGGCACCGTGAATGCGCCGGAGGCATGGGCCGAGGCGTCGCACGGTTCATTCCTCGGGCTGGACGAGGCGCAACGCTATCAGAGCGACTTGCAACAGCTCATCTTCAAGATTGCGAGCGGTAGCGGGCGTGGGCGCTTGACTCGTAACTCTGATCTGCAAAAAACACGCGGATGGTATCTGTTCGCACTCATGTCGGCGGAGCGCGGCGTAATTGAGATCGTCGAGAAGAGTCTGAAGGAACATGCGGCGGTCGGTATGACGGCGCGCTTGATCGACATCGATGTGACGCAGGCGAAGCGTATTCCAGATGCAGAATTTGTGAAGATGGAGGCGCTGCTCAACGCTAACTATGGCCATGCCGGTCCCCACTTTGCAAATCATCTGATCTCGGCAAACGAGACTCCTGAAGACATCCGCGCCGGGATCATCGAGCATGTTCGCGAGCTGGCGGGTGAAAATCCGACTCCGCTCATCCGTAATACAGCTTGGGTATTTGGGCTTCTGTTGGAAGTCGGCGGGATCATGGTTGAAGCCGGCCTTTTGCCAAAAGGCAGCGGCATTCGTGAACGCCTTGGCGCGGCTTGGCGCGAGTATCTGTCGAGCGCAGAAGCGGAGGCGTTGAATCCCGGCGACAAGTCGATTGATACGCTCTTCGAGAACCTGTTCGCCAAGATGGGCAACGGCGTCTACGAACTCGACGACACCGAGCGCCACTACAAGGAGGCGTTGGGTTGGTATGAGCGCAATGGTAACTCCTATACTTTCTATGTCCGCAACACCGAGATTGCCGGGCTTGCAGGCGGCTCGCAGAAGCGCAGCGCGCTGACAAAGGCGCTGAAGAAGAAAGGTTTGTTAGTTCCAGCGACCAATGCCAGCGTGCACAGCCGCCTTCCCGGTGGCGAACCGATTGGCCATTACAAGTTGACGTTTACCGTCGCGCCGGAGGCTCCTCCGGTCTAATGGCGCACCGTCTCTGGTCTTGTCCTGAAAGGGCGGCATTGTTTCGACGCTGCCGCCGACTTTTTGGTTTCATGGAAAACGGAATCCATGAAAGGTTTGAGATCAATGAGAAGAATAGTTTTGTAAATCAAATGGTTGGGTGTGATTCATGGATTCATGGGTTTTTTTGAGATAGAGAGAGAGGTGGAGAGGGTGTCGTGTGTCCGCGGGCCTCGGTTGCCGGTTCGGCGCTGTGTATGGGCGGTGTGTGTGTATCCCCCTTCTACCTTCTCTCTATATTTTCCGAATCAATGAATCCATGAGTCATGTGAAAAACGCCCGGTTTTCCGGGCTTTTCGGCCTCATGGATTGTTCATGGATTCGTGTTTTCGATTCCATGATCCATGAAAAGGTTTTCCATGAATGGCGGTAAGCCGCCTGTGCGGTCGGTTGAGTGTTCAGTTCGATCGCCGGCCCGAACGTCGCGGACACAGGGCGGACAGTCCAGAGGTTCGATCCGCCTCATGACAGCTACGCGCGGGATGGTCGAGCGCCTGTCGCTCTATCGAGCGCACAAGGTGTCATGTCCAGAAGGTCCAGTCTCCCGCCTCAGTGACCGCCGCCGATCACCGCGAAGACGATCGGGTGTCGAGTGGCGAATGCCCACATTGCGCTAATCCCTGCATGAAATCCGGGCGGTCAATCGGTCGGCACCGCTGGCCCAGATTCCGAATAGATCATGGAAAAATGTCACTTTGACAGTCTATATACCTGTCCAACGGCCGTTTTCGCGGACCTACCCGATACCAACCCATATGGGTAGCAATGTCCCACCCGGTGGCGTCCATATGAAACGCAGGCCAGCACGAGAGTCTATATCTAGTGCATGTCTGGCCTCGACATACTATATCTAGTCTCGACCCCCGCTTTTTCACGCCTCGCCGGCCTCTCCCGGCAGGGGAGGGGAGGGGACTTGCCACCACTTCCACCCTATCGCCAGTCCGACCACTACCAACGGACGCATAATCCATCGCGTGAGGTCTCGAAGGGTGGGAGCAGGGCGATTTTCAGCGGGTTAACGTGGTTAACGTGGATTCGCTGATTCCACATTATGGAACCTAAAGCCGAAGCGTTGCGAAGTGGTCACGATCGAGTTCAGAAAATCAAGGGGCTACGGCCTACGCGAGGCGATTTCCCCAAGAAAATCCTCTGGTAAGGTTAACAGGGACCCAAGGCCGTCTCCCATACGGCCCTACCCGCGCGCCCCTACGAGCGGCGTCTACCTAAACCTTACATCGATCATGAGCTTGACGCGAGGCGCTCCGATCGCCTGACTCTCTGCTGTCAACAAAGGAGTCACGTCCAGCCATGCCACGCCTAGCACGAGGTCCATACCTAAAGCTAAGAAAGCAAAAGAAGAACGGAGAGAAGGCCGCGCGGTCGATTTGGTATATCATCGATGGAGACAAGCGAGAGTCGACGGGTTTCACTGCAAAGGAAACGATAAAAGCTCAGGAAAGGCTCGACACCTACATTAGATCGCGCTTCATCAAGAAGCCATCGCCCGACTATTACGTTCAGCAGGCGCTCGAACTTTATGAGCGCGACGTTATGCCAAAACACACAAGGCCAGCCGATACGAAAAAATACCTTCAGCGTCTTCTAGAATTCTTCAAAGGCCGGACCTGTGACGAGGTATCTCGCGAGACCTGCACGGCCTATGAGCGATGGAGGACACACACAGGCAAGCCATTCCTTGGCGAGCCTCCTAGAGACCGTCGCCCGGTCAAACCTACATCAGCCCGCCGGGAACTCGCGACCCTTCAGGCGGCGCTCAACTACGCCTTTGAGTCGAGGAAGCTGAAGCATCCAATCGCTGTGACGCTCCCGCAAAAGTCCGCCCCTCGGGACCGTTGGTTGACGACCAGCGAGGCCGCCCGGCTCGTCATGGGCGCTCTGGGCTGCGTCATGGCTCCCTACAGTGATCTAGAGACCAAGGCCGAGCGCTGGACGATTTGGAGGCGGGAGGAGTCGGTCGTAAGTCGGCACCTCGCCCGCTTCATCCTGATCGGCTTGCGAACTGGCACTCGGCACGACGCCATCAACGGCCTGGGCTGGTATCCCCACGCGGACGGCGGTCATTTCGATATCGAGGGGCGGCTCATGTATCGAGCAGCCTCGGGCGCGGTCCAGACAAAGAAGCGCAAGCCGCCGGCTCCAATTCCCGACAAGCTCCTCCGGCACCTACGGCGCTGGAAAAAACAGTCTGATAGCCGCTTTGTCGTCGCCTACACGCCGGCCACATCCGATGACGACGACAAGAAGAAGCCTGTGGATAAGAGGGAAGACGCCAAGCTCGGACGTGTGACGAAGGCGTTTAACCGAGCCGCTGCCCGAGCTGGTCTCGGTCCCGATGTGACGCCTCACATTCTCCGGCACACGTGCGTTACGTGGCTCATGCAGGCGGGACGCTCGGCTTGGGATGTGGGCGGCTTCGTCGGGATGAGCGCTCAGATGGTTCAGGACAATTATGGCCATCACGCGCCGGACTATCTCCGCGAAACAGCCAACGCTCAACCCACAGCGCGTTTTTAGCGGACTATAACCGGACTACGATTTTCCAGATTTCTGTAAGTTCTTGATTTTACTGGTGCCGCAAGAGGGATTCGAACCCCCGACCCCATCATTACGAATGATGTGCTCTACCAGCTGAGCTATTGCGGCGTTCTCTGGATGGGCCGTGGCCCGTCCGAGGCGTTCCTATTAGCGGCGCCGAATGGGTTTTTCAAGCGCCTACGGCCTTGTTCGTCAAAGCTCGTTGCGAGAAGAGCGGCTGGGCGCAGGCGAAAGGCTCGCCAGCGCCTGGCCGCGCAGCTGATCCGCCTCGGAACGGGCCTTTTTGGCGTCGGCGCGCGCGGCCTTGGCGGCGCGGCGATAGCGGCCATGCGCCACCCAGGACGATAGGCCGCCCGCCAGCACGCCCAGCGCGATCGCCGCCAGAACCACGAGATAGAGCGGCGCCTCGAAAGACGGCCCGCTCTCGCCCGCGCCCGGAAACGGGTCCAGGAAAATCTTCACCGGCCCGCGATTCGCCACCGCGAAATATAAGAACACCAGCCCCAGCGGAACAAAGACGAGAATGCGCAGAACCGATCTCATGTCACCTTCCTACTTCGTCCGCCGCCCTACGGAAGGGTCAGCCGTGGGCGTCGTTCAGCCGCTCGCGCATTTCCTTGCCCGTCTTGAAGAAGGGCACGGATTTCTCCTCCACCGAGACTTGCTCGCCGGTGCGCGGATTGCGACCCGTGCGGGCCTCGCGCCGCTTCACCGAGAAGGCGCCGAAGCCGCGCAGCTCGACCCGGTCGCCGCGCGCGAGCGCCAGTGTGATCTCGTCGAGAATCGTGCTGACGATCGTCTCGACGTCGCGCTGATAGAGATGCCCATTGCGGGCGGCAATTCTTTGGATGAGTTCTGATTTGATCATGCGACGTTCCAGTTCTGCCGACTTGACCGCATCGATCGGAGCCTCAATCGGGCGTGGGAGCGTGCCAAATCGCGACCATACCGTCAAGCAGCCCTTGCTGCGCGAGAAGGCCGGCGCGTTCCAGCGCGTCGGCGAAGGCGGAAAGTCCCAGCGTCCGCGACACGGACGCCATCGAATCGACGAGGCCGAGCTTTTCCAGCGTGCTCTTCTCTTTCCAGTCGCGCACCGGCAGCTTTTTGGCGACGCCCTTATTGGCCTCCAGCCATTCGATCGCCTCGCGCTCGCCGCCGAGCTTGTCGATGAGCTTCAGCGGCAGGCTCTGGCGGCCGGTGAAGACGCGGCCGTCCGAGACCTTGGCGAGCTCCTCGTCGGTGAGCTTGCGGCGATCCTTCACCAGCTGCTTGAACCAGTCGTAGGAATCGGCGACGAGCGCGGCGATGGCCTCGCGCGCGGCGTCGCTGGTCGGCTCCAGCCCGTTGGGCGCGGCCTTCAGCGGCGAGGATTTCACCTCCTCCACCTTCACGCCCACCGTGTCGAGCAGGCGCGAGACATTGGGGAATTGGAACAGCACGCCGATCGAGCCGACGATCGAATTGCCTTGCGCGAAAATCTCGTCGGAGGCGATGGCGGCGATATAGGCGCCGGAGGCGGCGAGCGTCCCGACGACGGCGACCATGGGCTTTTTCTCGGCGAGGCGGCGCAGCTCGTCATGGAGCTTCTCGGAGCCGGTCGTGGTGCCGCCGGGGCTGTCGATATTCAGCAGCACGGCGCTCGCATGTGATTCGCCGATCGATTTGATGAGATCGAGCGTCGCCTTGTCGCCGGTGATGAGGCCGCTGATCGACAGGCGAGCGATATGGGGCGACAGCTTGGCGGCCGGGCTCGGCCCGCCGTCGCCGAATCGCGCGAAGGCCGCGAGGCCGGCGAGGGCGACGGCGACCACGGCCAGGATACGCCAATAGCCGAGCTTGCGGCGAAGGCGGCGACGATCGATCAGATATTCATTGGGAAGCGACATGCCGGGGCTCGGGCTCGACAGAAAGGGGCGCGACACTCGTGAGACTAGCCTGTTTCGCGCCGGGAGGGAATCGGCCGCGCGCATTCGCGCCGCACGATCGATGGAATTGCAAAATCGCATAAAAAATTGCAGTTTCGTCGCAGATGGAAGCCTCGGGGAGCATAGGGAAATTGGTCTCGCCTCGCCTTTGTTCGCGTCTCGCTGTCGCGCTCGCCCTCGTCGGCGCCGCTTTCTCCGCCCCCGCGGCGAAGGCGGCGGGCTGGCATTATTATGATCCCGAGTGCCCCATGGCGCTCGGCGCCGGCAAGACGATGAAATTCGTCGCCATGCAGCCCAAGAAGAACATAGATCGCGTCTGCGATGTGCTTCCCGACACGGGCGCGACGGTGATCGCGCTGGACGCGCCGGACGCGGAATTGCGCGAGATGAATTGGGATATTCGCGTCGTCCGCGACGCCGAAGGCGATGGCGAGCCGGCCGAGAGCGACGCTGTGATGCGCTTGCCCTCGCAGAAGTTTCGCAATGGCATGGTCAATTTCGACGTGAATATTCAGACGGCGGGCAAATATGCGCTCTATGCGCGGCTCACGAGCGACGATGGCGCGAAGGAATATGTCGGCCGCCACCATTTCACCGTGGGGCTGATCGACAATACGGAATTCTATGCCTACGTCTTCTTCGGCCTGCTGGTGGCGGGCGTCGGCGGACGCTTCGGATATGTCGCGCTGAAGAAGAGGCAGGCCGCCTGACCGCGCGTTTTCACCTCGCCGTAGAGGGGTTGCCGAATGCCCCGTCCTCGTCCCCGCAGCGTCTTGGCCGGGCTTGTCCCGGCCATCCACGCCAGCGCACGCCAGCGCACGCCGAGGCGTCTTGAAAGTTTGATGTGACGCCGAAGCTCGTCTAGGGCGCTCGCCGCAGGGCGCCGCCGTCGATGGCGGGCGCTTTCCTTTCGTTTCTCAGCTACTCGGCGTGGATGGCCGGGACAAGCCCGGCCAAGACGACTGCAGAAATTCGCGGTGTGCGAATGCGAGCGGCGGTCCGACCCTCCCCCTCGAGCCCTTCAGCCTTCCACCACGGTGAATTCCAGCGGCACGCCATTGGCGAGCGGCGTGGAGCCGCCGGCCTTGGCGTCGGCCAGACGGTCGAGACGGATCAGCGCCAGGCCCTCGCCGCCCACGGCCGAGCCGGTGACGCCGATCTCCACCTCGCCGGCCTTGATCGTCGTGCCCGGCGCCGGGGCCGCGCCCTCGGCGTGGAAAGTAGCGACGCGCTTGCGCACTGGGCCGCGATGCTTCATGCGCGAGACCACCTCCTGGCCGAGGAAGCAGCCCTTCTTGAAATCGACGCCGGCGAGGCGATCCATATTCGCCTCATGCGGAAAAGCGTCGCCATAGACGAAATCGAGGCCGCCCTCGGGCGCGGCGGCGGCGATGCGCTTGGCGTCATAGGCGTCGCGCGGCGCGGTGGCGAGCGTTCCGGCGATCTCGCGCGTCACGAGGCCACGCCAGCCGAGGCTCTCCGCGCGGGGGTCCGCCGCGAGGGCGATGGCGTCGATCGCCGGCTTGGCGGTCGCTTCGGGGAAGGCGACGCTGGCGTAATCGGCGCTGCGGTCGGTGAGCGTCACAGCGGCGCGCAGCTTGTAGAATTTCAGACGGTCGAGCAGCGTCTCCACCATATTGGAGGCGCAATCGAGCAGCAGCACGAGCCCGTCCTCGCCGACGCGGGCGAAGATGAAGAAATCGACGATGATCTTGCCTTGCGGCGTGAGCAGCGCCGCAAAGCGCAGCTCGCCCGCCTCGATCGTCTTCACATTCTGCGTGAGAATTCCATGCAGATATTTGGCGGCGTCGGGGCCGGCGACCTCAACGACGCCCCGGTCCGAGAGAAGTGTGGCGCTGGTCATTGTCCGATGTGCTCCAAATGAGGTCGGCGAACCGACAGGCGCCTCTCGCGAGCGCAGGGCGGGTTCCGGCCCGCGCCAATCTGCGCTAGATCGTGTCGAAAGGGCGACGCCCCGTTCGCGTCGAAACTCCACAGTCCGGGCGACACCTGCAAGCGAGGCGCCAGCCATGCCCAAGACATTCGACATGATTCTCGCCGGCGGGACGCTCGTCAACCAGGACGGCGTCGCGCCGCGCGATATCGGGCTGCGCGACGGCAAGATCGCCGAGATCGGCGATCTTTCGCAAGCTTCCGCCGGCGAGCGGATCGATTGCGCGGGCCTTCATTTATTGCCGGGCGTCATCGACACGCAGGTGCATTTTCGCGAGCCCGGCCCCACCCATAAGGAAGATTTGGAGACCGGAACGCGCGCCGCCGTGCTCGGCGGCGTCGTGGCGGTTTTCGAAATGCCCAACACCAAGCCGCTGACCACCGGCGCCGCCGAGCTCGCCGATAAGGTGGCGCGCGCCTCGGGCCGCGCGCATTGTGATTTCGCCTTCTGGGTCGGCGGCACGCATGAGAATGCGAAGGATATTCCCGAGCTCGAGCGCCTGCCCGGCGCGGCGGGGATAAAGGTTTTCATGGGCTCGTCCACCGGCTCGCTGCTGGTCGCCGATGACGCCGGCGTCGGGGAGATTCTCTCCAAGACGCGCCGTCGCGCCGCCTTCCACAGCGAGGACGAATATCGCCTCGAGGAGCGCAAGCCGCTGCGCGTTCCGGGCGATCCGACCTCGCATCCGGTCTGGCGCGACGAGATCGTCGCGCTGCGCTCCACCGAGCGGCTGCTGCGCATCGCGCGCGAGAAGGGCGCGCTGGTGCATGTGCTGCATATATCGACGGCCGAGGAGATCGAATTTCTCGCCCGCCACAAGGATATCGCCAGCGTCGAGGCGACGCCGCATCATCTCACGCTCGATGCGCAAGACTATCTGCGGCTCGGCGCGCTCGTGCAGATGAATCCGCCGGTGCGCGACGCGCGCCATCGCGAGGGGATTTGGCGCGGCGTGACGCAGGGGATCGTCGACGTGCTCGGCTCCGACCATGCGCCGCATACGCTCGAGGAGAAGGCCAAGCCCTATCCCGAGAGCCCGTCCGGCATGACCGGCGTGCAGACTCTGGTTCCGACCATGCTGGACCATGTGAACGCCGGCCGGCTGACATTGCAGCGCTTCGTCGACCTCACCAGCGCCGGGCCGGCGCGCCTCTTCGGCCTGGCCGGTAAAGGGCGCGTCGCTGTGGGTTATGACGCCGATCTCACCGTCGTCGATCTGAAGCGCCGCGAGACGATCCGCAACAGCTGGATCGCCTCGCGCTGCGGCTGGACTCCTTATGACGGGGTGGAGGTCACAGGCTGGCCCATCGGAACGATCATTCGCGGCGCGCGGGTGATGTGGGAGGGCGAGCTGGTCTCGCCCTCGCGCGGCGCGCCGATACGGTTTCAGCAGGCGTTGTGACGCCAAGAGCGCTCGCTTCTCCCCGCGAGCGGGAGAAGGAGACGCGCGTCGAGATTTGCTATCTATCTGCGAGCATATTCGCTCGCGCTTCAGCGACCCCTCAGCGCGTCCAGCGTCTTCTTCCCCGCTCTGCCATCCGCCTTCAGCCCCGCGCGGCTCTGAAAGTCGGCGATCGCTTCCTTGGTCTTGGTCCCGATCACGCCGTCCGGCTCGCCTACGGCGTAGCCCTGGCGGTTGAGCAGCGCCTGCATCTCGCGGCGCTCGGCGCGGGAGAGGCCGGGATCGTCGGTCGGCCAGGGCGTTTGAATGCCCGGACGCCCGCGCAGCTGGTCCGACAGCACGGCGATCGCCAGCGCGTAAGATTCGGCGGCGTTGTAGGAATAAATGGCGTCGAAGTTATGCGTCACCAGAAAGGCCGGGCCGTTGCGGCCGGCCGGCAGCAGCAGCGCCGCCTGGCCTTCGCCCAATCCGCCGCCGTCGAGCCGCGTGATCCCGCGCGCGCCCCAAGCCGACATGGGCTGTCTCGTCGTGCGGCCGGACGGGCCGCTATAGCCCGCGGGAATGCTCACCTCGAAGCCCCAGCGCAGGCCCGGCCGCCAGCCCGCCTTGCGGAGGAAATTCGCCGTGCTGCCGAGCGAATCGGCCGCCGAGCTGGCGATATTGCGCCGCCCGTCGCCGTCCAGATCGACCGCCGTGGAGAGGAAGGTGGAGGGCATGAATTGCGTATGGCCGAAGGCGCCGGCCCAGGAGCCGTTGAACTCCTCCGGCGCAATATCGCCGCTCTGCAAAATCTTCAGCGCGGCGATGAACTCGCCTTTGAAATAGTCGTTGCGGCGCGGCGCCTCGCAGACGAGGGTCGCCAGCGATTGCACCACGCTGCGCTTGCCGAAATTCTTGCCGAAATCCGATTCGACGCCCCAGACCGCGACCACGGTCGCCGGATCGACGCCGTAACGCTGCTCCGCCGCATGCAGGGCGGAGGCGTGGCGCTGCATCATGGCGCGGCCTTCCTCGACGCGCTCCTCATCGACGAGGCCGGCGATATAGTCCCAGATCGGCGTCTTGAACTCGGGCTGCTTGTCCATGAAGCTCGGCGCGTCATTGGGCTCGAGCCCATTGGTCGCGCTGTCGATGACGCGCTGCGAGACGCCCGCCCCCGCGGCCGCATGGCGCAGCCCTGCGAGACAGGAGGCGAAATCGGCGCGCGCCGGCGCGGCGCAGAGAAGAAGGGCGAGGACCGCCGGGAGCTTATGCATGATCTTCATGAGCGGATGCTAGGAACCTATGGTTACTGCTTCGTTGCTGCGATCGTCCGTTTCGGTTCATTTCGGCGCGGAGATCGGCTAATTTGAGGCCCAAGCCCGCGCGGAGACGGGCGGCGACGACGCCCGGCCCGAATTCGGCGCGACACCAGACAAAAAAGAGGAACCCCATGCTTCGCAGACTGCTCGCGCTGACGCTCGTCGTCGCGCCGCTCACCATCGACCGCGCCGCCGCCATCTGCTGGTTCGGCTGCCCCGATCCGACCGAAGCCAATGCGCGGCAGATTTTCGACAATCTGCTGAAGCAGCGCTTCGACAAGCCCGGAAAAATTCTCTCCTTCAAGCAGACGATGACCGAGCGTCTGGAGATGCACGCCACCGGCGAGAAAGGCTTCGAGCTGTTCTTCAACGCCTCGGTGCAGTTTCCCGATGGCGCCAATCTCGAATGCAAGCCGGACGACGCCGGCAAGTTTCCCGAGGGCTGCTCGCCGAGCAAGCATTATGTGACCGCGCCGCGCAATAGCGATCCCAAGGGCAAGCAATATGTGGCCCCAGGCGAGACGATCGCCTTCGACGAGGAATATCGCTTCTACGCCGACGGCGACGGCTGGAAAGGCCCCGACGGCGTCACCTACAAGCAGTAAAAAAGGGCCGAGTGTTTCCTTCTCCCGTTTACGGGAGAAGGTGGCCCCGCCACAGGGCGTCCGTGAGGACGCCCGTCGCGAGCGACAGGCTCTGGCGGGGTCGGATGAGGGCGCCTCCAGAAGGGGCGGGGACTCATCGTAATTCGCTCGTTTTATCGCGACGAGATTTCGAGCGTCCTGACGGACCCTCATCCGACCCTCGCTGACGCGAGGGCCACCTTCTCCCGCGGGCGGGAGAAAGAGATGCGCGTCAGGCGATCAGCGCGCGGGCGGCGCCGCGCTCGTCGCCGAGCGCCTCGAGCGCCTTGGCGACGATGGCGCGGGCGTCGAGGCCGGCGCGGGCGAGCATGACGTCCTGCTTGTCATGGTCGATATAGAGATCGGGCAGGATCATCGAGCGGAACTTGAACGCCCCGCGCGCGCCGTCCAGCGCGCCATGCTCCGACAGGACTTGGAAGGCCTGTGAGCCGAAGCCGCCGATCGAGCCTTCCTCGATCGTGATGAGGACCTCGTGATTGGCGGCGAGGCGCAGCAGCAGATCGCGGTCGAGCGGCTTGGCGAAGCGGGCGTCCGCGACCGTCGTCGAAATGCCGCGGCCGGAAAGCTCCTTGGCCGCCGTCAGCGCATCGGCGAGCCGCGTGCCGAGCGAGAGGATCGCCACTTTCGAGCCCTCGCGGATCACGCGGCCGCGGCCGATCTCCAAAATCTCGCCGCGCTGGGGCAGCTCGACGCCGACGCCCTCGCCGCGCGGATAGCGGAAAGCGATCGGGCCTTCGTCGAAGGCGGCGGAGGTCGCCACCATATGGACCAACTCGCCCTCGTCCGCAGGCGACATGAGCACCATGCCGGGCAGGCAGGCGAGATAGGCGATGTCGAAAGCGCCGGCGTGCGTGGGGCCGTCGGCGCCGACGAGGCCGGCGCGGTCGATGGCGAAGCGCACCGGCAGATGCTGGATCGCGACGTCATGCACCAGCTGGTCATAGCCGCGCTGCAGGAAGGTGGAATAGAGCGCGCAGAAGGGCTTATAGCCCTCGCAGGCGAGGCCGGCGGCGAAGGTCACGGCGTGCTGCTCGGCGATGGCCACGTCGAACATGCGGTCCGGGAAGGCCTTCTCGAACAGATCGAGGCCGGTGCCGGCCGGCATGGCCGCGGTGATGGCGACGATCTTGTCGTCGCGCTCGGCCTCGGCCACCAGAGTCTTGGCGAAGACGCTGGTGTAGGAGGGGGCGTTGGCCTTGGGCTTGTCCTGCGCGCCGGTCAGCACGTCGAAACGGTTGACGCCGTGATAGCGGTCCGCCGCGGCCTCGGCCGGGCCATAGCCCTTGCCCTTTTGGGTAACGACATGGACCAGCACCGGGCCGTCGTCCTTGTCGCGCACATTGGTCAGCACGGGCAGAAGATGCTCGAGATTATGCCCGTCGATCGGCCCGACATAATAGAAGCCGAGCTCTTCGAACATGGTCCCGCCGCCGGTGATGAAGCTCCGGGAGAATTCCTCCGCCTTGCGCGCTTTCTCATAGAGGAAATGCGGCAGATGGCGGGCGAGCTGCTTGGCCGTCTCGCGCAGTGTGCGGAAGGCTCCGCCGGAGACGAGCCGGGCGAGATAGGCCGACATGGCGCCGGTCGGCGGCGCGATCGACATGTCATTGTCGTTGAGAATGACGATGAGGCGGGAGTCGAGAGCGCCGGCGTTGTTCATCGCCTCATAGGCCATGCCCGCCGAAATGGCGCTGTCGCCGATCACCGCGACGACGTGATTGGAGCCGCCGGAGAGATCGCGCGCCACAGCCATGCCGAGGCCGGCCGAGATAGAGGTGGAGGAATGGCCGGCGCCGAAGGCGTCATACTCGCTCTCGGCGCGCTTGGTGAAGCCGGCGAGCCCCTTGCCCTGGCGCAGCGTGCGAATGCGGTCGCGGCGGCCGGTCAGAATCTTGTGCGGATAGGTCTGGTGGCCGACGTCCCAGACGATCTTGTCGTTCGGCGTGTCGAAGACGTAATGCAGCGCGACGGTCAGCTCGACGACGCCGAGCCCGGCGCCCAAATGCCCGCCGGTGACGGAAACCGCGTCGATCGTCTCGCGGCGCAATTCGTCGGCCAGCTGGCGGAGCTGGCCGGGCTGCAGCTTGCGCAGATCCTGCGGCGTGTCGATCCGGTCGAGAAGGGGGGTCTTCGAAGTCGTCAAAGCGCCTACTCTGGTCTGGACGGGCCGAGGGTCTCGACCGCAGGTGATCTCATATAGCGGGTGCGCCACATCCGGCAAATGCCGGACCTCGGCAGTATCACTCTGGCACGGGAAGAAGCGCGCGCGCAACCGCGCAGCAGCACGGTCTCTCTTCCGATCCCTTTGTTCCCCAAATATTTATCTCTCATGTGACAAATTTCCCACAGGCCTTTGAGCGGCGGCGGCGCCCGCATCGCTGGCCTCGCTCTTGAAACGCCCGGCGTGGTCGACGTGATTCGTCTCGCAATGGCGTCGGACCTGGGTGAAACTGACAAGCGACGAGGGGCGAATCATGGCCACCACGCCATTTTGGATCAATAGGACGGCGTTTCTGGGCAGCCTTCCCGGCCCTTCGAGAGCCTCCGAGCAGAGCGCGGCCGGCCGCGAAGGCGTCATGACGAGTGGTTCGCTGGAGACGGAGGCGCTCGACGTCGAGCGGATGAGCGCCCATGTCCGCGATTGGGCCGAGCTCGTGTCGCGCGCCATCGAGCCCAACGGATTTCTGGAGCCCGGCTTCGCGCTTCCGGCGGCGCGGCATTTCCCGGCGAAATCGCGCCCGCTCTTCGTCACTGTCTGGCGGCGGGCGGGCCTTCAGGGCGCGCGGCGGCTGGTCGCGCTGTTTCCCATCGTCGCGCCCGGCTTCTCGCTCGGCGCGGCGACGGCGCGCGGCTGGCTGCACAAGCAGGCCGCGCTGGCGACCCCGCTGCTCGATCGCGAATGCGCGGAGGAGGCGGCCGCCGCCCTTCTCGACTGGTTCGCCGGCAATCGCTCCGGCGCGGGCGCCGTGCTCATTCCCATGACGCCGATGAGCGGGCCGGTTTTCGCCGCCTTCACCCGCGCCGCGCGCGCCACCGGCCGTGACTGGCGCGTGCTCGATCGGCATGAGCGCGCCGCTCTGCTCGCCGGCGGCGATCCCGAGGAGGTGTGGACGCGCATGTCCTCGCGCAAGGCGCTGAGCGAGATGCGCCGCCGCCGCCGCCGCCTCGAGGAGGCCGGCGAGCTGAAGCGCGTCGTCTATTCGACGCCGGCCGAGATTCCGCGCGCGACCGAGGATTTTCTGGCGCTCGAGGCCAGCGGCTGGAAGGCCGAGCGGGGCGCGCTGCTCGGCCATCCCTCGCTCGCCACTTTCGTGCGCAGCGCGACCCGTCTGCTGGCGCGCGAGGGCAAGATCCGCATTCACAGCCTCGAGCTCGCCGGCAAGCCGATCGCCATGGGCGTCGTCATCGAGAGCGGCGCGCGCTCCTATTTCTGGAAGATCGCTTATGACGAGAGCCTGCGCGCCCAGGCGCCCGGCGTGCAGCTCGTCTACGCCATCACCGAAATGCAATCGGAGCGCGCCGATATGGCGATCACCGATTCCTGCGCCATCCCCGGCCACTATATGATCGAGCGCTGCTGGCCGGATCGTCTCGTCGTCTGCGATCTGATGGTGCAGGCGAAGACCGACGGCGTCACGCAATTCGCCGAGGCGCACGCCAAGGAAGTCTGGCGGCGGCGTTTGCGCGAGACGGCGAAGCGGCTCTATCATCGCGTGCTGAGCCGCAAGCGGTGAGCGGGCGCCTCCGCGCGCCCGCGCGCGACCGGAGGCCGGGACATGATCCGAGTCGGCATAGGGGGATGGAGCTTCGCGCCCTGGCGCGGGCTCTTCTATCCGCAGAAGCTGCCCGCCGGCGAGGAGCTCGCTTTCGCGAGCCGCCATGTGACGGCGATCGAGATCAACGCCACATTCTATCGCACGCAATCGCGCACGAGCTTCGTGAAATGGCGCGAGGCGACGCCCGATGATTTCGTCTTCGCGGTCAAGGCGCATCGCGCCGCCGTCAACGCCCGCGCCTTGTCGGAGACGGGCGAGACGATCGAGCATTTCCTCGCGAGCGGCGTGACGGAGCTTTCCGACAAGCTCGGCCCCATTCTCTGGCAGCTTCCGCCCTATAGGCGCTTTCACGCCGAGGAGATCGCCGCCTTTTTGAAGCTGCTGCCGAAAAAGCGCGGGGCGCTTCGCCTGCGCCATGCGCTCGAGGTTCGTCACCCTTCTTTTCTCGACGAGAAATTCATCGCCCTGCTGCGCGCCGAAAATATCGCCGCGGTCTTCGTCGATTCCGCCGATGATCCCGCGATCGCCGACGCCACTGCCGATTTCGTCTATGCGCGGCTGAAACATGCGCGCGACGATCGCGTCATCGGCTATGCGGCGGAGGAGCTGGATCTCTGGGCGCGGCGCGCGCGCGAATGGGAGAGGGGCGCAACGCCCGCCGATCTTCCGCATCTCGCCGCGCCGGCGAAGACGAGCGCGCGCGATGTTTTCGTCTTCATGATCGACGGCGCCAAGCGGCGCGCGCCTGCCGCGGCGCAGGCGCTCATCGCGCGGCTTCGGGCTTGACGTCGTCCTTCTTGCAGATCGCCTTCAGCGCCGCCCAATTCTCGTCGTCGAGCAGCGGCGGCCCGCGCTCGCCTTTGTCGGCGGCGGCGAGCGCCGTGAGCCGATCGGCGCTCAGCGGATGATCGTGCAGCAGGCCGAAGGCGCCATTCTCCGCGCCGGAAATGCGCGTCAGCAGATCGCCGAGCGGCTTGGCCGGCCGGCCGAGCCGCGCCATCAGCTCGGCGGCGAAGGAATCGGCCTGCGCCTCCGCCTCGCGCGAATGGGCGGCGCCGATCAGCGCCTTGCTGGCGAAGACCAGCGCGCCGGCGCCGGTCACATCGCCGAACAGCAGGCCGATGAGATAGGAGGTCCCGCCCGTGGCGATGAGCTTGCGCATGGCGTCGCGATGTTTGAGATGGCCGATCTCATGGGCGACGACGCCGGCCACTTCATCCGGCGTCTTCGCGCGGCTCAGCAGGCCCGAGAACACATAAATCTTGCCGCCGGGCAAAGCGAGCGCATTGGGAATGGCGGATCGCAGCGCTTCTATGCGCGCCGGCTCCTCCAGAGCGGCGGCCGATTGCAGCCGCTCGGACAAACGCGTCAGCGCATTCGCGCCTTTCTCGCTGCGGCAGGGCTCGTCCGAGAAGACGCTGCGCAATTGCGCCTCCGCCGCCTCGCCGATCCGCCGCTCCAAGGAATGAGGCACGAGCGGCGCGATGCGATCGGCCGCGAATGGAATGCCGAACCAGATCAGCGCGACGAAGCTCGTCGTCGCGGCCAGCGACCAATAGACGATCGCGCGATTCGCGCCGGGCCGCGTCTTTCCGCCGAGATAGGGGCAGCGCGCGATGATCTCATTGTGGAGGCGCGGATCGTGCAATTCGAGCCGCGCCAGCTCGCCCCCCGCCGCCGTCTCGCGCCGCAGCGCGAAGATCGGCGAGTCGATGCGGCGAATGTCGTCATAGGGCCAGGAGGCGAGCGTCGCGCCATTCTGGACGATCTCCAGCGTCGCGCCGAAGCGCAGCGCGACGCGCCGCTTGCGGCTGCTCCAGCCGTCGAAGAAGATCACGGCCTCTTCGTCGAGGACGCCCGGCTGCGGCTCCGCGCTCATGTCAGAAGCCGACGATGTCGAGACTATCGGCGAAACCCTCGCCGATGGCGCTCGGCGTGACGCTGGCGCGCGTCGCGACGTCCTCGGCTTCCGCGAGACCATGGACGACGAGCGAACTCGCCACGAGCTTCCAGACCCGCTGCATGAGGAAAATGCGCGAGGCCACGCCGATGGACAAAAAGGTCGCGACATAGGCGAGGACGATCGGAATGAGCACGCCGATCGGCGGAGTGGTCCCCACCATAGCGTTCCGATTCGTCGCGACGACGATTCCGAAGACGATCGCAGCGGCGATGAGCACGCCGATGAGGACGCCCAAAAAGGCGAAATAATTGCCGAGCAGCGCGCTCATCGTCAGTCTCGTCTCGAGCCGCGCGCCGCCGAGGCGCAGACCACGCAGCCACCAGCGCCATTGCTCGGCCTTGAAGGCCGCGAACAGAGCCGGAACGCCGATCACATAGATGACGCCGGCCAATATCCATATCGGCCCCCTGAAAACGGCGCCGATGACATAAGGCGAGAGCAGGAGAATGAGCGCAGTGAACCAAATCCAGCCGGCGCGCTTGAAGAAATCGCCGCCGCGGCCGACGAAGCCGCCTTCCAGCGCGCCATAATAGGTGTGGCGCATCTTATAGCGCTCGAGCGCCGCCTCCGCCCAGGGCAGAGCGAGGCCGAGCGTGAGCGCGATCAGCAGGCCCCAGCCGATGGCGCGGAACATATAGGCGAGGCCGGAGCCGCCCATGCCGAAACGCAGGCCGCGCCAGGCGGAGCGGTTGAGCCGATAGCGCCGCGCGCGATAAATGGCGAATTGGCCGAAGGCGGCGAAGAACAGGCCCAGCGGCAGCGAGGCGAAAGCCCTTTGCCGTTCCGCCTCGAAGCCGATGACGATATAGGCGATATAGACGGGCGCGAGAATGGCGAGCGCGAAGAAGAAGCCGAACAATAGCTCGCGCGCCGTGCCGACATATTCCAGCGCATCGCCGCCGATGACCGTGCTCGACCAGAGATGGCGGCGCATATTGGTGGCGAGCCAGAAGCGATAGAAGCCGGCGGTCGCCAGCTCCAGCAGCGCGCCGCGCGTGACCAGACGGCGGAATTCGCCATTGTCGCCGGTGAAGAGGACCGGGACCGGCGCCGCCTCAGAAGGAGATCGCGCGGCGACGTGCTCGTCCGCGAAGGAAATGTCGCTCATGATGCGATCCGCCTTTCGCAATGTTTTCGTTATGTAACTGCCCTACAGTATAAGCTGAATAAGGCGGCGGCAAGCTTCGATCGCAGCCGATGCGCGTTATATTCGCATGTCGGCGATATTCCCATGTTGGGATGAGAAGAGGAGCGGCCGATGGCGGAGCATTGGTTTATTTCGGGCGCCAATAGGGGCATCGGCCATGGGCTGGCGACGCTGCTCGCGGACCGGGGCGACGATGTCGACGCCTCCGTGCGCAGCGAGGACGCGCGCGAGCGCCTGCAGAAAGATGTGGCGCGCCATCGCGCGCGCTTCTCGATTCATGTCTTCGACCAGCGCGACGAGGCGGGGATACGCGCCGCCGCGCGCGAGCTGGCGGGGCCGCTCGACGTTCTCGTCTGCAACGCCGGCGCCTATGGGCCGCAGACGCAATCGACATTGGACATGGATTTTCCCGGCGCGCTCGATCTCTTCGACGTCAACACGCTGGGGCCGCTGCGGCTGGTCCAGGCCTTTCTGCCGCTGATGCTGCGCGCCGACAATCCGCGCATCGCGCTGATGTCGAGCGGGCTCGGCTCCATGGCGATGGAGGGCTCCACCAATATCGCCTATCGCGCCGCCAAAGCGGCCCTCAACAAGATCGCCCAGGGCCTCGCCCATGATCTGAAGCGCGAGAAGGTCACGGTCGTCGCGCTCAGTCCCGGCTGGGTGCGCACCGATATGGGCGGGAAGAACGCCGATCTCTCCGTAGAGGAGAGCGCGGGCGGAATCCTGCGGACGCTCGACGCGCTGACCCTGGCGGACACCGGCCGCTTCCTCGATTATCGCGGCCGCGACGTTCCCTGGTAGCCGTCAATGCAGCGGGCGTGAGACGACATCGGCGCCGGCGGAGGCGGTGTCGCTCATCTGCTCGCCGAGACGCTGCAGCTGATCGCCGAGATTTTCGCGCGTGCGCGGGTCGACAATGGCGAAAGGCGTCGAGACGGCGACGCTCGCCGCGGCTCCCACGGTCGAGGCCGCGCCGGTCGCCACCTGGCCCAGGCGCTCGCCCACGCCATTCTGATTGTCGGCGAGCGTCTGGCCCTCCGCTAGTCGCGCGCCGATGGAGCGCACGATCTCCGGCGATTGCGCGAATGTGCCATGGCCGAGCGGGTCGGCGGATTTCACCGTCGAGAGATCGACGACGGTGAAGCGCCGCTCCGCCAGAGCGTCCTTGAACGGCTCGCGCGCAGGATCGATGCCGCCGAGCCGCACCTTGTCGCCCCACACACGGCGGGAGGCGGCCAGCGCCTCGTCCTCGCGCGAGACGAAGAGGGTGAAGATGGCGCGATGCTCGTCGATCTCGGCGATCTGCCGCGTGAACACGTCGTAATCGACGTCGGGCGCGGCGAGCATCACATTTTTGATCTTGGGCGCGAGCCCATGGTCGCGGATCGCCATTTGGCGCAGCGCTTCCAGCGTCACCCAATTGCCCATGGAATGCGCCAGGATCGAGATCTCGCCGACGGACGGGTCCTTGGCGAGCATATGCAGCACATGCTCCAGCGCGTCGCGCGAATAGCTCGCGCTCTCATGGTCATAGCCATAGTCGAGCAGCTTGCCGCGCGAGGGCCAGGTGAACAGCACCGGCAGCGCGCTCGTGCCGGAATCATGGACGATCTGCGCGAGACGATAGACGGCCTCGGCGAAGAGCGTGTTGAAGCCATGCACGAAGACCAGCGCCTGACGCTTGGGCGTCTTGACGATGCGCGCGTCGAAGCGGCGCGCCGCCTCCTGCTGGCTGAGCAGATCGGCCCGCAGCGTGACGAACTCGCGCGTGGGATCGCCCGGCAGAGAGTCCGGCCATTGCACCTCGCCGATCTGGCGCGCGCCGTCCGGCGGAATGGAGATGGCGATATCGGCGAAGGCGAGGCCCTTGCCGCGCTCGCCGGTGAAAAGATCGCCCGGCTCCGCGCCGCGATCGCTGCGCGTCGTGGCGACCAGCAATTCGACGCGGCTCGTCCCCGCCGTTTGCGGCTGCGGGGTCAGCACGCCATGGGGACGTCCGCCGCAGCCGCCCGTCGCGAGGGCGAGGCAGAGGGCGAGCACCGGAGGACGAAGGCGTTTCGAAAAGCGGCTCATTCGGCAAAGCTCCCGATCCGCACCGGGAATAAACCGCCGGCCGAGGCGAGTCACGCGCTTCCATTCCCCATTCGAGGGGCGGCGCCAGCGATCGATCGGGAAAGATCGGACATCGAAAGGTGTTAGTAACCGTTGTGTAGCGAGATTACGTGCAAATTTTCAAACTCATAGCGAAGTGTGCGATCCATGGCGGACAGCTCGGCCGGGAAACTTCCTTGCGTCTTTCTTCTCGCGGCGACTCTCGCCGCGGGCTTCACGCCCCTCGTCCTCGGCGGGGCCGGCGGCGATCCGCTCCTCTGCTGGGCCGCAGCGGCGCTCGCCGCTATTGCGGCGGCGAGCGCGATCGAGCGCCGCCTCTCGGCGCAGATCGCCGCCTTGGAGAAGATCGCCGGGGGCGATCGCTACGCTCCTTTTCCGCCTGTGGGCGGACGTTCGGCGGCGCGGCTCCGCGGCGTCGCGGAGGAGCTGCGTCGCGCTTTGATCGCCGCCGACGCTTTCGCCGTCGCCGAGCGCAGCCGCGGGGCGGAGCAATCGATTCGTGAGGCCGGCCGCGCTTTCTTCCTGCGGCGGCTGCGCCAAATCGTGGAGGAGACGGAAGATGCGCTCGCCGTCGCCGACGCCGGCGCGCGATCGGCGGCGGGCGACTGCGCCGCCTGCAATGGCGACATGCTCCGCGGTCTCTCCGCCGCCGCCGCCGCGGCAGCCACGGCGGCGGAGAATGTCGATGGACTGGCGCTGGCGGCGCGGGACGCCATCATCGGCCTCGTCGGGCGCTCTTCGCGCCAAGTGACGGCGGCGCGCCTGGCAGCCGATCGCAGCGCCGCCGATCTCGCGCGCGCGGAAGACATCGTGCGCGGCCTCGCCGCCGCCGCTGGCCGCATCGGAGCGGTGAGCAAGCTCATTCAGTCGATCGCCGGCCAGACCTCGCTGCTCGCCCTCAACGCGACCATAGAGGCGGCGCGCGCCGGCGAGAGCGGGCGCGGCTTCGCCGTGGTGGCGAGCGAGGTGAAGACGCTCGCCAATCAGACCGCGCGCGCCGCCGCCGAAATCGAGACGCAGATCGACTCCATACGTTCCGCGGTGGAGGAGACGGTCGGCGCCATCGCTGACGTATCGACGAGCGTCGAGGCGGTCGCCGGCGTCAATCGCGACCTCGCCGACACTCTGAGCCGGGAGGCGGCCGATCTCGAAGGCATAGGGGCGCGCGCCGCCCTCGTCGCCCGCGGCGTCGGCGAGACGCTGCCGGAGGTCGGCGGCGCCGTGGCGCAGGCGCATTCGGCCGGCCGCTCGGCGCTCGCCGTCGCGCAGACGATGCTCGGCAGCTCGAAGAGCCTCGTTTGCGCCGTCGATCGCTATTTCGCCGATCTCGACAATGGCGCGATCCGCATCGGCATATTGCATTCGCTCTCCGGCACGATGACGAGCAGCGAGCGGCCGCTGCAGGAGCTGCTGACGATGCTGGTCGAGCGCTGCAATGCGCAGGGCGGCCTCCTCGGACGCCCGCTCGAGGCGGTGATTCTCGATCCGCGCTCCGATCCCGCCCTCTATGCGGAGCAGGCGCGCCTTCTCCTGGAGGAGCGCGGCGTCGCGGCGATCTTCGGCTGTTGGACCTCCGCCTCGCGCAAAGCCGTGCTTCCGGTGGTCGAAAAGGCCAAGGGCCTGCTCTTCTATCCGAGCCAATATGAGGGCGAGGAGCGCTCGCCCAACATCGTCTACGCCGGCGGCACGCCGAGCCAGACGGCGATCCCCGCCGTGGATTTTCTGAAAGGCCTCGGCGCGCGGCGCTTTCTGCTCATCGGCAATGACGACGTCTATCCGCGCGTCACCAACGCGATTCTGCGCGCCTATCTCGCCGCGCATGGCGTGGCCGCCGCCGATATCGCCGAAATCTATGCGCCGCCCGGCCTCGAGGATTGGCGCGCCGTCGCCAGAGACGCGCGGCGCTTCGCCGCCCGTTCCAGCGCGGCGATCGTCTCGACGGTGAGCGGCGACGCCAATCTGCGCTTTTTCGGCGCGCTCGGCGACGTCGCCTTCGCGCCGATCTTGTCGCTATCGATCGGCGAGGCGGAGCTGCCGGCGCTCGCTCATTGCGACATCGACGGGCTCTATGTCGCCTGGAACTACCTTCAGGCCATCGACTGCCAGGAGAATCGCAGCTTCGTCGAGCAATGGCGGCGCTATAAGAACGCGCCCGACGCCTCGACCAATGACGCCATGGAGGCGAGCTATCTCGGCTTCGAGCTATGGCGCGCGGCGGTCGCCGCTGCGGGCTCCGTCGATGTCGCGGCGGTGCGCCGCGCGCTGCCGCTGCATGCGCTCCGCGCGCCGAGCGGCTTCTCCCTGAGGCTGGACGCCGAGACGCAGCATCTGCACAAGCCCGCTTTCATCGGCCGCGTCGCGCGCGGAGGCATAGCTCCGGTCTTCGTCGGGGACGGGCTGATCGCGCCGCAGCCCTGGAGCCCTTGGCTCACCAAGAACCGCGCCGGAAAGGCGCGCGCCGCGTGACGGCGCGACATAGTGCGCCGCCGAAAACGAAACGAGCCCGAAGGCTCGCAGTGCGAAGGCCGTAGCCCCCGGACCGCGAGCCTTCGGGCTCGCTCGAAACAGGCCCTGAGGAAATCAGGGCGTGGCGGCGGTCTTCAGCTTGGAGAGCGCGCGGATTTTCACGCGCACGCTCGCCGGCTTGGCGGCGGCCTTGACCATCTCGCCCGTGGCGGGATTGCGTACCAGAGTGCCGGCCTTACGCGCCGGAACCTTGCGCAGCGATACTTTCAGCAGGCCGGGCAGGGTGAACTCGCCGACGCCGCGCGGATGCACGGAGCCGAGGAACACCTCCTCGAGCGTGGCGTAGACCGCAGCGGCGGTCTTGCGCGGAAGCTCGTTCTGCTCAGCGAGCAGATTGATCAGGGCCGACTTGGTCAAGCTCTCCTTCACCGGACGAATAGCAGCGGCTTCGGGTTTCTTGGCCTTCTTGACCGCCGCAGGCTTCTCGCTCTTCGCCTTGGCCATCGCAAATCTCCCTCGAATTCCCATGAAAAGACGCGTCATATCGAACGCGCCATGTGAGGATTCGTTTGCTAGCGCTTCGAGAACTGATTCGCAATCTGCGCAGCGCTCGATTTTTGCAATGCCAGCTGCGCAAAATCACTCGTCGAACACGCCTTCCAGCGCATAATGCGTGACCGTCTTGCGATTGGCGATGAGCTCGTCGATCGTCGGCTCGCCCTTCAGAGCGCGGGAAATCGCCAGCTTCGTCGCCTCGTAATTGGTGCGATAGAGGTCGCGCCGGTCGAGGTTCGGATCGGTCGCGCAACGCGGATCGAGCCAGACCATGATGATCATGACGAGATCATTCACCTGATCTTTCGGAATGATTCCTTCGGAAACCGCATCGACGATGGCGTCGCCGGTCGCAGCCTGCACGACGCCGCCGAGCAGCTCGACGTAATCATTGGAGCGCACCGTCATCTTGGTCGTCATCATGGTGGCGGGGCGCACCTGCTGATTGAGGTCGCGAATGACGAACATGCGCGGATGGCCCGCGACCTGTCCCGTCATGGAGGCGAAAGCCGTCCCCACCGGGCCTTTGACGCTGCCGATCAGCACTTCCGGCATGGCGTCGGTATATTGCCCGTCCGCCGCCAGAACCGTCGCTTCGCCCGTGGCCAGCCAGATCTCGCTCATATGGTTTTTCCTTCTCTTTCGTCGGTCGGAGGCGGTCGAATAGCACCGGGCGTCCGCCGCCGGAAGGGGCGCGCGCGAATGCTGTAATTCTATCTTCTAAATGTGATTTTGGCGCGTTAGACTGCGGCTCTGTTTCGAGAGAGGCCGCAATGAAGATTTTCGCCCCCACACTTCTCCTCGCCGGCGCCTTCGCCGGCCTCGCCTTCGCCGGTCATGTCCTCGCGCAATCGGAGGAGGCGCGCCGCCTCATCGGTCCCGTCGCCTTCAGCGATTGGCGGCAGGACGCGCCCGGAACCTGGCGCAAGATCACCGCGCAGGATTTGCCTGCGCCGCTCGCCAGCGAGCCGACCGCCTCGCGCTCGCAAGTGGTGGCGCGGCCGGACGGCGCCGCGCCCAAGACGCTCGCGGGCTTCTCGGCGGAGATTTTCGCCTCCGGTCTCGAAGGTCCGCGCGTCATTCGCCATGCGCCAAATGGCGATATTTTCGTCACCGAGAGCGTCGGCGGCCGGCTCCGCGTCTTTCGTCTCGAGAATGGGAAGATCGCGCCGGCCTCGTCCCATGTCTTCGCCGCGGAACTCGAGCGCCCTTATGGGATAGCCTTCTATCCGCCGGGGCCGGAGCCGCGCTTCGTCTATGTCGGCACGCCGACGAAAGTGCTGCGCTTCCCTTATAAGAACGGCGACCTTTCCGCCTCCGGCCCCGCCGAGACGATCGCGAATCTGCCGGGCGCAGATGGCGGCCATTGGACGCGCGATCTCGTCTTCTCGCGCGACGGCAAGACGCTCTATGTTTCCGTCGGCTCCAAGACCAATGTCGCCGAAGGCCATCCGCGGCCTTCCGCGCAGGAGGTCGCGCAGCTCGAGGCGGCGCATGGGCAGGGCGCGAGCGCCGGCGCCGAATTCGAGCGCGCGACCGTGCTCGCCATAGACCCGGAAGGCAAGAGCCGGCGCAATGTCGCCAATGGGCTGCGCAATTGCTCCGGCCTGCAATTGCAGCCGGGGACCGACGCGCTCTGGTGCGTGGTGAACGAGCGCGACATGCTGGGCGACGATCTGCCGCCCGATTACGCCACGCGCGTGAAGGAGGGCGCCTTCTATGGCTGGCCCTGGCATTACATCGGCGCGCATGAGGACCCCCGCCACGCCGGCGAGCGTCCCGATCTCTCGAGCAAGATCACCATTCCCGATGTGCTGCTCCAGCCGCATTCGGCGCCGCTGGGCATCGCCTTCTACGAGGGCGGCCAGTTCCCGGCGGAGTATAAGGGCGACGCTTTCGTCGCTCTGCACGGCTCCTGGAACCGGGCCAAGCGCACCGGCTACAAGATCGTGCGACTCTCCTTCAAGGACGGCGTCCCGACCGGCGAATATCAGGATTTTCTCACCGGCTTCGTCGTGGACGACACGCGCGTCTGGGGCCGCCCCGTCGATGTGGCGGTGGCGCGCGACGGCTCGCTGCTGGTGAGCGAGGACGGCAATGGGACGATCTGGCGCGTGTCCTACAGCGGCGCGGCTGCGCCTGTGCGGACCTCGGGAAATTGAGCGGAGACGGCCGCGCCGTTTCGGCGGCCGTCAGTGCTGGGCGCGTTCCTTGTGCTGGGACTGGGCGCGCGCCCGCGCTTCCGCGGGCATGCTGGTCCGATCGATATAACCGGGCTGATATTCGCCGCACCAATCCTCCGCGGTCACGAGGGGCCATGCCGTGTCCATGGTTCCTTCATGGCCGCGCATGGGCAGCGGGGCGTTGCGGCGGCATTGGTTGTCCGGCTGGCGCCAAAAACGGCAATCTCCGCAGTGCATGAGCGTCTCCTGTGCAGAATTCGTCGCCCGAGCCGTTCAATCGGCGGAGCTTCGAAAGGTTCCAAACGAGCGGCGTGTCCCAATGACGCCGCCCGCCGCCGGGAGAGGGCGGCGCGCGGGCCCAGCGGCTAGACGCGGCGGGCGCCTTTGGCCTATTTCTTGGGAAAAATGCCGGGTGACGATCTCGTCCCCAGGCTTTTCCTGGAAACGCCGAGGCTCGCGCTATGTCCCTTCCTCTCGCCACGCCGGGCCGCAAGCTCGGCTCGATCGCCCTTTGGAGCGCCATTGTCGCGCTCGGCGTCTTCTCGCTCTTCACCCTGGCGATTGCGCGCGGCGAGACCGTCAACGCCATGTGGCTGGTGGCGGCGGCGGTCTGCGTCTATCTCGTCGCCTATCGCTTCTACTCGCTGTTCATCGCCAACCGAGCGCTCGGCCTCGATCCGCAGCGCAAGACGCCGGCGCATCGCCACAATGACGGGCTCGATTATGTGCCGACCGACAAATATGTGCTGTTCGGCCATCATTTCGCGGCCATAGCCGGGGCGGGGCCGCTGGTCGGCCCGGTGCTGGCGGCGCAAATGGGCTATCTGCCCGGCACGCTCTGGCTGCTCACCGGCGTCGTCTTTGCCGGCGCGGTGCAGGATTTCGTCGTGCTGTTCATCTCGACGCGGCGCGACGGGCGCTCGCTCGGCGATCTCATTAAGACCGAGCTCGGGCCGGCCGCCGGAATCGTCGCGATGGTGGGCATTCTCACCATCATGGTCATTTTGCTCGCCGTGCTGGCGCTCATCGTGGTCAAGGCGCTGGCCGACAGCCCCTGGGGCTTCTTCACCGTCTTCGCCACTCTGCCCATCGCCGTGCTGATGGGCGTCTATGGCCGCTATTTGCGCCCCGGCCGCATATTCGAAATGTCGGTCATCGGCTTCGTGCTGCTCATCGCCTCCATCGCTTTCGGCCGCACGGTCGCGGAGACGCCGGCGCTCGCCGCGCTCTTCACCTTCAAAGGCGAGACGCTGGCCTTCATGCTGATCGGCTACGGCTTCGTCGCCTCCGTTCTGCCGGTGTGGTTTCTGCTGGCGCCGCGCGACTATCTCTCCACCTTTCTGAAGATCGGCACCATCGCCTCGCTGGCGCTGGGGATTTTCTATGTCATGCCGGAGCTGAAAATGCCGGCGGTCAGCCGCTTCATCGACGGGACCGGCCCGGTCTTCGCGGGCAGCGTCTTTCCTTTCCTCTTCATCACCCTCGCCTGCGGCGCCATTTCCGGCTTCCACGCGCTCGTCTCCTCCGGCACCACGCCCAAGATGATCGGCGACGAGACGCAAATCCGCTTCATCGGCTATGGCGCGATGCTGATGGAGTCTTTCGTGGCCATAATGGCGCTGGTCGCCGCCACCGTGCTCGATCCGGGCGTCTATTTCGCCATGAACAGCGCGCCCGCCGTCATCGGCTCCACGGTCGATACGGCTGCGCAGACCATTTCGTCCTGGGGCTTCGTCATCACGCCGGAGGCGCTGAGCCAGGCGGCGGCCGAGGTCGGCGAGAAGACGGTGCTCTCGCGCGCGGGCGGCGCGCCGACGCTCGCCGTCGGCATGGCGAAAATATTGTCGGGGGCGATCGGCGGCGCCTCCATGACCGCCTTCTGGTATCATTTCGCCATTCTCTTCGAGGCGCTGTTCATCCTCACCACTGTGGACGCCGGCACGCGCGTCGCGCGCTTCATGATTCAGGATCTCGTCGGAACCTTCTGGCCGCGCTTCAAGCATACGCGCGCCTGGATTCCCAATTTCGGCGCCACGGGGCTCGCCGTCGCCGGCTGGGGCTGGTTCCTCTATCAGGGCGTCATCGATCCTCTCGGCGGCATCAACACGCTCTGGCCCATGTTCGGCATCGCCAATCAAATGCTCGCGGCCATAGCGCTCACGCTCTGCACTGTGGTGCTGTTCCGCATGAAGCGGGAGCGCTACGCCTTCATCGCCGGGGCGCCGGCGGCCTGGCTCTATATCTGCACGCTGACGGCGGGCGCCGAGAAAATCTTCCATCCCGATCCCAAGATCGGCTTCCTCGCCCATGCGGCGCGCTATTCGGCCGCGACGGCGGAGGGCAGACTGCTCGCGCCGGCCAAGACCGCCGCCGAGATGAGCCGCATCGTCTTCAACGATTATGTGAACACGACGCTCTGCGCCGTCTTCATCGCGCTGGTCTTGTCCATGCTGTTCTTCGGCCTGCGGGCCATCGGCGAGGCGCGGCGCGCGACCAGCGTCACCACCAGGGAGACGAGCGATGAGCTGCACGATCTGCAAATTGCCCGCGCTTGATCTTTCCAAGCTCGGGCAGAAGCTGCGCGACGGCGCGCGGCTGATGATCGGGCAGGGGGATTACGAGGCCTATGTCGCGCATCGGCGCGCCAATCATCCGAGCGAGCCGCTGATGACGCGCGAGGAGTTCTTCCTCGACCGTCAGGCGAGCCGTTTCGGCGAAGGCGGCCGGCGCGCGATGCGTTGCTGCTAGAGTGTTTTCTAGCGAAGTGGGAACCGGTTCGCGTGAAGAAAACACGACAGAACAAGGGAAGGAAACGCTCGGGTGACGTTCAGCACTCGGCCCGGCCGAGCGCTCGATAGGTGAGCAGCGCGGCGGCCTCCGAAGTGTTCAGCGCATAGGCCATATAGAGAAATCCGAGACGCGTGATCCGCGTCTCGCGGATTTTTTCGACCAGCTCCGCCGTCTCGACGGGCGCGAGCGAGGCGAATTCATGCAGTATATCTTCCGCCGCATGGCGGAATCTGTCGCGCTCCGCGAGCGTAGCCCTGTCCCAGAGCTGCGGATTGGACCCGAATTTCGCGAACAGCGATTTCGCGACGGTTTCGATCAGGTCGATCATGGGAATTCTCTATGTGAGCTGTGATTTTTGAACTCTGTTTCCACCCTCGGCACATTCTCGATTTTGCTCCAGCCTATTGCGGAGCCGCTGCGTCGCGAAGCTCGATAATCTACGCATTGGCGCGCAGAGAAATGGCGAATGCGCGGCTCCGCCTCGGGCGTGCGCCTTCACCTTTTCGCGCTTCTGCTCTAAGCTTTCTTCCATGTCCGCTGACGCCGATCTTTCCTTGGAGACGGGGCTCGCCGCGCTCGTCGACTGGTATGTGTCGATCGGCGTCGACATAGCCCTCGATGAGACGCCGCACGACCGTTTCGCCGAGAGCGCTGCGCCGCCGGCGCGCGTCGCCGCGCCCGCGCCCGTCGCTGCGTCTTCGCCCTCGCCTTCGCCCGTGCGTCGGGCCGAGCCGCCGGCGCGGGAGACCCGCTCCCAGCGCTCCGCCGCGCCCGTCTTCACCGAGGAGGCCGCCCGCGGCGCTCGCGAGGCCGCCGGCGCGGCGCGCACGATCGAGGAATTGCGGGAGCGGCTCGCGGCTTTCGACGGCTGCGCGCTGAAAGCGACGGCCGGGCATTTTCTCTTCTCGGCCGGCGCGCCCGGCGCGGCTCTGATGGTTCTGGATTTCTCGCCCGGCGAGGAGGAGGAGCGCGGCGGCGCGGCTTTCGTCGGGCCGGAGGCGCGGCTGCTCGACAATATGCTGCGCGCGATTCGCCGCGACCGCTCCGGCGCCTATCTCGCCTATGCGACGCCCTGGCGTCCGCCCGGCGCGCGCGAGCTCAATCCGGCGGAAGTGGCGGCGCTCAATCCCTTCCTGCGGCGCCATGTGGAGCTGGCCGCGCCGCGCGCCCTGCTCATTCTCGGCGATTTCGCCGCCCGCGCCGCGCTCGGCTCGCCGGATGTGGCGCGCTATCGCAACGCCTGGTTCGATTACGATCACGGCGGCGGCGCGACGCGCGCGCTGCTCGCGCCGTCGCTCGCCAGCCTGCTCAGGACGCCGGCGATGAAGCGCCGCGCCTGGCGCGATCTGCGCGCCCTGGCCGCGGCGCTCGGCTGATCACTCCGCCGCTTCGCCCTCGGCGCCGCCGCCGAAGCGACGGGCGACATAATCTTCGACGATGCGGGTGAATTCTTCCGCTATGCCCTCGCCGCGCAAGGTCATCGCCTTCTTGCCGTCGATGAAGACCGGCGCCGTCGGCGCCTCGCCCGTTCCGGGCAGCGAAATGCCGATGTCGGCGTGCTTGGATTCGCCCGGCCCGTTGACGATGCAGCCCATCACCGCGACATTCAGCGTCTCGACGCCCGGATAATCCTGCCGCCAGACGGCCATGCGCTCGCGAATATGCGACTGGATATCGCGCGCCAGCTCCTGGAAGACGGTGGAGGTGGTGCGGCCGCAGCCGGGGCAGGCGGCGACCAGCGGCACGAAGGTGCGAAAGCCCATCGTCTGCAAAATCTCTTGCGCGACGCGCACCTCATTGGCGCGATCGCCGCCGGGCTCCGGCGTCAGCGACACGCGGATGGTGTCGCCTATGCCGTCCTGCAGCAGCACGCCCAGCGCCGCCGCCGAGGCGACGACGCCCTTCGAGCCCATACCGGCCTCGGTGAGGCCGAGATGCAGCGCATAATCGCTGCGCAGCGCCAGCATGCGATAGACGGCGATGAGGTCCTGCACGGCGGAGACCTTGGCCGAGATGACGATCCGATCGCGCGGGAGGCCGATCTCCTCGGCGCGCTCGGCGGAGATCAGCGCCGAGCGGGCCAGCGCCTCGCGCGTCACCGCGCGCGTGTCGAGCGGCGCCGCGGAATTGGCGTTGATGTCCATGAGATGCGTCAGCATCTCCTGATCGAGCGAGCCCCAATTGGCGCCGATGCGCACCGCCTTGCCATGCTTTATGGCCAGCTCGACGATGGCGCCGAACTGCCGGTCCTTCTTCTCCTTGAAGCCGACATTGCCCGGATTGATGCGATATTTGTCGAGCGCCTCGCCGCAGGCCGGATGATCGGCGAGCAGCTTGTGGCCGATGTAGTGAAAATCGCCGATCAGCGGGACGTCGATATTCTTCTGCGCGAGACGATCGCGAATATGCGGCACGGCGGCGGCGGCCTCGTCGCGATCGACGGTGATGCGCACCAGCTCCGAGCCCTCGCGGACCAGCGATTCGATCTGCGCGACCGTGGAGTCGACATCGGCCGTGTCGGTATTGGTCATGGACTGGACGACGATGGGCGCGCCCCCGCCGATCGTCACCGCGCGCGGCCCCCGGCCGATCGTCACCGCCGCCGTCCTATGGCGCGGCGCCGGCTCGGCGGAGATGGGGTCGGGAAGGCGGGTCTCGATTTCGTCGGTCATCGTCGGTCGTGTCCCCTCGATGGGATTTGGATCGTCTCGCATGAGGTCTGCCGCCTTCCTTCTCCCCGCGAGCCCCGCTCGCGGGGAGAAGGGGAAATTCGGCGAACCCATCACCTGGAATCTGTCGAGCCTTGGTGGGCCGGAACGTCTCCCGCGTCAAGCTGGGTTGGGTCAATTGGAACGAGAGCGTGAACATCAATTGGATGCGTTCGAACGAGAGAATCTCTCGCTAGTAAACCAGTTTGGGTTGCGCTAGTTGAACCTTTGCCGCTGTTTGACCCATTGCATGGACAAAGGCACCTTCATGAACGAGTCGGTCCTAACGCGTTCGCAGTATCTCAGGCGGACGGTGATACTGTGTGTCAGTTTCGCAAGAAATCTCGCTTATTATCGGGTCGGTCACAGTCCAGCCCGCAAATCGTTGCTTGATCTAGGAAATCCAGACGTTTCATTCTGGCGGGTGATGAATGGGAACTTTCTAGATCAGGTGGTGCTTGAGTGGTGCAAGCTCTTCGCAGATCGCAATGGAAATCACTATTGGCAGAATATCGTAGCCGACCAGGAGGAATTCAAACGTGATATGCTTGCTCGGCTAGGCGTTTCTGAGGAAGCATACAATGTGTATATTAAGGAGATGAGGTCTTATAGAGATAAATTTGTTGCGCACTTAGATTCTGATTCTGTTATGCAGATTCCTCATCTGTCTCTGGCGAAGGATGCCGTATGGTTTTACCACGAGCATATCGTCCTTAAAAAAGCATCTGAAGATTTTAGTAGGCTTCCCGATACTCCAGAAAAGCTCAACAGAGCCTACGATCATTACACAAACGAAGCCGACGGAGCGCTTTCAAAAGTTCTAGTGCACTGACTCAGACGGAAGGTGCAGGAACGCGGGCCAGCTTGGCGAAAATCGCCTTAGCCGGCTTTGTCCAG
>NZ_JBQUZK010000008.1:0-48485 GCF_056313885.1 Methylosinus sp. DMC45
GAGGCTTTCGCCCCCGACATATGCTCACGAAAAATCTCGACGCAGCCGGCCGCCTTCAGCACATCGGTCTGGGCGTCCGTGACCTGCTCCTCGGTCGAGACGCGGGCGTAGCCGATCAGCCGTCCCTTAACGTTCGATTCCGTCATCGAGAGACGACGTCCGATCCGCCGCGGTCGGAGAGAAGCGTCAGCAGGGACGGGTTCGTGTAAATTTTCTCCCGACCTGCTTCAATTTCCCGGAGAAGCCCGAGGGTCACGAGTGCTTTCAGATAAACCGAGGCAGATTGGCGCTTGGCGATGCCCGCGCCGACCAGGTCGGCGATTCGGCAATAGGGATTGACGAATATGATCTCGGCCAATTCGCGAGAATAGATTTTCGGCAAGCCGCGCCGGATTTGTTCGGCCGTCGCATCGAGCAGGTTACGTATCGCCCAGATTTTCGCGGTCGACCATGTCGCGGTTTCGCGTATGGCGGCGAGCATGAACAATATCCATGGCTCCCATGCGTCATCCGTCGTGACCGCGAGCAGGCTATCGTAGTAGGACTTTTTATTATCAATGATATAGCGGCTCAAATACAGGACGGGAATGTCGAGCAGTCCTTGTTCGACGAGGAACAGCAGATTGAGAACTCGGCCCGTGCGACCATTGCCGTCTGTGAACGGATGGATCGCTTCGAACTGATAATGCAAGATGGCGAGCCGGATCAGCGGATCGACGCTGTCGTCCGCGTGGATGTAGCGTTCCCAATCGGCGAGTTTTTCGCGCAGCAATTCGGCTCCCTCAGGCGGTGTGTAAACCACTCGGCCCGTCGCCTCGTTCAGCAACGCCGTGCCCGGGGTTGCGCGGATATCGAGGTCCACTCCTTTGATGGTCCGACATATCTCGATGGCGCTCCGCGTCGAAAGCGGAAATTCCTTTAGACTCTCGAAGCCCTGATAAAGCGCCGTGCGATAGCGGAGCGCCTCCTTGGTCGCGGGGTCGACGCCGGCTTCCGGCCGATTGGCGAAGCGGAATAGGCGGTCGGCGGTCGTGACGATGTTTTCGATCTCGGAGCTTGCTTGCGCTTCGAGGAGCGGAATCGAATTGATCAGAACCGACGGATTGGGGATCAGCCGGCCAGAGATCTTGAGCTCAGCCAACGCGGAGCGGGCGGCGACGCAGGCCTTGAGAACGGCCTTGGTCTCGATGTCATGGCGCGGCGGCAGGGCCGGAAGGTCATTGTAGGGACGGGCAGGGTCGAACGACATGTCGAAGAAGCCTCTGTCGATCGACAGATTGCTCCCGATATGTCGATGAGATCGACAAATACCGGAAACATGTCGATGATTCGAGTTTCTATCGACATACAAGCTCCAGCGCAATAGGCAAATACATAATTGTATGTGACTACAAATCGGTCGTTTGAAAACGCATCCGAAGGCTGAAGTTCGCCGCCGCCACATAGGGGCGAGCAGGAGAAAGACCCGAAAAGCGGCCTTTTTCGTCGATCTGCGGGCCGAAAGCCGCCTCCAGAGACGTTTCGAGGCTTGCTTTCGGCTGCCGCGGCGACGCTTTTCGATCCGGTCGGCGAAAGAGAAAAAGGCATATTCTATCATTCAAGCTAAATTCGAAATAACTTGAAAAATATCTTGGTTCGCATGGAATTAGAATGTGATTAGATCCCCCCAGCTCTCTTTCATTCGAGCGCCTGCAAACGCCCTTCGAGAGCGCGGCGGACGCCCTCGCGCGTTTCGACGAGCGGCTTCGCTCCAGTCTCGTCGCCGAAGCCTTCGTTCTTCGCGCGCATTTCCACGACGCCTGCGCCGCCTTGTGGCGCGTGGGCGAATTCCTACAACTCGAGGAACTCATGCTCCATGGCGCGGGAACGGACGTGCGTACGCCGCCGCATGAGCTCGTGCGGGCCGCTGAGGCAGGCCGCAGGAGACGGCGTCGGACGTGCGTCTGCGCCAGGAAGCCGGCGCGGGGCAATAGGCTTCATATCGACTTCGATCTTCTCGACGAGGCCGTCTTCCCGGCGGTCGACTATTCGACGCCGGGAGGACTTTCCTGGAACGAGCTCACGACGTTCGTTCATCCCTTCCTATCCGCCGGCTCACTGATCGGCGTCTCGACCGCTTGCTACAATCCCGATAAGGAGGCAGACGACAGATCGTCGGATTTCTCCATCGAGCGCTCGTACCGGGCGACATCGAATGATTGATTTTCGGTCTGGAAATCGTGCGCTTCGACGCGCGTCGCGGAGGATCTGCCGTTATGCGCTTCATCTCGACGACTTATCTGGCGCTGACACATTCGCCGTGTGTTGGCGCGCTCGCGGAGCTGAGCGGCGCCGTCGACGTCGCAACCGAGTGTCCTGCATTTGAGGTATATAAATCGGTGGGATCGAAACGGCGCTTGCCCTGAAACGCCTTTGGTCGTCCCAATTGAAATGCCTCATCGATGCAATTCAACCGTTCTTGTCGACAAGTCGTGGCGATCCTGCCTCCTACTTCAACTCCCGTCTACGCATCCGCGTCAAATCCAAATCGGCTCGAGGCGTCTCGATTTCTGGATAGAGGCTGTAATGGAGCAATAGCGTTCCGTTTCTTATGGCCAGACCATCCTGTTCAATTTGGTGGATGGTCCAAGATTCGAGCTTGTCGCCGACAATTTTCCACTCGCCTCGAGGGATGTTCGCAGACGTCAGAAATGCCTTCGCTAAGCTTCTATACTTGACGATCGCCTTCAGAGAGACTCTGGCGGGAGGCGACGGAGCGGCGGGGCCTGGCGCGTGGGGACTTGCCGCGCTCTGAGGGCGTCTGGTACGGGAAAATATCGGTCGAGACAAAGTGTGCAGATCGACGCCGCCATAATCGCGCGTCGGAGCAACAGAAGCGAATGTCGGCGCCTTCCAGGCAACGCTCGGGCTGGGTATCGGCGTGTCACGCCGAAAATATGCAGACGTAGCGAAAGTTGCAGCCAAGGCGGTCAAAGCCGCTTCGCAAAGCAAGATGATCATCATCAAAGGTGACGGTCGCATACTCGCAGTGAGCGAGCCGAGCACGTTGCCAGAAGTCATAATCGTCCCGAAGCCTCGCTAACTCAAAAGCTCTCCGCCATAGACGTCGAAGCTCAAACTTCCGCAGGTCATGGTCGAGCGCCGATGGTGCGAATAACCAATACTGGTGCAGGCCGCGGAAAAATCAAACGAACAGGCGCCGACCGCGAGCGCCGGATGCCCACACGCGATCCACAACCTCGAACTTCGTATCGCCTTTGCTGCGAGTGGCGGGTTGTTCGAACTCGATCTCCATGAACTCGGCGTTAGCGGTGAGCGTGAGTGTCCTCTCTGTTCCTTTCGAACTGCAATAGTTCTTCGCCGCGATCAGGCCGATCCATAAAAGAATCGCCTGACGCGCTTCATCGAAAGTCCACAAAATCTTCACTCGCATGTCGCCCCGAAGGCGTAGCCGAATCCTAGTTTAACCAAGTCTGGATATCGATAACATGACCAATAGTGATCGCCGTGATTTTCTGCGCCTTCTGGGAGGCGCGACGCTCGCCACGAGCTTTTCACAGAGCATCGAACGCGCTATTGCGTTGCCTGGCAATCATCGCACCGGCACGATTCAGGACATAGAGCACATTGTCGTCCTGACGCAGGAGAACCGCTCCTTCGATCATTATTTCGGCAGCTTGCGCGGCGTGCGCGGCTTCGGCGATCCGCGTTCGGTCTTGCTTCCGTCCGGCAAGCCGGTGTGGCGTCAGCCCTATGCGACCGGCGAGCTTCTGCCCTATCGTCCCGACGCGCATCCGGTCGGCTCCCAATTCCTGGCTGGCACGCCGCACAACTGGCCGGACGCGCACAAGGCCTGGAACAACGGCAAATACGACCAGTGGGTTCCGGCCAAGGGTCCGGTGACAATGGCGTATATGACGCGAGAGGACATTCCTTTCCATTACGCCCTGGCCGACGCCTTTACCATCTGCGACGCTTATCATTGCTCGGTGATGGGAGCGACCGATCCCAACCGTTATTACATGTGGAGCGGCTGGGTCGGCAATGACGGCGCCAATGGCGGACCGGTCCTCGACAATTCCGAAGCCGGCTACGACTGGCGCACCTATCCCGAGCGGCTGGAAAAGGCGGGCGTGTCTTGGAAGGTCTATCAGGATGTCGGAACAGGGCTGACCGCCGACGGCTCGTGGGGCTGGACCGACGATCCCTATATCGGCAATTACGGCGACAATTCTCTGCTTTATTTCCATCAGTATCAGAAGGCCCAGCCGGGCGCGCCGCTCGCCGACAAGGCGAAGACCGGCACCAACATCTCGACCGGCGGGACGCTGTTCGACGTCTTCCGCGACGACGTGCTCCGCAACGCTCTGCCCCAAGTCTCCTGGATCGCCGCGCCCGAGGCCTATTCGGAGCATCCCAACTTCCCGCCCAATTACGGCGCATGGTACATCACGCAAATTCTAGATGCGTTGACCGCCAATCCAGAAGTCTGGAGCAAGACAGTCCTGCTCCTCAATTACGATGAGAACGACGGCTTCTTCGATCACGTCGTGCCGCCGTCCGCGCCGCAATCGGCGTCGCAGGGCCTCTCCACCGTCGACACGACGAACGAGCTCTATCCAGGCGGATCGCACTACGCCGCGGGCCCCTACGGCCTCGGCGCGCGCGTGCCGCTGATCGCCGTCTCGCCGTGGAGCAAGGGCGGCTTCGTCTGCTCGGAAGTGTTCGACCACACCTCCGTCATCCGTTTCATCGAGCAGCGCTTCGGCGTGGTCGAGCCGCAAATCTCGGCGTGGCGCCGCGCCGTCTGCGGCGATTTGACATCGGTTTTCGACTTCACGCGGCCGCGCGCTCGTTTCGTCTCCCTGCCCAGCACGGCCGCCTATGCGCCGCCGGATCGGGTGCGGCACGCGAGCTATGTCCCGACGCCGCCGACGGCGCAAGCCATGCCGAACCAGGAGCCGGGACTGCGCTTTGCCCGCGTTCTGCCTTACGCCCTCCAAATGGAGGGCGAGCTCGACGCGGCAAAGACAACGCTCCAGCTCCGCTTCGCCAACCAAGGCGACGCCGGCGCCTGGTTCCACGTGCGCTCGGGCGACGGCGTGTCCGGTCCGTGGGGTTATACGGTCGAAGCCGGCAAATCACTCTCTGCGAGCCTGAGCGTCCCCGCCGGCGGTCGATACGATTTCTCGGTCTACGGCCCGAATGGCTTCCTGCGCACGTTCAAAGGCGGCGCGGCATATGGCGCGGAGGAGCTCGAAATCCGCAGCCATGTCAGGGCCGAGGAACACGGGCTCGAGCTGTTCATCGTCAATCGCGGTCGCGGCGCCGCGACCGTCACTGTCGTCGACGCCTATACGCGTGAGGCGGTGCGGCGCCACCTTGCGCCGGGCGCGCACATCGAGAAATTCTGGCCTCTGCACGCCAGCTTCGGCTGGTACGACCTGCTGATCACGATCGCGGAGAACACGAGCTTCGAGCGTCGTCTTGCCGGACATATCGAAAACGGCCACGAGAGCGTCAGCGATCCGGCCTTCGGCGGGAACGGCGCGCAGGTCGCCTCGGCATGGCCCGATCACGGCCACGGCCAGGACGATTGAACGAGAGCGCGTCGAGCGGCGGACAACCGCTCCTTCTCTCCCTTCTTCCGATCGAAGCCGGCGTCCGCGCCGGCTTTTCCATGTTCGGCGCGGCGAGGCGCGCGTCAATCTCTACAACATCACCAACACGCATTCGCTGACCGGCGCCAACAGCGTGAAGAACAACGCTTCGCCGACTGTCGGCGTCTATGGCAATGTGGTCTCCGCCAGCGCGCCGACCTATTATGTCGGCCAGGGCTTCTCGGCGACGGCGACCTTCTCGATGGGCTTTTGACCATGCAGATCGATCACGCCTTCTTCCATGAGGTCTGCATCGACATTCTCTACGGATGTCTCGTGCTGCTCGCCTTCGTGCTCATCGAGCGGCTCGTCTATTACGCGCTGCTGGCCCTGCGCGCGCGTGAGATCGGCGCCGCGATAAAGGCCCATGCGCTCGGAACCTCATCGACGCCGAAGCCCTTCGGCGCCGATGAGCTCAGCCGCAGCTTCGCCGAATATGTCGCCGTGCAGAACGAGCCTGGCTGCACGCGCGCCCGCGTCGACTCCAAGGTCAGCGCGCGCCTGTGGATTCTCGACACCATCGTCACCGCGGCGCCGCTGCTCGGCCTGCTCGGCACCATTCTCGGCATCATGGACACGTTCAACGCTCTCTCGTCGGGCGGCGTCTCCGATCCCGCGGCGGTGAGCCGCGGCATCGCGGCCGCGCTCGTCGCCACGGCGGTCGGCATCGGCACTGCGCTCGTCGGGCTGATCGCGCATAATCTGCTGCATCGCCAAGCCGACGTCATCATCGACGGCTTCAAGAGCGCGCTGCTCGCGGCGACGCGCGACAGGCTGCCGGCGGCGGCCGAATAGGAAGGCGCGAGCCGAAGAGGGAAACGTCCATGCCGATCACGCGACGTGAGCTTCTCGCCGGGAGCGCGGCGCTCGCCGTGGGCTTTCCTGCTATCGGCCGCGCCGCGCCGCGCGTGGAGCTGCGTCTGCTCGAGACCTCGGACCTGCACATGTTCGTGCTGGACTGGGATTATTATCATGCGCGGCCGGACCCGACCGTCGGCCTGAGCAAGATCGCGCGCCTCGTGACAGAGGCGCGCGCGCAAGCGCAAAATGCGCTGCTTTTCGACAATGGCGACCTTCTCCAGGGCAGCCCCCTCGGCGATTTCGTTGCGCGGCGCGAGGGAGCCTCCGGCGCGCATCCCGTCTTCCGCGCGATGAATCACATGCGCTATGACGCGGCGACGCCGGGCAATCACGAATTCAACTTCGGATTGGACTTCCTCGAGCGGGCGCTCGCCGGCGCCGGCTTCCCCTATGTGAGCGCCAATATCGAACGCGCCGATGGCGGGGCCTTTCTGCCGCCGTTCCGAATTCTCACGCGGCGGCTCACGGATGACGGCGGCGTCGCGCAGGAGCTGCGGATCGGGGTCATCGGCTTCGCGCCGCCGCAGATCATGATCTGGGACAGAGGCCATCTCGAAGGCCGCCTGCGTTGCGGCGACATGGTCTCCGCCGCGCGTCGCATTGTGCCCATTCTTCGCGCGCAATGCGACATTCTGGTCGCGCTCTGCCATTCCGGGATCGACGCCCGCGCCGCGGTGGACGCCGAGAACGCCTGCCTGCAGATCGCCGCCATCCCCGGCGTCGACGCGATCATGATGGGCCATGCGCATCGCGTCTTTCCCGGACCCGATTACGCCGGCGTCGCGGGCGTCGACGCCGAGCGCGGAACGCTCGCCGGAGTTCCGGCGGTGATGCCGGGCTTTTGGGGCAGCCATCTCGGCGTCATCGATCTGACGCTCGCGCATGATGGCGACCGCTGGGCCGTCGAACGATTTCGGACGGAAGCGCGGCCGATCTTCGTGCGCGAGGCTGGAAAAGCCGTGGCGCTCACGGAGGCCGATCCCGCGATCGCCACGATCGTCGCGCCCGAGCACGAGGCGACGCGACTCTGGGTCGACGAGCCGATCGGCGAGATCGCGACGCCGCTCGTCTCCTATTTCGTCTGGATCGGGATCGATCCCGTCGGCGCGCTCGTCAATGCGGCGCAGATCGCCTATGCGCGGCCGCTGCTCGAGGGAACGCCTCACGAGCGGCTTCCTCTGCTCTCCGCCGTCGCGCCGTTTCGCGTGGGCTACACGCCCGATTCCTATATCGATCTCGACCCCGGCCCCGTGGCGCTGCGCCATGTCGCGGACATCTACCCCTATCCCAACACGCTGGTCGCCGTGCGCGTGACCGGCGCGCAGCTGCGCGAATGGCTCGAATGCGCGGCGCGCGTGTTCCGGCGCATCGATCGCGACGCGTCGGAGCCGCAGCTTCTCGTCGATCGGCGCACGCCCTCCTATAATTTCGATGTGATCGCAGGCGTCGACTATCGCATCGACGTCTCGGCGCCGGCGCGCTACGACGCGAGCGGCAATCTGCGCCGCGACGCCGCGCGCATCGTCGATTTGCGCTATGACGGCCGCGCGATCGATCCAGAGCAGGAATTCATCGTCGTCACGAACAGCTACCGCGCCGACGGCGGCGGCCGCTTCCCCGGCCTCGATGGACGAAACATCGTGCTGCGCGCGCCCGATTCCAACCGCGACGCCGTCGAGCGCTTCCTGCGCCGCGGCGGATCGATCCCCGATGCGAGGCCCTGGTCATTCGCGCCGCTCGGCCGGCGCGTCACGATCGCCTTCGACTCCGCGCCCGCGGCCGCCCGCCTGCTCGCCGCGGCGCCGGGACTGCGCGCCACGAAGCGCGAGGAAGCGGGCTATTCGCGCTACGAATATGATCTCGCTTGAGCCGCGAGATTCCTCGGCGACTCCACTGCGGCCCATCCGAATGCGCCCAGGGCGGTTTTGTCGCAAATCATCATTTCCTCGAGTTGACGATAGCTCATCGGATACGCCACATACCAGCGGACGCCCCACAGGATCACGTCGCGCTCGAAATGGCTGCCTTTGAAATCAATCATTGCTCTATTACGCCTGCCCCACGCCCGGCGATTATAGGCCCAGCCGAGCCGCGAGAAAAATTCGCGACAGAGCGCCGCCATCGGTTACCGAATACGGCCTTGCCCGCACCGACCGGCCGTTCGGCGAAAGGCGGTGTCCACTGTTAAATATCTGCAATATGACTGACGCAAAGCAAAGCTAAGCTATTCCCGTTTTCATGCGGGGTCGGCTGATGTCTATGGCGGAGTCATTTCAAGATCGTGGGCGGCGTATGTTCCTTCGGCTGCTACGGCCGCAAGCTCCCGCCAGTCGCAAATCGCAGCTCGAGAACTCGACCGCGCTCGTCCCTCCGCCGCCCGGCCGGCGCGCGAAGATCGTCTTCGACACGCTCGAGCCGCGCGTTCTGCTGAACGCCGACGTTCTGGCCGTGAATCTGGCGGCGGCGGCCCCGCAGCAACAGACCCATGACGTGGTCGTGCAGCTCGTCGATCCTGCGAGCGCTCTGCAGACGGGCGCGTCGCAATCGTCATCGCCCCCGGCGACGCCGGCCGGCCCGCAAGTCGAGGTCGTGGATCGCAGCAATTCCGTTATCCTCGCCCGCGCCGATCTTCTCGGCCTCGATCAGGTTACGATCATCGGCGGCGCCGGCGCGGACAGTGTGACGATCGACGCCCAGTCCTTCGCCGGCCACGATGCGCCGCATTTCACCTTCTCGGGCGGCGAAGGCGCCGGCACGCTGGCGCTGATCTCCGGCGACCCGGCGAGCTGGACGCTCCACGACGATGGTTCGGGCGCCGTCGCCGGCTCGGTGAAGGCGAGCTTCGATGGCGTCCAAAATCTCATCGGCGGCGGCGCGGACACGCTGATCGGCGCCGTGACCGACACGAATTGGCGGATCGATGGCGCGGGCTCGGGCTCGGTCGGCGGATTCGTGTTCAGCGGATTCGCCAATCTCGCGGGCGCCGCAGACAATAATGACACGTTCGCCTTCTCCGCCAGCGGCAGTCTCGCCGGCGCGGTGGACGGCGGAGCAGGCGGGTTCGACACTCTGGCGCTCGACGTCGGCGTGGCGCAGAGCCTCGTTTCGACGGCCACGGGCCCGGACAGCGGCGCGATCGCCTATGACGGCCGCATCGTCGCCTATCGTGGCCTCGAGCCGGTCACCATCAGCGGCTCGGTGACGGATCTCTCTTTCGATCTCGGATCGCTGGCGGGCGGCTCTAGCGGCGTGCAGGCGCGGCTGAAGGACACGGGGACGACGACCGACGGCGTCATAACGCTCGAGAGCCTCAATGGCAAATTCGAGAGCCAGACCTTCAACGCGCCGACGCATTCGCTCACCGTGATCGGCGGCTCGGGCTCGGACAGCGTCGACATCGCCTCGCTCGACAGCACGTTCCATGCGGCGCTGTCGGTGAACACGCTGCTTTCCGGCTACGATCCCTTCGACGATGGCGGCCTCCTGCCCGGCGACAATCATCTGACGCATAAGAGCGTCGTCAGCGTCTCCGGCGACATTGCGCTTCACGGCGGCGCGCTCACGCTGCAGGCGGACACGATCTATGTCGGCGAGGTCGCCGATCAGACCGGCGCCAGCGGCTCCTGGACCGCCGGCGAGACCTACACGCATGTGGCGGCCGCCGGCGGCGCTGGAACGGGCGCCGAGGCCACCATCGCCGTCGATGCGGACGGCGTGGCGACCGCGCGGCTCAGCGCCGCGGGAACGGGATATAGCGTCGGCGACGTGCTGACCTTTACGTCCAGCGGCGGCGGCTCCGTGACGATGACGCTGCGCAACGTCGCGAGCTCCGCGATCGTCTCCACCGCGCTCGCCGGCGGCAACGCCGGCGAAATCCTGCTCGGTCATCAAAAGACCAACGCCGACGGCACGACGAGCCTCGCCGGCGGCGAGCAGATCGCGCTCGGCCCCAATGCGCAATTGCTCGCCGAGGCCGATACGGCCGCCGGCCACAAGGCCGGCAAGATTTCGCTCGCCACCTCCGATGTCGCGACGCGTCTCGTCAGCTGGCCCGGCGATTTCACGGCGAAGAACGCCGCCATCGACATTCAAGGCGCGATCATTCGCGGCGGCTCGATCAAGGTGAACGCCACCGCCAAGGACATCAACCTCAACAGCGACGCGCCGGCCTCCGTCGCCGGCTTCACTGGCACGCTGACGAGCCTGCTGGGGCAAATTCCCGGCGTCGTGCTGAGCGCCGCGACCGGAATCGATCTCTCTGTCATCCTGCGCGGCGCCGACGCCAAGATCAATGTCGACGACGCGACGATCGAGGCCGAGGGAACCGTCGACATAAAGGCGGAAACCAAGGTCGACACGCAGGTGTTCGCCATCGCCTCCGCGCTCGGCAGCGGCGGCCTCGCGAAATATACGGGCCTCGAATTCGCCGGCGGCTATGGTCTCGCGCAGAGCGATGTCGAGGCGAATATCGGCGGCTCGACCGTCATCGACGCCGGCGGCAGCGTCACAATCTCGGCCAAGGGCTCGACCTCGACGAAGACGGTCGCTCGCGCCTCGTCGAATCTCGACAGCACGGTCAATCCGACGGCCTCGTCCATCGCGATCGCCATTGCGCATACGGATCTCACCGCTCTGGCGACCGTCGGCCTCGACGCCGAGATCACCTCGCGCGGCGGCAATGTCAATGTCATCGCCAATGGCGCGACCAAGACGACGCCAGACGCCAGCACCATCAGCCCGGTCGACGGACGAGCCGGCGTCGGCGTGGCGCTCGCCTTCGAGTTCGGCACGGTCAAAGCCTCGCTCGACGGAACCATCAAAGCCGCCGGCACGGTCGCCGGCGACAGCACGGACACCAAGACATTCGATCCGATCGGCGGCGTCGATCCCACCACAGACACGATCACCCTGCCCAATCACGGCTTCACCAATGGGCAGGCCGTCGTCTACACGCCCTATCTCGTCAATACCTCCGTCGCCGGCTCGACCGTGCTCGCCGTGCCGGGCCAGCAGAGCGATTCTGTCGGCGGGCTCGACAAGGGCAAGACCTATTATGTCATCGTCGTCGATCAGAATCATATTCAGCTCGCCAAGGAGCCGCCGATCGACCTCGATCCCGCGGGCGTCGATCCGACCTCCACGCAAACTCTGAATGTCGTCAAATCCAAGCTGTTCGATATAGACGCGATCGACGCGAGCGCGCATGCGATTCAAATCGCCGCGCATGGATTCGAGACCGGCGATCAGGTCACTTATGACGCCGGCGGCAATACGGTGATCGCGGGCCTCGCCGACAAGGCGGTCTATACGGTCGACAGGGTCGACGACGCCACTTTCCGCCTGAAGGACAGCGCCGGCAATGTCGTTCCGATCGCGCAGGGCGCGGCGCTCGGGACGCAGAGCTTCACGCGCGCATCGGACAATAAGAAGGCCGCGCTCGATCTCGCCAGCGTGGACGCCAATGGCCGCATTCACGTCAAAAGCCATGGTTTCGCGATCGGGACGCCGATCGATGTGACGTACGACACGCTCTCCGAGAATGATGTGACCCTCGGCGGCGTGCAGGCGGCGCATCAATATAAGCTGGTCGCAACCGACGCCGACACGTTCGAGCTGCGTGATGAGCAGACCAATGCGCGCATCACGCTCACTGATCCCGGCTCCGCGGCCACGCATGCGCTCGACTATATCGGCGCGGTCAAGAGCTTCGCGCCCAGCACGACGGTCGACGGCTCGCTCGACACCATCGCCATCGCCAATCATGGCTTGAAGGACGGCGACGCCGTCATCTACGCCGTCGATCCCACCAAATCGACGACGCTGTCGCGCGCCTTCGAGCTCGATGCGATCGATCCGACGGCCAAGACGATCCATATTGCAGGACATGGCTTCTCGACCGGCGACCAGGTGACCTATGACGCTGGCGGCAACACGCCGATCGCAGGCCTCGCCAGCGGCGCCGTCTACACGGTTCAGAAGATCAGCGATGATCTGTTCCAGCTGAAGGATTCGAACGGCGTCCTCGTTTCCGTGGCGCAGGGTGCGACGCTCGGAACGCATAGCTTCTCCAACGCCGCGACGCAGACGACGGCGAGCGTCACGCTGGCGCGCATCGATGCGACGACCAATCGAATCTATCTGCAGAATCATGGATTCACCGCGACTGCGGCAAATCCGCTGCTCGTCGACTATGCTTCGCTCGAGGCGCTCGGCGCCTCCGCCATCGGCGGATTGCAGAGCGATCATCAGTATAAGCTCGTCGTCGTCGACGCCAATTCCTTCGAGCTGCACGACGCGACGACCGGCGCGCTGGTCACGCTGACCGATCCCGGCGCCGCCTCCGTGCATGTCATCGCCGAGGACCGGGTCTATCAAGCCTCGCGCGGCAATGTGCATGATCTCACGGCCGGCGACCGCGAGATTCGCGGCCTCACCGCGGGCGAGCAATATTATGTCGTCAAGGTCGACGACAATCACATTCGTCTCGTCGAGGATGCGAGCGAGGTCTCCGCGGTCAAGGCGATCGATCTCACCAGCGATGGCAAGGGCGCCAATCACACTCTCGCGGCGAGCACGAGCACGGACGGCATAGGCGTTCAGGCGATCCTCGACTCGCAGACGCGCGGCAAAGCCAAGCCGGAAGTCGGCAGCAAGTTCAACCCGACGAAATACAAGGACATCTTCACCAAGCCGGACATAGCGCTCGCGACCATCTTCGGTCAGGCGTCGGCGGCCAGCGGCAAGCAGAATGTTCTGGACGCCAATGGCGCGCAGGTGATGGACGACAAGGGCAAGCCCGTCACCAAGGACATCACCAACGACGGGCTGAGCGCCGGCGGCGCCGTCGCGGTCAATGTGGTGAAGAACGACGTCGAGGCGACCATCGGCAAGAACGCCACCGCCGCCAAGCCCACGACGCTGCAGACGGATCACAATGTCGAGGCGCTGGCGACGAGCACCCAGCGCACGCAGCTGATCTCGCAATCGGACGTCTCCAAATCGAAGACGAAATCCGCGACCGCCAAGGCGGTCGACATCTCGCTCGCGGTCGGCGTCTATCTCAACGACGCCAATGCGACGATCGCCGGAAACACGATCATCGACGCGGGCGAGACGGTGAAGGTCGCCTCCTCGCTCTCCTATCCCTTCCTCATCAATCCGCTCGATCTCGTTCTCGGCGTGCCGCAGGACATTGTGACGCGCGGCGTCAGCGGATTGACCGATCTGCTGGACGGCACGTTCGGCGTCAGCTCCAAATTCATGAACACTTGGGTGATGGCGCGCGCCAAGGCCCAGGACACGCAGGCGACCTCCGTCTCCGGCTCCATCGCCGTCAACGCCTATATCGATCACAGCACGGCGGTCGTTCAGTCCGGCGCCCGCATCAATCAATCGCCGCCTTCGGCCGGCTATAATACCTCGGCGGCGCAATCGGTCACTGTCATGGCCGATGTGATGATGCAATTCGCCGAGATGGCGGGCATCGGCAAATGGTCGCTGAGCGAAAGCCCCTTCGGCAAGGCGAAATATGAGAATAAGAAAGCCGGCGAGCTGCTGCGCGGCGGCGATGTGGTGGATGTCTTCGGTCGCTCCGGCTCCAAGGCGATCGGCGGCTCCATCCTCGTCGACGATATAGAAAACACCGTCTATGCGCGCATCGAAGGCGACGCCAAGGTCGGAACCGGCGCGAGCGGCGCGCTGACCATTCACGCGACCGAGGATATTTTCCGTCTCGCCATCGCGCAGTCGGGCGGCAAGACGGATGACGGCGGCCAATTCGCCTTCGCCGGCAGCGGGCTCGCTCTGCGCCAGCGCAGCGACATCGAGGCCGGGCTCGTCGCGACGGCGAGCTTCGGGCCGACGGTCACGGGCGGCGGCGGCGTCGATATTTCGGCGACGACCGGCGGAACCGAGGTCGAGATCGCGGGAACGATCGTCGTCGCCGGCAAGGGCTCCAATGGTCTCGGCGCTTCGGTTCTCGTCAATGACGTCGAGCGCAAGGTCTATGCTTTCATCGGCGCCGATCCCAGCAAGGGTGGCGATCCGAATGCGACGCCGGCCGGCGCCGTGTCGATGAATGTCGGCGACATGTCTCTGTCGGCGACGACGACGGGCGTCGTCGTCGGCGTCGTCGGCACGGCGACCGTGCTCACCGGCCCGCAAGGCGCGCCGCAAAATCTCGGCTCCTCGGCGAGCGATCCGCTCGACGGCATCTCGCTTCCCGCGCTGTTCGAGGAGGCGCCCAAGCCCAAGAGCGGCTATGGCGTCGCCGGCAGCGCCGGGATCAATGTCATTCGCGACACGGACCTCGCCTATATCGATGCGCGCGGAGCGCTGTCGGTGGGAACATTGTCGCTCACCGCGGACGACACGCAGACGATCGTCGCCATCGTCGGCGGCGTCGCGGTCTCCGTCAACGCCGGCACGGGCCTCGGCGGCGGAACGACGATCGGCGGCGCTTTCGCGCTCAATCAGATCACGGCGGATACGGAAGCCTTCATCGCCGATCGGCTTGCGGCTTCCGGCTCGCCGGACGCCAATGGGCTCGTCATCGCCAGCCATGCCGCGGCGCTCGCGACGCGTGACGAAATTTCGCTGAAGGCGACGCGTGGCGGCACGCTGGCGAGCTTCTCCGCCGCCGTCTCCGCCAACACCAATGAGCAGGGCGACGCTTTCGCCGGCTCGGTCTCGATCAATCGCATCGTCGACACCACAAAGGCGACGATCGACGGCGCCAAGGTCAGCGCCAATGGCGATGCGGCGCTCACCGCGCGGGACGAGGCGCAGCTCATCGCCATCGGCGGCGGCGCCAGCTACACTGCGGGCGCCAAGGGCGTCGGCGCCTCGCTCGGCTTCAATCAGCTCAGCGCCAGCACTGTCGCCGGCGTTCTCGGCGAGAAGCGCCGCAGCGCGCTGACGCTCGGCGACGATCTCTCGATTCTCGCTGTCGATGATGAAAAGCTATGGGCTTTCGCCGTATCGCTCGGCATTGCGACCGGCGGCGGCGTCGACAGCAAGGCCGTGGCTTTCACGCTCGGCATAAATGTCGTCTCGACCGATCAGAAGATCTTCACGCGCGACAATTCCGCGCCGATTCTCGCGACGATCCAGAACGCCGATGTGATCGCCTCGGGCGTCTCGCTCGAAGCCAAGGACAATTCGGTCATCTATGCGGTCGCCGGCGCGCTCGGCGTCGGAGCGCAGGGCCAGGCCTATGGCGTCGGCCTCGGCTGGAATCAGGTCGCGCTGCAAGTGCGCGCCACGGTCGACAATTCCAGCATAGCCGCGGGCGCCGGCGGGATCAGCCTGACGGCGCATTCGACGCAGGATGGGCCGATCTCCGTCGCCGGCAAGATCGCGGCCGCCGCATTGGGCGGCGCCAAAGGCAATGGCGCCACGGTCGGCGCGAGCCTGTCGGTCAATGGCGTCTACAACACCATAGAGACGGTCGTCTCCAGTGGCTCCACGCTGCGCACGACGGCGGGCTCGGGCGGCTCGGTGAGCCTGCGCGCGAGCGACGAGTCGACGATCAACGCGCTGACCGGCGGCGTCGCCATCTCCAGCTCGGGAAGCGCCGTCGGCGCTGCGATCAGCGCCAATTACATCGCCAATCAGGTGACGGCGAAGGTCGACGGCTCGACCATAGACTCGAATGGCGACGTCCTCATCGAGGCGGAGGAGACAGCGGCGATCCATTCGCTCACGCTCGGCGGCGCCGGCGGCGACAATGTCTCCTTCGCCGGCTCGCTGTCGATCAACGTCGTCGACGATACGGTGACGGCCGCCGTCATCGGCGCGACCTCCAATCTCTCCGCGCGCAATAATCTTCGCGTGATCGCCGATGACACGGCCAATATCGTCGCCATCGCCGGCGGGCTCGCCGCGGGCGGCGACGCCGGCGTCGGGTTGGCGGCGACCAATGTCACCATTCTCGACACGACCAAATCCTATGTCGATGGCGCTGCGACTCTCTCGGCCGGCGGCGCCGGCGCGGGTTTCACCGATGTGAACGGCCAATCGCGACGCGGCCTTTCCATCGAAGCGAACGCCGGAGAATCCGTCGTCATCATCGGCGTCGGCGGCGCCTTCGCGGGTGACGGCGCCGGCGCCGGCGCGCTGACCCTCACCTATATCGATGTGAGCGCGCTCGCTTACGAGGATGCGCCCAGCGCGACGCCGGCGGCAGGCGCCGGACTGCATTCCGATCACGACGTCGATATCGTCTCGCACGGACATTTGTCGCTGGTCGGCGTCGCCGGCGCCATCGCCGGCAGCGAGGTGGGCATTGGCGCGGGCGCGGACGCCGGCTATGTGAAGCGTCGTCTCGAGGCCTATGTCGGCGCGGGCGCGACGGCCAAGGCCGGCGACAATGTGATCGTCATCGCCCAAGGCGATATGACTCTCACCTCGGTTTCGGCGGCTGTCGCCGGCGCCGGCGAGGGCGCGGGCGGGCTGACCACCGGCGTCTCCGTTCTCGATCTCACCGCCAAGGGGCATATCGACGCCGGCGCCGTCGTGCGCTCGGATGGCAATGTTCTGGTCTCCGCCGAGGACGACACGACGCTCGATCAAGTCTCCGGCAATGTCGCCGCCGCGGGGACAGGCGCCGGCGGAATCGCCGTGGGCGTCGGCTATGTGAAGAAGACGACCGAGGCCTATATCGCCGCCGGCGCTTCGGTGACGGCGCTGGCGAAATCCGGCAAGAGCGGAATCGTCGCCGATACGGGCGAGTTCGGCGCGCCGCCGGCGACCGCCAATGCGCAGCAGCAGGGCGTCTCCAAGGATTTCGCCACCTCGGCCGTCGATTACGGCGCCGATGCGATGACTGTCGCCGGGCATGGCTTCAGCACAGGTCAGGAAGTCGTCTACACCGGGCAATCGCTGGCGCTCGGCGGGCTGCAGACGGGCGGGCATTATTACGTCATTCGCATCGACGACAATCATTTCGCGCTCGCCGCCAATAAGGCCGACGCGCTGAACGGCCATCGAATCGATCTCGTCGACACGGGCGTGGCCGCCACGGCGCGCCATGTCGTGCAGACGCTGAACAGCACCGGCGTTCCGTCGATCAGCAATAAGGATTTCAACGATCCGACGCTCGCGAATAATCGCGATCGCAAGCCGCTCGTCGCCACGCAATCGGGCGTCATCATCGTCGCGGTCAGCGTCAATGATCTGACCAGCGCCGGCGTCGGCGTCGCCATCGCTGGCGAAGGATCGGGCGCGCTCGCAGGCTCGGTGAGCGTGCATCAGATCGACACGCTCGCGCATATCGACCAGGGCGCGCGCATAAATGCGGACGAGGATGCAGGCGCCGGCGCCGGGCAGAATGTGCTGGTCGCTGCCGGCCGCGCTTATAACGGCCTCGCGATCGGCGGCGGCCTCGCGGGCTCGGGAGGCGTCTCGGTGGCGCCGGCCTTCGCCGCGCCGGTGCTGAAGGGCGCGACGGAAGCCTTCGTGCAGGGCGCGACCGCCGGCAATGCTTATGACACGATCGTCAATGCCGCTGGCGATGTCGCCGTCGTCTCTCATGCGGTGACGGATGTGCTCAGCATCGCCGCCGGAATCGCCGCTTCGGGAGAGGTCGCCTTGGCCGGCTCGGCCGCGGCGATCGTCATCGACACATCGACGATCGCCTCCATTTCCGGCCGCGTGCGCGTGTCGGCGACAGGCGATGTTCTGGTCGCCGCCAAGGACGACACGACGACCTATGCGATCGGCGGGGCCGTGGGCGTCGGCATAGGCTCGGGCGGCGGTGCGGGCGCCGTGGACGTCACCTCGATCAAGAAGACGACGCTGGCGACCATCGGCGATCATGCGATCGTCGACGCCTACGCCAATAGCGCCTCCTTCATCTCGGACGCGCCGGACGGCGCCTATTCGAGCAATGGCGGCTTCTCGCAGAAGACCGCGCGCGGCGTCGCCGTTCTCGCGGCGACATCGGAAAAAATCGTGTCGGTCGGCGCGAGCCTCGGCGCCGGCGCCTATGCCGGCATAGCGGGCGCGGTGACGGTCGAGCTCGTCGACTCCGACACGCTGGCGACGATCAGCGACGGCGCGCAGATCAATCAGAACACCGCGGCTACGGCCGCCAATTCGCAGAGCGTCATCGTCGCTGCGACCAACAAGCTCGATCTGCTCACCTTCGCGGGCGGGCTCGGCGCGAGCCTCGGCGCCGGCGTCGGCGCCTCTGTGGACGTCGGCGTGCTGCGCAATGACACGCAGGCGCTGATCGGCGCCGCGAGCGTGCGCGCCAAGAGCGACACGGATGTGTTCGCGCTCTCGCGCTGGACCGTCAACGCCAACGCCATCAGCGCCGGCGCCGGCCTCGTCGGCCTCGGCGGCGGCATTGTCGTCTATACCGTCGGCGGCAATTTCACCGACAGCTACTCGACCTCGGGCGGCTCTTCCTCTGCGCTCAGCGGCGATAATTCGACAGTGCTCTCATTCGTCGAGAGCACTGTCGGCACATTGTCCGGCCGCATGCAGACCAGCGACGCGTCATCGACGACCTTCGATCCGGCGCAAAAGGTGAACGGCGCCGCCGACACGATCGATCTCGGCGCCGATCGCGGGCTGAAGACCGGCGACGCCGTCGTCTATGACGCGGGCGGCGGCGCTGCGATAAAGGGGCTGAAGGACGGCGAGGTCTATTTCGTCATCATCGACAGCGCGCATCCGCAGCTGGTGAAGCTCGCGGCCTCTTATGAGGATGCGCAGGCGGGCCACGCGATCGACATAGACGCGGCCGGCGCCAGCGGCTCGGCGCATAGTCTCGCGGCCGGCAATGCGCAGATCGCCAATATGGCGCGCGGCGCCTCCGCGGCGAGCACGCCGGCGGGCCGGGTGAATTCGGCGACCAAGGCGACGAGCGGCGTCACCAGCGGCACGACCGCCGGCATATTGCAATATGCGGATATAGCGACCGGCAATCTCGACGTGATCTCGCGCCAGGCGCTCGATCTCACGGCGCGCGCGGGCGGCGTGGCGGGCGGCGCCGCGGCGCTCGGCGTCGGTCTCGGCGTCGTGAGCATAGATGCGGATTCGACCGCCTTCATCGCGCCGCAGACGACGATCACGGGGCTCGATCCCGCCGCCGGCGAGCTCACCGTCTCCGCCAATCTCGACTCCAACGCGCATGTGCTGGGCTTCGCCGGCGCGGTCAGCGGATTCGTCTCGCTGGGCGGCGCCGTGTCGCTCATCGACGACAACAGCTCGGCGCGCGCCATGCTGGGAGCGACGCCCGGCGCCTCGCATGACGATTCTTCGACGATCGAGGCCTCCTCGCTCGTGGATGCGACGATCGTCACCGGCTTCCACGACGTCAGCGTCAAATCCATCGCCAATGTGAATCATTATCTCGCGGACGGCGCCTGGTCGGTGTCGGGCGTCGCCGGCCTCGGCGCCGCGGTGAGCAAGCTCACCATCGCGGGAACGTCGCAGGCGATCGTTGGCAAGTTCACGCAGATCGGCTCCAATGCGGCGCAGATCGCCGACGATGTGAAGATCGACGCGCAGCGCACGGTCACGGTCAATCCGCTCGACGCCAATCAGCCCATGGGCATCGCCATCGGCGGCGGCCTCGTCGGCGCCGCGGCGGGCGCGACGCTCATCACCGTGAATGGCGCGGTCGCCGCGCGGATCGGGGATGACGCGGCCGTCTACGCCGGCGGCGAGGTCGATGTTCACGGAACCAGCACGACCACCGCGAACAATCTCGAGATCGACGGCGGCGCCATCGGCGGCATTGCGGTCGGCGCGGTGATCGCGCAAGCCAAATTCGCGCCGGTCATGGCGGTCGGCGTCGGCAAGCGGGCAATCATCCGCAGCCGCGCGACGGATGTCAAAGCCACGCAGACAACATCGGTCAAGCTGCTCGGCTATGCGGCCGGCGGCGGCATAGCGAGCGGGCAGGGGCTCGACATAGAGCTCGAGATCGATCCGACGACGACCGTCGTCATCGACGACGGCGCCGATATAGCGGCGACGCAATCGGCTTCTGTGCAATCGGTGACGAGCACGACCTCCTTCGCGACCGGCGACGCCGGCAATTATGGCGGCGTCGCCGTCATAGAGGGCGGCGCGACAAGCACTTTGAAGAACGTCAATAGCGTGAGCGTCGGAACCGGCGCGCATATCGCCGCGGGAACGAGTCTCGCCGTGCTCGCCGATTCCACCAATAATGCGAAGGCGGACGGCGATGGCGGCGCGGGCGCGATCGTCTCCGTCATCGGCGCGACCTCGACCGTCAACGCCTCGGATGCGACGACGACGACGATCGGCGGGAACGCGCAGCTCGCCGCGGGCGGCGATCTCTCGGTCGAATCGCGCACGTCCAGCACGGGCAAATCCGCGCCGCACGCCTCGGCCGGCGGTCTCGGCGCCGATACGCGCGTGACCGGCAATCTCACCTATGGCGGTGCGACAAAAACCGATATCGGCGCGGCGACGCTGACCGCCGGCGGCAAGCTCGACGTTCTCGCGCGCGTCACGACGCTCGATCTCAAAATCGACGCGGTCGCCGAATCGAGCGCGCTCGGCGCCAATTCCGAGGCGCATGCGACATTGAGCCGTCCAGAGTCCGCGCCGGGCTCCTCCAGCCCCACCTCGGACGCGCTGGTCGATCTGCGCAGCGGCGCTTCGCTGAATGGCGGCGGTTCCGTCAATGTGAAGGCGCGCCACGAATCTGTCGCCAGCCTCGCCGGCGCCGACGCCACCACGAACGGGCTCGGCGCCTCCACCAACAGCTATGCGAAAAATGATTTCGATGTGACGACGCGCGTCGTGGCGGAGAGCGGGAGCGCCGTCCATACGCGCGCGCTGACGGTCGAAGCCTATGGCTCGCCCAATGTGTCCGGCTTCGTCGACGCGAGCTCGCATGGCGCCGCCATCGACACCGGCGCCGAGCATCCGTCGAAGACCGTCGCCTATCGACGCACCATCGATTTCAACGCCGATGTGTTCCTGTCCGGGCCGCCGGCGCCCGAGCTCGTCATCGACGCTGCGGGAAATATCGTCAAGAAGCAGGGCATAGGCGCGGTCACGCTGCAGAACGGCGTCTTCATCGTGCCCGATATCGTCAACACCTCCACGGCGGCCGGCACGGCGACCTTCTCCATTCCGAGCTGGGGGCAGGATCCGACACCCGCGGGCTATGGCACGACGCCGGGCGAGGATTCGATCAAGGGGCCCCCCAAGATCACCTTCCTCACCGCTTTCGATCACGTCCTCATTCAGAACGCCTCGAATTACGACGTGCAGATCGGCCTCATCAATCCGTTGGCGGCGACGCCGAATTTCGCGCGGAATGTCGTCGTCGACGTAACCTATAAGAAGGACTTCCTGCCGGTCACGACGGCCGACCCGGATCACACCGCCGTCACCATCGCGAACACGTCGACCGCGGCGCGCACGAAGGTGACGCTGAACGACGCCATTCTCGACGCGCTCGGCCCGGTGTCGATCTCGACGGCGAATGGCGACATCATCGCCAATGCGAATGGGCGCATAGAGGCGACCACTCTGTCGCTCACGGCGACGAAGGGCGTGATCGGCTCCGCCGCTTCGCCGATCCGCACGGCCTCGACGCGTCTCGACGCGCTCGCGCGGGATGGAATCTTCATCAGCGAGACGGGCGATCTCGAGCTCGGCTCGGCGCGCTCGACGGGCGGGACCGTGAGCCTTTCTGCGACCGGCTCGATCCTCGACGCCGACTCGAACGTCGCGGTCAATGTGAGCGCGCCCACTCTCGTTCTCAATGCGGGCGGCGGCTCGATCGGCGCGAAAGCGGATGCGCTGCGCATCGACGCCGATCGCGCGGCCGGCTCCTTCACCGCTTCCGCCAAGGGCGATGTGGTCGCGGCGGATATAGCGGGCGGCGTCGGCGTCGGGACGGTCGCTTCGACGAGCGGCGATGTCCTTCTCTCGACCTATGACAGCAATGCGGTCGGCGAGGACATCATCTTCGGCGCGACGTCTTTCCTGAGCGCGACGACGGGCGCGGTCTCGCTCGCCGCTGGCGACAATATCGTCATGGCCGTCGGGGCGACCTTGAACGCGGCCAAGACCGCGACGCTGACGGGCGACGCCGGCAACGCCGATTCCGGCGTCGGCGCGCTCATCGATCTCGAGGGCGCGATCGCCGCGGCGGCCGTATCGGTGGTCGGCGGCGCGGATCGCGACACGATCGTCATTCGCGGCGTCGCCGCCAATGCGCCGACGACAGTGGCGACGGGCGGCGCCGAGGATGTGATCCTCGTCGGCAGCCGCGCCAGCGCGACGACCAATGCGAGCGGCGAGCTGACGGGAACGAGCAATGTCGACGGCAATCTCGCCACGATCGTCGGAACGCTGACCGTGACGGGCGCGAGCGATGGTCTCGCCGCGCTCGATGTCGATAATTCCGGCTTTGCGCAGGGCGTGACGGGAACCGTCTCCGACAGCGAGATCGCCGGCTTCGGCATGACGGGCAAGGTCGTCTACAGCGATCTTCGCTCGCTCGCGCTGCATCTGGGCGCCGGGGCCGATACGGCGACCGTGCGCTCGACGGCGGCGGCGACCATCACCTCGCTGCTGCTCGGCGACGGCGCCGACTCCGTCATCGTCTCGGGCGCGGATGCGACGGTGAACAGCGTCGCTGGAGCGCTCATTCTCGACGGCGGCGCCGGCGTCGACACGCTGCTCGTCGACGATAGCGGCGATACGGTCGCCAACGCCGGCGTCATCGGCGGCGCCAATGGCAATCAGATCTTCGGCTTCGGCATGGGCGGGGCCGACCAGACCGTGGTCGATCCGAACAAGGGCGTCACCTATGGCGATTTCGCCACTGTGACGGTGAAGGCCGGCTCCGGCGCCGACGCGATAACGATCGCGGCCAGCTCGACGGATACGATCGTCGATGCGGGCGCCGGCGCGGACGCCATCACGCTGGGGCCGAACCTCGCCAATATTCGCGGCCATGTTCTCGCGCGCGGCGGCGGCGATGCGGGCGACGCTTTCTCGGTGAGCCCGACGGTCGACTCCAATCTGACGCTCGACGCCGTCTCGGCGACGCGCAGCCGCATCACCGCGGTCGGAATGGCGCAGCCGGTCGACATTGAAGGCGTCGATGCGACCACCGTCGCTCTTTCCGGCGCGACCACCAATACTGTCGTCATAAACGGCTCGGCGACGCCGATCGTCGTCGACGCCAATGGCGCGGTGGACAAGATTTTCGTTCACGGCGCGGGCCGGGCGAACACGATCAATCTCGGCGCGGGCCTCGATGAGGCGATCGTCTATGGAACGAGCGCGCCCTTGCTCGTCACCGGCGCCGGCGCAGCCGACAAGCTCACCGTCGATCTCTCGGGAACGCCGGCTGCGACGACGACGGGCGTGATCCATGACGGCGCCGCCGTCGGCGAGGGAATCGTCTCCGGCCTCACCACGGGCGACGTAACCTTCCGCTCTCTGGCCGAGGTCGACGCCAAGCTCGGCGACGGCAATGACACATTCACGCTGGACGTCCACGCCGCCACTCTGCCGGCGACCGTGCTCGGCGTGTTCGGCGGGGGCGGCGACGATCTCATCCAGGCGCGCAGCGTCGGCGCGGCGCGCACCATCGTCGACGGTCAGTCCGGCAAGGACAGGCTGCAGGTGGAGGTTTCGGCGCAGCCGATCGCCAATCAGTTCACCTCCATCGACAAGACGGTGGAGCAGCTCATCGTCGACAATTCGGCCAATGCGACGACGCCGATCGCCTGGACGCTGCTCGACACGGATCTTCAGGCCGCGACGCTTCCCTCCGGCTCGCCGGTCTCGGTGATCTCGACCGCCGGCGCCGATCTGACGCGCATTCTCGGCGGCAAGACGGGAACGGACACGCTCGATGTCGTGTCCACGACCACCGCCAATGTGAATGTCACGATCGACAATAATCGCATCACGCTGCAATCGGGTCTCGTCGTGGTGACGCAGCCCGATCCGGCGAATGATTTCGATACCTATCGCAATTACGACAAGGTGCTGAATTTCGACGGGCTGAGCCAGGGCGACATCGCCTATGCGTCGAACGGCTTCCGCCTGTCGACCTCCAATGCGCTCGGCTTCATACGTTCGGACGCCATCAGCCCGGCGGCGCAGGCGCGCGCGAATGACGACGTGCTCACGCTGGCGGCGGCGAAGGCGGATGGAACGCCGAATGGCGACGGCTTCACGCTCTATTCGCTCGAGCTCGCCAATACGGCGGCGAGCGGAACGGCGGTCGTCGTGTTGAGCGGCCATACGATCGGCGGACAGACAGTGACCGCCGAGCTCAGCCTCGCCGCCGGCGCCGGCTTCCAGCGTTTCGACACCTCGCTGGCGAGCTTCTATGGCCTCGACAAAGTGACTTTGAAGGCGAAGGACGCCTCGACGCCCTTCGGCTCGATCCTCGTCGACAATATCGTCGCGGTGGACGATCTGCCCAACGCCGCCGCGACCGTCGCGCCGGCGACCGTGCCGACCTATACGTTCTCGAGCGATTTCTCGATCGACACGACGGTCTATTCGGGCCAGTGGGTCTGGATCAATTCCGGCAAGATCGCCGTCAATTACAACAATGGCGGAGCGGCGATCGACGACACGCTCGATTTCACCAATGGCGGCTGGTGGTATCTCGGCTACAGCCAGTCGGGCTTCTCCATCACTGCCGATCAGGGCGCGGCAGGCTCCAACAATGGCATGGTGTCGCTGAATTTCGCCGGCGACCTCAGCCTGCCCGCGAATCGCAAAGTGTCGGCCGCCGGCGCGAATGTTCTGTCGTTCAATGTCGCCAACAACGTCCAACTCGCCGATAGCGTCACCTTCGATCTCTCCGCGCATAATCAGACCGCGGGCGCCGGCGGCGGCGCGGCGGGCGGCTCCGGCGGCGCCGGTTCGGGCGCGGTCGGCGGCTATGGCGGCGGCGGCGGATCCAATGGCAGCCTTCCGTCCGACTTCACCTTCCAGGGAACGACCGCCGCGGGACAGGGCGTCGGCGGTCCCTATGGCACCGGCGACAACCACGGAGGCAGCGGCGGCTATGGCTCCCCGAGCTATTACGGCGGCGGCGGCGGTGGCGGCGGCGGCGGCGGCGCCTACCAGGATTTCGGCCGCGGCGGCGGCATAGGCGGCGATGGCGGCTGGGGCTATTACGGAGCCTCGGGCGTCGGCGGCGGCGGCGGCGGACTCGGCGTCGGCAATCAATCCAATGGTTCGGCGGGCGCGGGCGGCTATGCGGGCTATGCCGGCTACGGCGGCTATGGCGGCGGGGGCGCTTATGGCGCCTATGACATCGTCAATGGCAACCGTCTGCGCGACGGCGACGGCTATGACGGCCAGGGTGGCGGAACCGGCGGGACGGGCGGAACCGGCGGCGACGGCGTCGGCGGCGCCAATTCGGCGACCGGCCTCGCTATATCCGGCGGCATGGGCGGCGGCGGCGGTGGTGGCGGCGGCGGCGGCGGCTCGGGCGGCGGCGGCGGCGGCGGCGGCGGCGGCAATGGCCGTCACTGGACGAGCGGCTTCCTCGGCCTCACCGACAATTATATCGGCGGCGGCGGCGGCGATGGCGGCGGCGGCGGCGGAATCGGCGGCAATGGCGCCGCGGGCGGCCTGGGCGGCGCAGGCGCCGGAGCGTTCCAGCTGGTCGCGCAAGGTCAAATTCGCGTCGGCAACAGCGACGCCTTCACCGCCGTCGGCGGCGCGGGCTCGACCGGCGGCGGCGGGCAGAACCCCGATCCGAATTACGGGCCGACCTCGAGCGGCGGCGGCGGCGGCGACGCGTCCGACGCCCATCACGGCGGCAATGGCGGCGCCGGCGGCGCCGGCGGCCCGGGCGGCGACGGCGGCGATGGCGCGGGCGGCGCCGGCGGCACGATCAAGCTCTATGCGACGGATCTCGCAAATGGCGGCGCGACGCTGAAGACCTCCGTCACGACCTCCGGCGGCGTCGGCGGCGGAACCGCGCCCAAGGGCGGCGAGGGACGCTTCATTCTGGGCAGCAACACCTCGCTCACCTTCTCGAGCGGCGGCGCCGTTTCCGGCAATGGCGGCCAGACCGCTTTCGCCGCGACCGATCCGAGCGTCGAGCATTTCAGCGGCCCGCGCCTCGCGAACAGCTATGTCGCAGGCGCTCCGCTCACTCCGACCATCGTCGGCCTCGCCGGCGGCGCGGATATTTATGGCGTCGTCTCCGAGCTCGATGCGGCCTCGATCGACTTCGACACCACGACGCCGCAGCTCGATCACGCGCCTTCGGACGCGCTGCTCGCGGTCATGCTGCTCGACAAGGGCGTCGGCGCGCTGAACCAGGATTACACCGGCTTCGACGTGCTGCTCGTCGCCAATGTGTCGACGATCAACATCGCCAATCCGACGCTCAGCGTCGATGGCGCGGCGGCGCAAGCGTTGAAGACGCATGGCGTCGGCGCCGATCAGGCGCTGACGAGCCTCGCTCCGGGGCAGGTGTGGGAGATGCTCGTGCCCGAGGGCAGCGCGCATAATCACATCTTTGCCGCCTCGATCGGCGTGAACGCCTCGGGCGCGACCACTCTCACCGGCAACACGCTGTCGCTCAGCGGCAATGTCCAATATCTCTCGATCGCGCGGCCGTCGGCGCCGACCGTCGCGCAGCTCACCGGCTTCGACGCCATTGCGGCCGATCCGGGCGCGAACCACATCTTCGGCGTCTCCACCGCGACGAGCTCTCTCGTCGTCGTGAATGCCGACGATGGATCGCAGCGTCAATTGTTCAAGGAGGCGCAGAACGGCGTCTCCGGCCTTTCGAGCGTCTCCAATGTGCTCGTTGCCGGAACCGACGGTTTCGTCGTCACGGAGAGCGCGACGACCGGCAGGCTCGCGACTTTCAAGCTCGCTTCGGCGACCGGCGATCTCTCCTTCGCGCAATCGCAATCGGATGGCGGCGCCTATTACGACTCGATGCGCTATGACGCATCGACAAAGGTGCTGACGACGACGGGCGCGGCCGGCCAGCGCAGCTATTCGCTGAACACGACGACCGGCGCGCTCACTTTGATCTCGACCGAGGCCGGCGCGAGCAGCGCCGCTACGGAGACGATCGCGCAGAATGGCTTCGTCTATTCGGTGAACGCTTCGGCCGGCAGCCTCACCGCGTCGAATGCGACGACCGGCGCCGCGCAGACGCTTTCCGGCGCCGCCAATGGCCTCGTCGGCGCCTCCGATGTGGCGGCGAGCCCGGACGGCGGCTTCGTCTATGTGACGAGCCAGAGCGGCAATACGCTCTCCGTCTTCGAGGTCACGAGCTCCACGACGCAGCCGCTCGTCTTCGTCGAGACTCTGCGCAATGGCGCCAATGGCGTGCGTGGGCTCGACGCGCCGACAGATGTCGCCGTCACCGCCGATGGCCAATATGTGCTGGTGACGGCGCGCGGGGCCAATGACATCGCCGTGTTCCGGCACGACCAGCAGACGGGCGGGCTCGGCTTCGTCCAAGTCGTGCGCGACGCCGTGGGCGGCGTGCGCGGCCTGCTGACGCCGACCTCGCTGATCCTCGGGCCGCAGAACGGCTCCTCGCTCACCGCCTATGTCGGCAGCCTCGGCTCGGCGACGCAGCAGGGCGGTCTCGCGACCTTCAATGTCGATCTCTCGCCCAAGGCGCCGCCGATCGCCTTCACGACGGAGCATACGGACATAGAGTCGATCGGCGTCACGACGGGCGTCGGCGACGACATTATGTCGCTCGTCTCCGCGCCGCCGGCGATCGTGACGGCGACCAAGGTGAACACGGGCGAAGGCTCCGATCATGTCGTCGTCGCCGATTATCGCGGCGCGACCAGCGTCGATCTCGGCGCCGGCGCCGACAGCCTCGATCTGCGCGTCGTCAACGCCAAGACGGCGGCCGACACGCTCGCCATTCATGGCGGAGTGGGCGCCGATACGATCGATGTGCAGAACACGGGCGCAGGCGCGACGACGACGATCGACGGCGACGCCGGCTCCGATGCGATCACCATCGAGAAGGTGGGCGCCGCGGCGCATACGATTGTCTCCGGCGACGCCGATGCGGATATTGTGCGCGTCTCGCTTCCCAACCTGCCCTCCGATGCGGTGACCACGTTGCATGGCGACGCGCCGGGCGTCGCGCCCGGCGACACGCTGATCGTCGATCCGCAGGACCCGAACGCCTCCATACTCGTCGGCGGCGTCGCCGGCCTGCCGATCCCGCAGACCAATGGCTCGATCAGCCTCGCCGGCAAGGGCGCGGTCGCCTATGACACTTTCGAGGGTCTGACGGTTCTGTCCTCGCCGATCGTCTCCTTCTCCGCGCCGAGCTATTCGACCTCGGAAGGCTCGAGCGTGACTCTCACCGCCAATGTTCAGGCGTTGGGCTCGACCAATTCGCTGTCCGGTCCGGTCGTCTTCGACATAGACGGCGACGGCCAATTCGGCGAAGTGATCGGAACGGCTCTCGGCGGCGGCGTCTATCGCGTGACGCTTCCCTGGGATCGCCTCGTCGATCTCGGCCTCGCCGACAATGGCCTCTATACGATCGCGGTGCGCGCGACCAATTCCGACGGTCTCTCCACCACGGCGGTGTCGAAAATCCAGATCGCCGACACGCCGCCGACGGTCGTGGTCTCCGGCGCCTCGCATTCGGCGACGGTCGGAACGCCCTTCACCATAGGCGTCACGGCGACCGATCCTTCGCCGATCGATCGCGTGCTCGAATGGCGCGTCGATTGGGGCGATGGTTCCGCTGTCGAGACTTTCGGCGCCGACGCCACACAGGCGAGCCATGTCTATGCCGCGCCCGGCAATGTCGCGATCCGCGCCACGGCGGTGGACAAGGATACGACTCCGACCGGAGCGACCTCCGCCGCCTATGCGGTGACGGTCGGTCTCACGGCGAACAATATCGATACGGGCGGCCCCTATCGCATCGCGGAGGGCCAGTCGCTCACGCTGACCGCGCAAGCGACGGGCGCGCCGCTGTCCTATGGTTGGGACATCAACAATGATGGGACGATCGACAAGAGCGGCGCGACGGCGAGCTTCTCCTGGAGCGAGCTGACGGCGCTCGGCGTCAATGACAGCGGCGTCTATTCCAACCCGCATGTGATCGTCGGCTATGCGACGATCGGCTCGGCGACTCCGACGACGATCTCCAAGGCGGTCGGCGTGACGGTAGACAATGCGCCGCCGAGCTTCGTTTCCTTCGTCAATAGCGGCCCGGTGAGCGAAGGCGCCGCCTCCGCGACAGTGACATTCTCCGGCGTGACCGACCCGTCGCCGGTGGACGCCGCGTCGCTGACCTATCGCTACGATTTCGACAATAATGGAACCTTCGATCTCGTGCAGGGCGCCGGCTCCGCCACTGTTCCCGGCCAATATTTGCGGCAGAGCGGCGCGCTGCTCGTTCATGGCCAGATCGTCGACAAGGACGGCGGCGTCGCCGACGCCTACACGACGATCACCATCAATGAGGTCGCGCCGACGCTGACCGTCGCGGGCGCCGCAACGGCGGACGAAGGCGCGATATACAGCCTGTCTCTGTCCGCGACCGATCCTGGCGCTGACAAGATCAAATGGTGGGATGTGAATTGGGGCGATGGCGCGCAGGATCACATTCTGATCGATGCCGCCGCCGCCAATGGCAATGTCGTCGCGACGCATTCCTATGCGGACAATGGCGCCTATACGATCAAGACCGGCGCGACCGACAATGACGGCTCTTATGTCGCCGCCGACAAGCTCGTCACCGTGCAAAATGTGGCGCCGGCGCTGCAGACTGTCGCCGTCACGCCGGCCGCGGGACCGGGACCGGCCGAGATCGCCGAGAACGCGTTCGCGCGCCTCAGCGGCCGCATCGTCGATCCGGGAAGGCTCGATAGCTTCCGGCTGAATGTCGCCTGGGGCGATGGGCAGAGCGAGATCGTCGATCTTTCCGCCGGCGCGCTCAATTTCGACGTCGCCCATCGCTATGTTCAGGACGGCGTCTACACGATCACGACCAATATCGTCGACAAGGATCAGGGCGCCAGCGCCCCGACGGTTCTCAGCCTGAAGGTCGATAATGTCGCGCCCGTCGCCGGCGCATTGAGCGTCGTTCCGAGCACATCGCAAGAGGGCTCCTCCGTCACCGTCTCCGGCGTCTACACGGATGCGGGACCACTCGATCTCCATACGATCGCGATCGATTGGGGCGATGGCTCGAGCTCCGCGAGCGCGGGCGCCGGCGCGACGATTGTCGTCGATGCGGTCAATCGCGCCTTTACCGCGACCCATGTCTATCTCGACAATCCGGCCGCGGGCGCCGACTACACGATCTCCGCGATCGTGACCGACGACGCCGGGGCCAAGAGCAATGTTTCGACCGCCGCTGTCATCGTGACGAATGCGGCGCCGATCATCGCCGATCTCACGCTGAACGGCGTCGCCGCCAAGAAGCAGACGACCGGCGGCGCGCTCGCTTCCAGCCTCACCATCGACGAGAATGGGACCGTGACCTTGCTGGGTCGCTTCGCCGACGCCGGCGTCCTCGACACGCATTCGGGCGCCGTGGTCTGGGGCGACGGCGGCGCCTCCGCGCTGACCATAGACGAGGCGAGCCATACATTCGCCGCGACGCATCGCTATCTCGACGACAATCCGACGGGAACCGCGGCCGATGATTATCGCATCGATCTGACGCTCCTCGACAAGGACGGCGGCTCGGCGACGATCAGCGCCGCGGTCACTGTCGCCAATGTCGCGCCGGTCTTCGCCACCTTCACCAATAATGCGGCCGAGGTCGGCAATGTGCTGCCGGGCGAGCCGGTTGTGCTCACCGCCGCCTTCACCGATCCGGGAACGCTGGACAGCTATACGCTCATCGTCGATTGGGGCGACGGGACAGCGGCCGAGACCATCGCTTACGCGGCCGGAACGCGCGACTTCCAGCTGACGCATAATTATCGCGATCCGGGCTTCTGGACGATCTCGGCGCATCTTTCCGATGACGATCTCGGCGTCGCGACGGCGACGACGGAAGCGCGGCTCACCGGCGTCGCTCTGCTCGACGGCGTGCTGCGCATCGCCGGCACGCCGCAGGACGACACGGTGATCGTGCGCAAGCCGCTCGAGCCGGTCGCTTATTGGAACTTCAACGAGACCAGCGGAACCGCCGTCGCCGACAGCGCCGGAACGCCGCAGAATGGAACGCTCTATACGAATCGCGCGCCGGACCGCGCCGATCCGGGGCCGTCCGCCGCTTTCGCGCCTTTCGGCGCGGCCAATTCGATCGAGTTCCACGACGACAAGAAGGAATATGTCGTCGTCGCCGACGATCCGGTCTTCAACCTCGCGAGCGGCGCGGTGCAGCTCTGGTTCGACGCCAATGACACGGGTCGCGGCTGGTGCGACACGCAGGTCCTCTTCTCCAAGAACAAGAGCGGGACGGGCGCCGGCCAGCTGACCATCGCCGTCGATCAGGGGACCTTGTTCGCCGAGCTCGAGGGCGTCGATGCGACCGGGCGGCTCACCGTCTTCCGTGTGGAAGGCGGCGACAATGTCTCCTGCGGCGATTGGCATAATGTCGCCTTCACCTTCGGCGAAGCCGGCATGAAGCTCTATCTCGACGGCGCGCTCGTCGGCGAGAACGCCTATACGGGCGGATTGCAGGGCAATCACGAGGCGATCGTCATCGGCGCGTCCAACGCCGACAATCGCAGCACGTCCGGCAATCTCTCCAAGCTGACGATCAGCGATTCCTTCTCCGGCCATATTGACGAGGTTTCCGTCTATGGCCGCCAGCTGAGCGATCAGCAGGTTCAGGATGTGATGCAGAAGGGCGCGCGCGGCGCCAATGATCCCAATGGCGCGACGATCGAGGTCTACGCGAGCTTCTTGCCGATCATCGGGCAGAATGTCATCAAGACGTTCAACGCCGCCGATGTGAAGTCCATCATCATCGCCACGGGCGGCGGAAACGACATTGTGACTGTCGACGCGAGCGTCGACGCGCCGCTGACGGTGAAGGCCGGCGACGGCAATGACACGGTTCGGGCGGGCTCGGGGCCGTCGGTGCTGCTCGGCGGCCTCGGCGACGACACGCTGATCGGCGGACGCGCCAACGACGTCATTCTCGGTGGCGACGGCGCCGATTACATCGTCGGCGGCGGCGGCAATGATCTCATCGACGGCGGCGACGGAATCGACACGGTCTCCATGCCGATCGTGCAGCCGAGCGCCTATTGGTCCTTCGACAATGTGGTCGATGGCGTCGTCGCCGACGCGGTCGGAACGCCGCAGAACGGAACCTTCTATGGCGCCTCCCTGCACGGATCGGAGGACGGCGGCGCGTCGGCGGACAATGTGTCCTATGAAGCCGGCGCCAATGCGAGCTTCAATGGCGACGCGCGCCGATATGTGGCCGTCGCTGACGATGCGGCGCTCCATTCGGCGAATGGGACGATCGCCTTCCTGTTCGACGCCGGCGAGGATGGACGCAGAAGCGATCAAGTGCTGTTCGCGAAGGACGGCTATGGCAATAATGCGGGCGATCTCACCATCGGAATCGCCAATGGCCGCGTCTATGCTCGGCTCGAGACGGGAACGACGTCCTACACGGTGACAAGCTGCGACGATATCGGCTGCGGCTGGCGGCAGCTGGCCTTCAGCTTCGGCGCCGACGGCATGAAGCTCTATCTCGATGGCGCGCTCGTCGACGCCAATTCCTACAGCGGCGGCCTCGCCAATAATCGCCAGGCGATCGTGATCGGCGCCTCGGACGAAGCCAACAAGAATCAGAGCGGCGATCTCTCCAAGCTGACGATCAGCAAGGCGTTCCGCGGCTCGATCGACGAGGTCGCGGTGTTCGGCCAGGCGCTGAACGGCGACCAGATCCGCCGTCTCACGGTGTCCGGCCCGCGTCTGGTGAGCGCCGGCGCAGGCCTCGGCGGCGCGCTATCGGATTATCAGCTGTCCTTCGTCGGCGGCGCGCTTCAAGTCGCCGATACGCGTCCGGCGCTGCCGCAAGGCGTCGCCTATTGGTCGCTCGATGAGGCGCGCGGCGCGACGACGCTGGCGGATAGCGCCGGCGTCGCCCAGAACGCCACTTTTGTGACGAAGCTCGCCTCGGACCTCGGCAACGCCGGGCCTTCCGCGAGCGTGGCGCCCTTCGGCGCGGGGACATCGGCGGCGTTCCACAAGGACCCGCGCGGCTATATCGCCGTCGCCAATTCCGACGATTTCGCGCTCGACAATGGCGCGATCCAGCTCTGGTTCGACGCGAGCGGGACGCAGGGAACGCAGACCTTGTTCTCGAAGGACGGCGCGCGCGCCGAGGACGGGCTCACCATCAGCCTCGTCGGGCAGCGTCTCGAGGCGTCGCTCGACGGACATGTCGTCGACACGCTCAATATCGTGTCGGCCGGCTCGTGGAACCAGCTCGCCTTCACCTTCGGCCAAGGCGGGATGAAGCTCTATCTCAATGGCGTGCTCGTCGGCGAGGATTCCTATTCCGGCGGCATCGCCGGCAATCATGAGGCGATCGTGATCGGCGGCTCCAATGCGAGCAATGCCGACGCCTCGGGCGACCTCTCCAAGCAGCGCGTCACCAACGCCTTCGGCGGGCTCATCGACGAGGTGGCGATCTTCAGCGGCTCCGTCGATCAGGCCTTCGTGCGCCGGCTGATGAAGGAGGGCGCGCAAAAGCTGATCGCTGAAGGGGCGACCGGTCCCACTATCGACGGCACGGACCAGCTCGAAGGCGTCGAGCGTCTCGTCTTTGGCGACGGAACATCGGCCTATGTGCTCGGCGGCGCCAATCCCTCGACGCTGAGCGCCGCGGATGTTCAGGCGCTCGCCGGCAATGGGCGGCTCGTCGTGCTCGGCGACGGCGCCCAGCCGCTGCATCTCTCTGGCGCCTGGGGCGACATCGGCCAGCGCGCCATCGGCAATGTCGTCTACGACGTCTACCATAGCAATGGCGCGCAGCTGCTGGTGCAGTCCGGCGTGCAGGTGACGGCCGATCAGCAATTGCTGACGCCGATCGCTTATTGGACCTTCGATGGCGCCGGCTCCACTGTCGCGGACAGCGCCGGCGCTGCGCAGAACGGCGTGTTCTACGCCAATGGCCAGCCCGATCGCGACGACGCCGGCCCATCGACGGCGATCGCGCCCTTCGGCGCGGGAACGTCGGCGGATTTCCATGACTCGAGCCGCGAATATGTGGCCGTCGCCAATGATCCGGCCTTTGCCGTCGCCAATGGCGCGATCACGCTCTGGTTCGACGCGCGCTCGACCTTCGGACAGCAGACACTGTTCGCCAAGGACGGCGCCGGCCTCGGCGGCGGATTGACGATCGGCCTCGACGGCAATCATCTGGTCGTGCAGATGGAGGGGCCATCCGGCGTCTACTCGATCCGCTCGTCCACGACGGTGGCCGCCGGCTCGTGGCGCAATCTCGCTTTCACCTTCGGCGCCGGCGGCATGAAGCTCTATCTCGATGGCGCGCTCGTCGGCTCCAACGCCTATGCCGGCGGCCTGACTGCGAACCAATCCGCGATCGTGATCGGCGGCTCCGACGAAACCACTGTCGGCGCGGCGAGCGATCTCTCCAAGCTGAAGATCACCAAGTCCTTCGATGGCCATATCGATGAGGTCGCCTTCTTCGGGCAGACGCTCACCGCCAATCAAATCCAGCAGGCCGCCGTCGCCGGCGCCTTTGGAGTGGCGAGCACGGATGTTCCGGTCCAGTTTGTTCCGCCGCCGCAAGTTCCGCATTGCTCGGACCTCGACGATTGGCTGTGGCTCGAAGCCGAGCACAAGCGCGATCACGCCGATCACGGCGGCCATGCGCTGCCGGGCGATGGCTGGCGGTTCGATTGGTAGCGGCGTGGGAGGGCCGCGCAGCGCTGTAATATGACCGTCATACAATGATGCGAATCGTGACCGGCGCTTTAGAAGCATGAAGTAGAGCGTGCTCGTTTTCAAAACGGAGTGTGGTTATGGATCAGGTCGAGTCGAATGCGCAGCCCGCCGCCGACATTGCAGACGGCGCCCGTCAGTCGGCGGTGCTGTGGGACGATCGCAGCATGGTCACGCATTTCGCCAATGTCGTGAATATTCAGAGCACGCTCGAGCAGGTGGATCTGTTTTTCGGCACCAACAAGACCTGGAACATCGGCAATGAGCGGCAGGTGCATGTCGAATTGACCGATCGCGTCATTCTCAGCCCGCATGCGGCCAAGCGCCTCAGCGTCGCGCTGGCGGGCGTTCTCAAGGAATATGAGAGCCGCCACGGCGCGCTGAAAATCGACGGGCGCTGAGCGCGCCGCACCTTTGGCGCGGTGGTGACGCGTGACAATGCTCGCGAGCACAGAGGGGGCCGGCGGTCCGCGGCCCCCTGAAAGAGCGCGGCTGCTCGACGAGGAGCGCGTCTCCGTCCTCGAGCAGGCGCTGTGGAAGCGTCTGGACGACGCCGCCGATCTCGACGCTGTCCTCGCCGCATGGCTGGCGCTGCAATGCGGAATGATCTCCTTTGCGATCTGCGGCGCGATCGCTCTGCGGGACCAAGGCGGCAATCGAAAAATCGCCTCATGGCCGGAAGGCGTCGACGCCGTTTCGCGCCTTCATTCGACGATCGATCTCGCTGTCATGCAACGCCGCGGCGTGGTGAGCAAGCCCGCCCTCGACTCCGGCGCGCCATCGCCGGTCGCGCAAATCGCCTATCCGATCATCATCGACGATAAAATTCTCGGCGCCGCGGCCATCGAGATTCAAGGCGATGGCTCGGCGCAAGCGCGGCTCGCGGCGCGGCAGCTGCAATGGGGCGTCGCGCGGATCCGCGAGCGTCTGCGCATGGACGCCGCCGCCGAATCGACGCAGCGTCTGCGCCGCGTGACGAGCGTTCTCGACATGCTCGCCTTGGCGCTCGAGGAGGAGGGCTTCGCGCCGGCCTGTCGCGCCTGCGTCACCGAGCTCGCGTCGCTCCATGCCTGCGAGCGCGTGAGCATCGGCTTCGCGCAAGAGTCGGGCGTGCGCGTCGCCGCGATCTCCCATAGCGCGCATTTCGGAAAAGACCTCAACCTCGTTCGGCTTTTGAATGGCGCGATGACTGAGGCGGTCGATCAGCACGCCGTCGTCCTCTATCCGTCGCGCCCGGAAGATTCGACGATCGTCCGCGCGCATGGCGAATTGGCCGAGGCGCATGGCTGCGCCGCCATTCTGACGACGCCCATGTTCGCCAAGGACCAGTTCGTCGGGGCCTTGACCTTCGAGCGCGGCAAGGACCGGCCGTTCGAGCAGGACGAGATCGCTTTTCTCGAATGTCTCGCCTCCGCGCTCGGTCCCGTGCTCGACATTCGCCGCCGCGATGATCGCTGGCTGATCCTCAAGGCGTGGGAATCGCTTCGCGCGCAGGCGCATGATCTCGTCGGGCCGGGCCATGTCGGACGCAAGCTCGCAGCGCTCGCGCTGGTTGCCTTGAGCCTGCTGCTCTCTCTCGTGACCGACGTCTATCGCGTGAGCGCCAACGCCGTGATCGAGGGCCGGGTGCAGCGCGCGATCGTCGCGCCATTCAACGGATTCATCAAGGACGCGCATGTGCGCGCCGGCGACGAGGTGCGCAGCGGAGACCTGCTGGCGACTCTCGACGATCGTGACTTCGCGCTCGAGCGCTTGCGCTGGGTCACGGAGAGACAGAAGAAGCAATATGAGTTCGAGCGCGCCGGCGGCGCGCGCAATCGCGCCGACGCGCGCGTGCTCGGCGCCGAGATGCAGGAGTCCGAGGCGCAGATAAAGCTCGCGGACGAGCAGCTCGCGCGTACGAAATTGCAGGCGCCTTTCGACGGCCTCGTCGTCTCCGGCGATCTCAGCCAGTCCATCGGCGCCGCCGTCCAGCGCGGGCAGCTCCTGTTCGAGATCGCGCCGCTCGACGATTGGCGGGTCGTTCTGGATGTCGACGAATCGCAGGTCAATGAGATCGTGAACGGAGCGGGCGGCGAATTGCTGATCGCCGCGCTCCCGAACGAGACCTTCCCGATCACCGTCGAAAAAATTACGCCTGTGGCGAAGGCCGACGAAGGCGCGAACACTTTTCGCATCGAGGCCGCGCTGCGGGCGAGCTCGCCGAAGCTGCGGCCCGGCATGAAAGGCGTCGGAAAAGTGGATGCGGGCCGCAGACGCATCGGCTGGATCTGGACCCGATCGCTGGTCGATTGGCTGAAGGTCTGGTCCTGGCGATGGCTGGCTTAGGAGCGCCCGATGGTCGCGCCGCTGCGCAGCTCCTCCTGGTATCGCGTCGCCGATCTCAAGCCGAGATTGCGCGCGCATGCGCGCATCCATCGCCAGCGGCATCGGGGCCAGCTGTGGTATGTTCTGCAGGATCGGCAGAATGGTCAGTTTCATCGCCTCTCGCCCTTGGCGCATCATATCGTCTGCCTCATGGACGGTCGCCGCACCATCGACCAGATTTGGGAGATGATGGGCGAGCGCTATGGCGACGATCAGCCGACGCAGGACGAGACCATTCGTCTTCTCGCCCAGGTTCATGCGGCCGATCTTCTGATCGGCGACGTTCCGCCGGATATGGACGAATTGGCGCATCGGGCCGATCGGCACAGTCGTCGAAGCTTCGTGCAGAACATTCGCAATCCGCTGGCGATCCGCATTCCGCTGATCGATCCCGAGCGCTTCCTCGCCGCGACGGCGCCGCTCGGCAGATTCTTGTTCAGCTGGTGGGGCTTCGGCTTCTGGCTCGCGACGATCGCCATCGGGCTCGCGCTCGCCGGCATGCGATGGACCGCGCTCACCCATAATGTCGCCGATCGCGTTCTGTCCGCGGAGAACATTGTTCTTCTGCTGCTGGTCTATCCGCTGGTCAAGGCGCTGCATGAGATCGGCCATGGCATGGCGACGGCGCGCTGGGGCGGCGAGGTCCATGAGCTCGGCGTCATGCTGCTCGTGCTGATGCCGGTCCCTTATGTCGACGCCTCCGCCTCGGCCGCCTTTCAGGAGAAGCGGCGCCGCATCATCGTCGGCGCGGCGGGGATCATGGTCGAAATGTTCCTCGCCGCAGTGGCGATGATGGTCTGGGCGCTCGTCGAGAAAGGCTTCGTGCGCGCCGCGGCCTTCGACGTCATGCTGATCGGCAGCGCCTCGACATTGCTCGTCAACGGCAATCCGCTGCTCCGCTTCGACGGCTATTATATTCTCGCCGATCTGATCGAGATTCCCAATCTCGGCGCGCGCGCCAACGCCTATGCGCTCTATCTTCTGCAGCGCCACATCTTCGGCCTCGCGCATCTCGCCTCGCCGGCGACGGCGCCCGGCGAGGCGCGCTGGCTTCTCGCCTATGCGGCGGCGTCCTTCGTCTACCGAATGACCGTGACCTTCGGCATAGCTCTGTTCATCGGCTCGCGCTTCTTCATTCTCGGCATTCTGCTCGCGCTCTGGGGGCTCGTGACCGGCGTTGCGCTGCCGCTCGCGAAAGGCTTCGGCCGGCTCCTCGCCGATCCGCAGCTGCGAAGCGTGCGTGGACGGGCGCTGCTCGCCTGCGGCCTCGCGACAGCGGCGCTCGTCATCTTCGCCGCGGTGATTCCCGCTCCTTATGCGACCATGGCGCAGGGCGTCGTCGTCGCGCCGGAGAAGTCCACGCTTCGCGTGCGCACGGACGGAGAAGTGATCGACGCGCTCGTCGCCGAGGATCGCCCTGTCGAAGCCGGAACGCGCGTCGCGACATTGGCGGACCCGATCCTCGCCGGCGAGACCGCGGTGCTGGAGGCGCAGACGGAGGCCTATCGCCTGCGGCTCGAGGCTGTCGCCAGCTCCGATCTCGTGCAGGCCAATATTTTTCGCGAGGAGCTGCGTCGTCTCGAAGGCGCCTTGGCGCTGAACCGGCGGCGCATGGCCGATCTCGAGATCGTCGCCGAGAATTCCGGCCGCCTCATCCTGCCGCGCGCGGCGGACCTTCCCGGAAAATTTTTGAAGAAGGGCGATCTGCTCGGCTATGTCATCGCAGAAGGCGACCCGGTGGTGCGCGTCGTGGTTCCGCAATCGGATATCGATCTCGTGCGCAGCCGCACGATGAAGGTGGAGGTCCGCTTCGTCGATCGCGTCGATCGCGTGATTCCCGCAATTGTCGCGCGCGAGGCGCCGGCGGCTCTGGACGAATTGCCGAGCCTCGCGCTCAGCAAGCGCGGCGGCGGCGACATTGCGATCGATCCGACCAAGACCGATGCGCCGCGCGCGCTCGAAACGCAGTTTCACCTCGATCTTCATGTCCCGCCGCAAGAGGCGCGGATGAACATAGGCGAGCGCGTCTATGTGCGCTTCGATCATGGCGCCGAGCCGGTCGCTGGGCGCATCTGGCGCGCCGCGCGCCAATTGCTGCTGAGGCAGTTCGGTGTCTGAGGCGTCCGCGCCGGCGCGCGTTCCCCTGCCGCGTTCGCGGATCTATCCCGAGCGCCGCTGGCCGCGATCGGGTGCGCTGGAACGCGCGGCGGAAGCGGCGGCGGCGCGATTTGCGCCGGCGATCGGCTGGCTCGCCGGGCGCGGCGCCTCCGGCGTCGTGGAGCGCGTCGCCGCGCATGAGGCGGAGCTGCGCGCGCTCTCCGACGTGGAGCTGCGCCTGCGCGGCCGAGCGCTGCGTGAAACGCTGTATCGCTGTCGCGCGCGCGACCCCGAGGCGATCGCGGAAGCATTCGCGGTGATCCGCGAGGCGTCGGATCGCGTGCTCGGAATGCGTCACTTCGACGTGCAGCTGATCGGAGGCGATATTCTCCTTTGCGGAATGATCGCCGAGATGGACACGGGCGAAGGCAAGACGCTCACGGCGACATTGGCGGCGGCGACCGCGGCGCTGGCCGGAATCCCGACCCATGTCGTCACGGTAAACGACTATCTCGCGCGTCGCGACGCCGATCTGATGCGGCCGCTCTATGAATTTCTCGGATTGCGCGTCGGCGTCGTCACGCAGGAGATGGCGCCCGAGCAAAAAGCGGAGGCCTACGCCTGCGACATCGCCTATTGCACGAACAAGACCCTCGCCTTCGATTATTTGCGGGACCGCTTGGCGCTCGGGCGGCGGAGCGGCGATCTCCGGCACAAGCTCGCGCGGCTCGCCGCGCCGGCGGCGCCGGAGCGCGATCTTCTGCTGCGCGGCCTTCACTTCGCCATTGTCGACGAGGCGGACAGCATACTCATCGACGAGGCGCGCACGCCGCTCATTCTCTCGCGCGAGCTTCAATCGACCTCCGAGCGCGAGGAATTCGCTCATGCGCTGGCGCTCGCCGAGCGGATGAGCGAAGGACGCGATTTTGCGATCCGCCTCGACGAGCGTCGGGTCGAGCTCACCGCGAGCGGCCGCGCTCTGCTCGCCGAATTGGCGCAGCCGCTCGGAAGCCGCTGGCGCATGACGGCGCAACGCGAGGAATGGGCGGTTCAGGCGATCACGGCGATGCGCCTCTTCCATCGCGACGAGCATTACATCGTGCGCGGCGGGAAGGTGGAGATCGTCGACGAGCATACCGGCCGCGTCATGGCCGATCGCTTCTGGAGCGACGGGCTCCATCAGATGATCGAGGTCAAGGAAGGCGGCGCGATCTCGGGCGTCCGGGCGACGATCGCGCGAATGACCTATCAGCGCTTCTTTCGACGCTATCAGCGGCTCGCCGGCATGACGGGCACGGCCGCGGAGGTCGCGGGCGAGCTGTGGAGCGTCTATCGCCTCGCCGTCGCGCGCGTGCCGACCAACCGGCCCTCGCGACGCGAGCTGCTCGCCGATCGTATCTTCGCCACGGAGGCGGAGAAATGGCGCGCGGTCGCGGAGACGGTCGCGGAGCATCATCGGCGGGGCGCGCCCGTGCTGCTCGGCGCGAGATCGGTCGCCACATCGCGCAGAGCGAGCGAGGCGCTCGCCGCGGCCGGCTTGCCGCATGTCGTTCTCAACGCCGCGCAGGACGCGGCCGAGGCGGAGATCGTGGCCGCCGCGGGGCGGCGCGGCCGCATCACGGTCGCGACGAACATGGCGGGCCGCGGGACCGACATAAAGCTCGACGACGATGTGATCGAATTGGGCGGACTGCACGTCATCATGTCCGAGCTTCACGACGCGCGCAGAATCGACCGCCAGCTGGCCGGACGCTGCGCGCGACAAGGACAACACGGCTGCTTTCAAGCGATCTTGTCGCTCGAGGACGCTCTGACGGACACCAACGCTTTACCCTTCGAACGGTACCTAATGTACGTAATGATTCGAGCCGGCTGGTCATGGCCCGCGCGTTTGGCTCTTCGCACAGCGCAACGTCGCGCGGAGCGGCTTCATGCTCATATGCGTCACGAATTATTGGACAGAGACGAGACTCTCGATCATGCGCTCGCCTTCACCGGAAAAGCGGAATAGCCGCTCGCTCGCGGCAGTCGTCGTCGCGGCGGCTCTCACGGCATGCGGCGCGGCGCGCGCCGACGGCCGTCGGTTCGATTGCGTCATCGATCCGACGATGACCGTCAAGCTCGGCAGCCCGACGGCGGGGCTCGTTTCCGAGGTGCTCGTCGAACGCGGAGACGTCGTTGCTGCCGGCCAAGTGGTGGCCCGGCTCGAATCGAGCGTCGAGGCCGCGACGCTCGAATTGAACAAGGCCCGCGCCGCCAGCGCAGCGCGCGTCGAGGCTCAGGCCGCGCGGCTGACGCTCAGCCGGGCGCGCATGGGCCGCGCGCGAGAGCTGCTCGCGCGCAACAGCGTCACGCGCGACAAATTCGACGAGCAGAGAGCGGATATGCGCGTCGCGGAAGAAGATCTGGCGCGCGAGAAGGTGGAATTGCGGCTCGCCGAGCTCGAGGTGGAGCGCTCTCGCGCGGTGCTCGAGCAAAGGACCATTCGCAGCCCCATTGCGGGGGTGATCGCCGAGCGCAAGCTGTCGCCGGGGGAGTTCGTCCATCAGGACACTTTCATCATGAGCGTCGTGCATCTCGATCCGCTGCATGTCGAGGCGTTTCTCCCGGTCGCCATGTATCCGAAGATCGCGATCGGCGAGACCATCATGGTCGCGCCGGACGAGCCTATCGGCGGGAGCCACGCCGCGACGGTCTCGGTGATCGATCGCGTTTTCGATCCGGCGAGCGCGACATTCGGCGTGCGCCTTCTATTGCCGAACCCGGACAATCGCCTGCCGGGCGGCCAACGCTGCAAGCTCGATTTCGACGAGGCGGCGCGTGAGAGGGATGCGAAATGACCGCGGCGCGAGCGCATCGGATGGCGACGCCATGAAGAACGATCTCGCCGATCGTCGCCGCGGGCGGGTCCTTTGCGCCTTCGTGTCATGCGTCTTGACGCTCGCGGCGCAAGACAGCCGCTCGGAGACGTTGAAGGGCGCCTTGGCCGCGGCCTACGCCAATAATCCCGATCTCGAGGAGCAGCGAGCCGTCGTGCGGGTTCGCGACGAGGATGTGTCCAAGGCGGCGGCGGGACATCGGCCGAAGGCCAATGCGTCTTTCAGCGCCGGTCCGCAAAAGTCGAGCGTGCGTCAGCCGGGCGGCCGCGATCAGCTGCGCAATCGCCTCTACACGAATGACGAGAATTTCGGGCATCCGCGTAGCGGCGCGCTGAATCTGTCGCTGACCGTGTTCGATGGCTGGCGCTCCGATAATTCCACGCGTCAGGCGGAGTCCGGCGTGCTCGCCGCGCGCGCGACTCTGCTGGCCGCGGAGCAGGAAGTGCTGCTGCATGCGGCGACCGTCTATATGGACGTGCTGCGCGACACCGCCGCGCTCGGCCTGCGCAAGCACAATCGGGCCGTTCTGATGGAGCAGCTGCGCGTGGCGCGCGATCGGGCCGAAATGGGAATGGCGACGATCGCCGATGTCGCGCAGGCGGAAGCGGCGCTGGCGCAAGCCGAATCCGATCATGTGGCCGCGCGGGAATCGCTGCGCGCCAGCATCGCCGAATATAGGGAGGTGATCGGCCGCGCGCCCGACCGGCTCGAGCCGGCGAAGGGCTGCGAGCGCGATCTGCCGGCGACGGCCGAGCGCGCTCTCGAGCAGGCCGTCGCCTTGCATCCGCAGGTGATCTCGTCTCTTCATCAAGTGGATGTCGCGTCATTGGCGGTGAAGGTCGCCGAGGGCGCGCTGATGCCGTCGCTCTCCGTGGGCGGCCAAGTCTTCCAGCAATATGATTCTTATCTCGGCTATCCCGGCACGCGGCAGTTTTCCGCGCAGGTGACGGGAACGCTCAACGTGCCATTATATGATGGCGGCGCCGAATATTCCGCGGTGCGTCAGGCCAAGCAGCAGCTCGGTCAGGCGCAGGCGCATGTCTCGGCGCAGCGCAGCGTCGTACGCGCCAAGCTCGCCGCGAGCTACAGCCGGCTGGCGACCGCCAATGCGGCGCTGCATTATGGCGGAACGGTGGTGCGCTCCTCGGAGCGGGCTCTCCGGCAAATTCGCAACGAGGCGGAATTCGGCCAGAGAACGTTTCTCGATGTGCTGAATGCGCAGCAGGCGCTGTTCGACGCGCGCGTGAAGATGGTCTCGGCGCAGCATGATCGCGTCGTCGCCGCCTGCGCCGTTCTCGCGGGCGTCGGCGGCTTGTCCGCCGAGAGCTTGGATCTCGATGTCGAGCGATATGATCCGGCAAAAAATCTGGAGCAGATACGCGAGCTTTGGATCGGGCTGGACACCCCTTAAGCTGTCGTGTCGACTCCGATTTCGCAAAAGTTTCCTGCCCTCCGCCGAGCGACTTCTCGGCAGCCTTTTTGAACGAGATGTCATCCTTTGGGGTGTGCGCTGATATGTCGCCTACCCGATCAGCTATCGGCAACTCGAGGAAATGATGGAAGAGCGCGGCGTCGAAGTCGACCATTCCACGCTCAATCGCTGGGTCGTCAAATACGCGCCCGAACTCGATCGTCAGTTCCTCGTTCAATATTGGAAAAGATGATAGGGTGCGTCAGATCGGCTTCCCTCGTGTCGACCATGTTGCTCCGGGTCTTTGGATTACAGGACAAGGCGTATCGCCGTGAGAGCCGAAAGCGCAATCCATCTCCCTTCTTTGGTTCGAGAAGCGATCCACGTACATGCGGGCAGCATTGTTGCCGGATCTTCGCGTCGGCGCGCTGTAACATTTTTTTCGTGGCAGCGAATCTTTTTTCGGATTTCCCTCCCTCCTAATCGGGCGAGGAGGATCGATCCTCTGACCAGGACGGGAGAACGAACGATGTTGTATGTGAAAAATGTTCCGAGCTGGGAGCGCGTCGCCAGAGTGGCGGTGGGGCTAGGGCTCGCGACCGCTTCGGTCGCCTATTTCGGCGCGACGCCGGCCGGCTGGGGCGTCGCCGCCATGGGCCTCGTGGCGCCGATGAGCGGGCTGCTGGGCTTTTGCCCCGCTTGCGCCATGGTGGGTGGTCGTCGGCTCGGTCACTGAGGGGAAGTCGATGGCGGCTTGCTCGCACGATCTCGTCGTCCGCGCTCAAGGGGGCGACGCTGTAGCGCCGGACTGTCTTCTCGCCGAGTGCCGGTTCGACGCGCGCCGCTACGCCACGCGCCATTGCATGACGAGCGAGATCGATGACGCCGTGCAAGAGGCGCTTCTGATTGTCGTGCAGCGCGTGAGTACGCTGAGAACGGCGGCATCCTTCGCCGGCGGGCTGTTCACGGTCGTACGTCGCGAATGTCGACGATTGTCGCGACGGATGGTCGCCCACGAGGAATTGGACGAGGACAGGATCGCGGAACGCCTCGCAGCTCGTCCGATAGACGAGCAGCGAATGGAATTGGCCTTCGCGCTCGAATCCTTCCCGGTTCACGGGAGCCTCGCTCTGCATCCTCACGCAGCGCGTGATCGGAGCGCTCGAGCGCATTCCCTATTCCTTCATCGCGCTCGGCGCCCGCATTTTCCCGGCCGCTGTCTTCTGGCAATCTGGACAGACGAAGCTCGAGGGTTGGCGCATCTCGGAAAACGCCATTTATCTCTTCAAGGAAGACTATAAGCTGCCGCTGCTCGATCCTGTCGTCGCGGCGCATGCCGCCACGATCATGGAGCATGTATTTCCGGTTTTGCTCGTGCTCGGTCTCGCGAGCCGGCTCGCCGCAGCGGCGCTGGTCGCCATGACGCTGGTGATCGAAATCTTCGTCTATTCTGATGCATGGCCGACGCACGGCGTCTGGGCGACCTGCCTGCTGCTCATCGTCGCGCGCGGACCCGGCGTCGTTTCGATCGATCGCCTGCTGCCGCGCCGCTGCGCGCGCCCGTGAGACCGGCGCGTCAGGCGGACAACGAAATCTTCGTCACCAGACCGTCCACGAACCATTGCGTAAGGAAGCCGGCGGCGCGCTGCAACAGAGTCTCGTCATTGCTCCGAAACTCGAGCAGCGTGCGAATAGCATCGTATTTTTTATGTTACCTGAAGGTGCGTACTTGTCTAATCGTTCTGACGGCGCTCATAAACTTCGGGGCCGCCGGACAGTTCCGGTGTGCAACCGGGAGAGTGAGCATGACCAAACAATTCACAATGGGTGGCACCGCAACCTTCGACTTCATTGAACTCATTGGCGGCTATGTCGTTGCGATGACGGGCGACTTCGACGGCGGCGCGTTTGCACGCGTTGTCGGCGAACCGCGCGTCGAAGGGAATAAGACCCATTTCGCCATGGAACACACTTTCATTCGCAAGGACGGCTCCACCATCCAGACCCGAGACCAAAGCGTTTTGACTGCGGTCGAGGGCGAAGCACGTCTGCTCGGCGCCACCACCCACAATGTCGTCGAGACGACGGGCGCGTTCGAAGGCCTGACAGGCCAGTTCCGGTCATGGGGTTCGGTCGATCCGGCAACAGGTCAGGGCGTGCTACGCTTCTGGGGCTCGATCGGCGAGGCGTCGCCGAAGGGCGCCTGAACCAGAATGCGCCTTGGCGGGGCGGAGCCCTAGCATCCAAGTGTTCGGAGCTTTCCAATGGCTACTCTTCTCCATCTCGACGCCAGCGTCCGAGGCGGTCGCTCGCTATCTCGTCAATTGAGCCGATCGTTCATCGATGTATGGTCTGAGCAACATCCCGCCGATTCAGTGCTGCGTCGGGACCTTTCCGAACACGCGCCACCCTTCGTCGATGCGGCGTGGATCGCAGCCTGCTTCACCAAACCCGAGGCGCGCACGCCGGCGATGCACGCCGTGCTCGCGGCCTCAGACGAACTGATCAGTGAACTGGAGGTCGCCGATATTCTCGTGATCGGCACGCCTATGTTCAACTACGGCATGCCCGCGATACTCAAGGCGTGGGTCGATCAGGTGGTGAGGGTCGATCGCACCTTTTCTTTCGATCTCGCGCGCGGAGACTGGCCCCTCGAGCCGATCTTGTCGGGCAAGGCGTTGGTCATTCTGACCTCGAGTGGCGAGTTCGGCTTCGGCCCAGGCGGTGAACGTGAAGAGATGAATCATCTCGATACGCACCTTCGCGTCGTTGGCCGCTATCTCGGTGCGACGAAAGCCTTTCATATCGGAATCGAGTATCAGGAGTTTGGCGACGATCGCCATTCCCGCTCACTAGCCGACGCATTGGCTGCAGTGCAGCCTCTGGTGCGTCAGGTGTCCGAATTCATCGCCGTCCGCCCATTGTCGACGACGTCGCGATGATGTTCGCTTCCGAGCCCGCGATCCGAACTCTGACGAGCCGAATGGCTCAGGCTCGAATGGGATCGACGCCTCGAGATCGGGCGGCCGTATTCGAAACGGAATGAGCCAGGAGCCGTGCTTGGCCTACTCCTTTTTCAGACTGCCCGATCGAAGGCCGTGCGAGCCTTTTCGACAGCGCGAAAATTCTCGATCACCCATTGATCGAGCGCTCCGACGACTCGGCCGAGCGACGCTCCGAGTGGAGTCAGGCGATACTCCACCCGAGGCGGCACTTCCTGGAAGTCCTGACGCACAACGATCCCATTTCGTTCGAGACCGCGGAGCGTCTGGGTGAGCATCTTTTGCGAAACACCGTCGAGACGTCGCATCAGCTCACCGTTACGTTTGGCCCCTTCGGCCAGGACAGGCAACAGAAGCAGCGCCCATTTGTCGCCGATTATGGCCAATACCTCACGCGATGGGCACGCAGAGTTCCACGGATCGGCTAGGGGCAATTTTTGGCGCGTCATCTATCTGTGCGTCTTTATAGTTACCAATAAGCATGTATATTACTAGCGGCTAGTATCAGTGTCAATCGGGCATGCGCGATCGTCCCGCGTAAGGTGATCGAGTAGGTGTGGGCGCAGGCAAGCGGCAACGCCTGTATCAGCTCGGTCAAGCGTGAAACGCGCTCGTGACACTGCTCCGACGCAGACCTGCTCCTGACGGATCATCTATTTTCGAAGATCCATGAGCAGGCGCGAGCGGTTGCTGGGGCTCGAAACCCGTCCCAGATGGTCAATCTTCCGGCCACATCCCGAGAAAGTGGGAAATCATCCGTTGGATTTCATGGGTGCTCGCGCCGGAGTGAATCTCAACCGCCAAGCCCCAGATTAGTGAAGCGACAAGGCGGGCTGTATCAGCGGGATCCCAATCTTCGGGAAACGCAAGCCCGGACCGACATAGACGAGCACGTCCAAGGCGACGATCAAATCGAATTGTCGGTCGCTCGCCTCGAGGAAGTCGATCGCCTCACATTCGAACAGCTCGTGATAGGAGCCGCGCGCCTTGGCCTTGTCGAGCATTCGTGGGGAAAGGTCCACGCCGACCCTTCGATCGCTCAATGTCTCGAGAAGCGGTCCAAACAGGCCGGCGCCGCAGCCGAGATCGAGAGCCGAACGAAAGGACTCGTTCAGCGCGGCGAGCCGCGCATGGCACTTCGCGATATAGGCGAAGTCGTTGACAAGGCCAGGAAAACGGTGGATTTTTTCTACGCGCGAAGCGAAATGTCGCCGCCGCCAAAGCGTTTTTCCGTCGGGCTTTCACGTGACGTGCCCCCGAAGTTTCATCCAGCGGCGAGTTGAGTCCCGGCGGTTGATACGCCCGCGGGCGTGGGGTGAGC
>NZ_JBQUZK010000009.1:0-46247 GCF_056313885.1 Methylosinus sp. DMC45
CCCCGCGTTCAGCAAACCTCGGCAGAGATCCACTTAAAATCCGCGGGGAGTTGTCCAGAGAAGCGGGGCCAGCTCTATGTCGAGCGTCAAAAACTGCCCGGCGACATGGCGGAACGGTATCTCTCCCCCTCGGGGATCGACGAAGCGAAAAGTCTTGACGTTGTGAGTGACCTGCAGGACTTCCTTCAGCGCCAGCTCGCCATGCCACCGGACCTTGCCGATTATCCGATCGTTCTTCTCATAAGGTTTGATCGAAGGTCGCAGCAAGGAGGTCTCTGGGAGCACTTCGACATGCTTGTGCTTGATGCTCGGCGAAGGGAAACATTTGCCAAACGCCAAAAGCAGCTTCGGGTTGCCAGAGATACGTATCTTCCTGCCGATGAGCGCCCATGCCAGACTTTTCTCTTTCGCGAGATAGCCCAACCACACCTTGGAATCCGCAGTCACGCGAATGTCGGGCTCCCCAGTCAGCCCGTCGCGCACGTTGATCTTGCATCGAGCCTCGCAGGTCGCTGATGACCGCGAGACAATGCGCTTAGCCGCCGTGAACGATCTGTTCATCAAATGCATGGAGATAACGACTTTCTCCGCCAACTTGAAAATCTTCGTCACGGATGGGCGCTCGGCCGCTCATAGGGCCGTCTGCGCGATGGAAAAATCCTGCCTCGAAGATGCGGCTTGCACCTTCATGCCGTATGCCGTGCGGATGTCGGAGATCTCGAGCGCAAGGTGTGCGGCTTCTGAGCCGAAAACAAAGGCCGGCTGCAGGGGAAGCGGCCGGCCCCTTGTATCTCACATCGACTCGAAGCCGGCCATTCAGGAGCCGACGACGCCGGCGTTCCAAATCTTCCCACTGGCCGGAATCGTCTCGTGACCGGAGTATGGGCTGACCTTGTTTTCCGCGATCCAGCGCTTCTCCGCTACGGACTCGAAAGGAGGCGGAATCTGGCCTTGAATCGACCAGAGGTCGGCTGGAAGCTCATCCACCGTGACCTCCCAGTCGAATCCGCGATCCTTGACCCAAGGGGCGATAAAGCTATCGATGGTGTGAACCCACCAGCTTCTCACAACAGCGCCATTCGCCGTTCGGGCCATCTGGTCGATTTTGAATCGCACGAACTTCGGATGCGGCTTACCGCCGACGAAAATGTTGTTCGCCGCCACCTCCTCGAAGATGACCACGACATAAAACGCTGGAATGGGAACCGTGCCGTACGCTTCGGTGATCTTCGTCACGAACTCCGCCTTGTCGGCGTCCGAGTAGGCCCCGACCGGAGTGTAAACCTTCCATAGCGGCATTGTGCTTCCTCCCTCGATGTTATCGGCTGCGCTCTGCATCCTCCGAGCAGGCGTCAGCCGGATTGGACCGGTCCCCAGGGCGGGGAGCCAGCCTGAACGACAGTGACCAGCTTGCGATTGACAAACTCGCCGAAACCCAACTCCGACAGCTCGCGGCCGTAGCCCGAGCGCTTGACGCCGCCGAACGGCAGCTCCGGGGCCGTCCATGCCGGCTGGTTCACAAAGACCATTCCACTCTCGATCCGATCGGCGACCGCGCGGCCGCGCGCTGTATCGCCGGCGAAGACCGAGCCGCCGAGACCGAACGGGGTGGCGTTGGCGAGGGCGATCGCCTCCTCCTCGGTGTCGACGACAAAAAGGGACGCAGGGACCGAACAACTCCTGCGAATAAACCGGATTTTCCGAGGTTATGTCAGTCAGGACCGTCGCCTGCAGATAAAAGCCCGGCCGGTCGATACGTGCGCCGCCGGCCACCACTGTCGCGCCGCCCATCTTGGCGGCGCTGATCTGGTCCAGCAGAAGGTTCAACGCCCGTTCAGAAGACATCGGCCCGAGCCCAGTGTCTTCCGCGGTCGGCTCGCCGACTTTCAGTCCCGCCATGCCTTTGACAAAGGCGTTCTGGAACGCCTGTCCTCGCGCCCGGCCGACTACGATGATGCGCTTGGACGACACGCAGCTCTGGCCCATGTTGAACATCCGGCCGAAGATTGCGCTTTCGACCGTGGACTCGAGCGGCGCATCCTCGAGGACGATGAGTGGGTCGCTGCCGCCCAGCTCGGCGACAACCTTTTTCAGATTGCGTCCAGCCCGCTCGGCCACGGCGGCGCCGGCGCGCTCGCTACCGGTGACGGTCACCCCGACGATGCGGGGGTCGTCGATCAGGCGCCCGATCTGCTCGATGCTGGCGAAAAGGTTGGTGAAGACGCCTGAAGGCGCTCCGGCGTCGCGCATCAGCCGCTCGAAGGCCAGCGCGCATTGCGGCACGCTTTCGGCGTGCTTGAGCAGCACGACATTGCCCGCGGCAAGTTGCGGGCCGACCACGCGAGCCACCTGGTAGTAGGGGAAATTCCATGGCTCGATCGCCAGGATCGCTCCGATCGGCCGGGTCTCGAGCACGCTGTCGGGGAAGCCGGACAAGGTCCTGGGCTTCGAGAATTCCTCGGCGTGGCTGGCGTAGTAATCGAGGATCGCCGCGGAAAGCTGAACCTCGGCATGGGCCTCTCCCGAGAGCTTGCCCATCTCGAGGGTCACGTAGCCGGCATACTCATTTTCGCGCTCCCACATCAGCGCGGCCGCTTTGGAAAGAACTTGAGCGCGTTTCCCGACAGGGCGATCGCGCCAGTCCGTCGTATAGGCCCATTGAGCAGTGGCGACGGCCGATTCGAGCGCCGCCTCGGAGATATCGTCGAAGGACTTCAAACGCGCTCCCGACGCTGGGTTCACCGTTTCGTAAGCCATGCGTCTCTCCGCGGTTGTGATCGAGCCACGGCCCCTTGCTGCGCTTGCTCGTCCGTGTCGTCGAGGAGCTTAGGCGTTCGCGCCGTCGTCAGTAACGTCGAACTATGCCAATCTAGGCGTTCGAACGTGCCAGTGGGCGGTGCTGGGAGACTTTACAGCGGCTCCGAATTATCCTGTCCGGCCTGGTCTCTGATCGCCGCACGATCATCCATTGCGTCGTGGCAGAAGAGGTGGTCAAATCGTGCCAATGCTCCTGGGAGAGGGGATCGTTGAAGGCCATCAAGATCGTGAATCCACTGCCAGACGACCACGACGCTCCAACGCAAAGCCTCCTGGGGTTGAGCGCGCTCGCCGCAGAATTGGGCGCACAGGGCGTCTCCGTTGAAAACCTTTTCGCGCGGACCGGTATCCAGCCTTGCCAGTTGGAGGATCCCAGAGCGCGCATGTCGCACCGCCAGCGGCTGGCCATTTACTCCAACGCCCGCCGATTGGCGACGCGACCGGAAGTCGCCCTGCTCGCCGGCGCGCGGCAGCGGCTGAGCGACTATGGCATCTACGGTTACGCCATGGTCAGCAGCGCGACCTTCGGCCAGGCGCTGCTGCTCTCGATCAAACATGTCACCATGGCTGGGCCAACCGTGAGGCAGATCAGCTTCAGCATCGAGAACAACACCGCCATTCTGCGTAGTCACGGCGTGGAGGCGCTCGGCGACCTGCTGCCCTTCGCCGCCGAGTTCTGGCGCAGCTCGATGACATCGCTGTTCAGCCACGTGCTGGGGACGCACTTTCCGACCAAGCGCATGATTTTCACCTTCCCGCGCCCGCAATATTGGCGGCTCTACGAGCGAATGTTCGATTGCCCGGTCGAGTTCGGCGGCGAGACCATGGAGTGGCATTTCGACCCCGCCGTCCTCGATCGAGCCTGCCCGAACGCCAATCCGATCACCGCCCAAGTCTGCCAGCAATTCTGCGATCGGGTGTTGGCCGAGACGACCGGCGGCGCCGATTTGGCGCGGCAGATCCGCGTCGTCTGCCTCAACAGCTCGCAGCAATTTCCGCCCGCGCGGGAGATCGCGGACAAGTTGGGCCTTTCTTTGCGCACCCTGCATCGGCGGCTCTCGGAGAGCGGCGTGTCATATCAGGAAATCATCGACGATCTGCGTCGATCGATCGCCGCCGAGTATTTGGAGAACACGAGGCTGCAGATCGACGAAGTCGCCGAACGCGTGGGCTTCGCAGATGCGACGAGCTTCCGCAAGGCCTTCAAGAAGTGGACGGGACATGCGCCCAGCGTCTATCGCGGCCTCGCGAAGGAGAGCCCGACGAGAGCCTCTCCAACGTCGGCGTGATTTGATCCATTATGATCCCCTCGTCGACCGTGGATGCGCGCCGGACGCCACGGAGCCTGTCTATCGTCAACTCCACCGTGATCGTTCACGGTGCGGAGTCGGGCGTTCCACCCAATGCTCGGAACACGCGGACAGCGGCCCTCGCGGTGTCTGCACGACTGCGAGCGAACGCGCTTCTGGCGACCAGCAATTGCCGATTGGCGTCGAGCGCGTCGGTGAGCGGTATTCCGCCGGCGCGGTAGGCGCTTTGCGCGAGAGTGAGGGCTCGCTTCGTAGCCGATATCTCCGCCTCCAGCTCTTGCGATTGCGCCTTGGACTGCGCGAAGGCGGTGAATGCGTTCTCGACGTCTTCGGCCGCGCGCAGGATCGACTGCCGATAGCTGGCGAGCGCCTCGGCATGCGCGCCTTCGGCCTGCGCCACCTCGGCGTCGATCTTGCCGAAATCGAACAGCCGCCAGCGCAAGCCCGCGACCGCCTGGGGCTGGAATGTCGCGGATCTGAAGAGGTGCGAAACATTCATGCTTTCGAAGCCGAGCAGCCCGGAGACGGAAATCTTCGGATAGTAGCCGGAGATCGCTTCGCCGATGCGCGCATTGGACGATGCGAGACGCCATTCCGCGGCGATGACGTCCGGCCGGCGGCGTAAGACGTCTATCGGCTTATCGCCTCCGAAAACGCGAGAAACCGCTGGTATGCTCGCAGGCGCTCTCAGCTCCGCCGCATAGGTCCCGGGTTGCGCGCCCATGAGAACGTCGAGGCGATTGAGCTGCGCCTCCAGATCGACGCGCAACGGCGGAAGCGCGCTGCGCGCCTGATAGAGAAGCGCTTCGGCTTGCGCCGTTTCCCGCGCCGATGCGAGGCCGAGGGAGGAACGTTGTCGAACGAGGTCGAGCAGATGCGCGTCGGTTGCGATCTGCCCTTCCGTCGCAGCGATTTGCGCCTGATCTCCGCGTATCTGAAAATAGGCGTCGCCGGCGTCCGCCGCCACCGAGACGCGCGTCCCTAGGCGAGCCGCCTCCGCGGCTTCGGCCTCGGCGCTGGCCGCCTCGGCGCCGCGACGCAAGCCGCCGAAGACGTCGATTTCCCAGCTCGAGCTGATTCCGAGATCGAACAAAGCCTGGTTCGGATCGTAGCCGGGCAGGTTTCTTCCGATCGCGCCGACCGGACTTTCGAGCGACTGGCGGATTTTCACCGCCTGCGCGGTCGCGTCCGTGGTCGGCAAAAGCTTGGCGCCGGCTTCCCGCGCGGCGGCGCGGGCCTGCTCGACGCGCGCGAGCGACGCCGCCAGATCGAGATTTTGGTCCAGGGCGCGTCGAATGATGCGTGTCAGCGTCGGATCGTCAAATCCCGTCCACCATCGCTCCAGCGGCGGAGACTCGTCCCGACGCGCCGGAAGGGCGCCGACGCTGTGAAAATCCGCGAGCGATATCGTCGGGGCCACATAGTCGGGACCGACTGCGCATCCCGAAACGCTCACGCCGAAGAGTGCCGCCGCCAGAGCGAGCGCTTTGTGATCTCGCGCGAGCGGAGATTTCGGAGTGGAGGCGAATGTCATCGGCCGGGCCTCTTCATATCGGGCAAAAGCGACGCTGCGCCGCCTCGGGAGCCGCGACCGCTGTCGCTTCAGCTCCCCGGCTCAGAAATAGGTTATGAGTGACGATATTGTCAATTCATAACTCGACGCGTAAGATGTGACGCATGCGAGCTATCACTCGGTCGAACGGCTGGAGTGGCCGGGTTCAACGCCATCGCGCCGCCTGGCCGAGGATCGACAAGTCCCATCCGAATAGGAGGTCAGAATGGACGCTGATCGCCAGACCCCTCATCCTCGAATCGCTCCTCCCGCGAGCCGAGTTGGATTTGAGCGCACGATTTTGGCATATGGTGGCTCCATGACAAAAAAGAGCGACCCAAAAGTTACTTCCGATTCGCCTCCGGGGCGCCGCGGGCCGGCTGAACATGAGCGGCGCGAGCAGATCGTGAACGCGGCGAACGAGCATTTCCGGCGTTACGGCTATAACAAGACGACGGTGGCGGACCTCGCCAGAGCGATCGGCCTGTCGACCGCCTATATCTACAAATTTTTCGAATCGAAGCAGGCGATCGGCGAAGCGGTCAGCGCAGCCGCTCTGGGAAGAATCATCGCCGAGCTGCAGAAGATCGTAGTTCAAAAGAAGTCGGCCGCCGAAAGGCTTCGCGCTATATACCAGCGCCTCACGCGCGAAAGCGCGGCGCTTTTCTTCAATGAGCGAAAGCTCCACGAAATCGTGATCACGGCCTGCTCGGAAGCGTGGCGGCCGATCTCCGACTACGAGGAAGCGATGCTGGGGCTCATCCGCGAGCTCGTCGCGGAAGGGCGCGAGAAGGGCGAGTTCGAGCGCAAGACGCCCATAGAGGAGACATGTCGCGCCATTCTCCAGACGATGGAGCTGTGCTGGAGTCCGCGTCTTCTCGAGCGGCACCTCGATGATCTCGAGGAGCGTGCGGCCGTCATGGCTAATTTGGTGCTGCGGAGCCTTGCCCCCTAGCTTGCGTTCTGTGATGAGTGACTGATTGACAATATCGTCACCAGTTTCTAATTTGGGTTCTGAGCTTGGCTTGGGACCCCGAACATGCCCCGATTTGAAAAATCGACTGTCGCCGCGACAGCTCTTATCGCCGCCTTGAGCCTCGCAGCCTGCGGCAAATCCGAACAAGACCCGAGAAGCAAGCAACAGCTTGTCCGAGTCGCGACCGTAGAGCGCGCCAGCGCGCCAGAGCGGGCCTTCACAGGCGTCGTCGCCGCGCGCGTGCAGAGCAATCTCGGCTTCCGAGTCGGAGGCAAGGTCATCGAGCGTCTGGTCGACACGGGCCAGAAAGTGCGAGCTCGCCAGCCTGTCATGCGTATCGATTCGATCGATTATCAGCACGCGATCACCGTTCGAGCCGGCGATGTCACCGCTGCGAAGGCCCGTTACGCTCAGGCGGCGGCAGACGAAGCGCGCTATCGCAAGCTGGTCGGCTCCGGCGCAGTGTCCAAATCGGCCTACGATCAGGCAAAAGCAGCAGCGGACGCCAACCGCGCCCAATTGGACGCAGCAGAAGCGCAGCTGAAAGTCGCGAAGGACGAGCTCGAATATTCCACTCTTCTCGCGGACGCCGACGGCGTCGTGGTCGAGACGCTCGCCGAGCCCGGCCAAGTCGTTTCCGCGGGCCAGATCGTCGTGAAGCTCGCACACTCCGGGCCGCGCGAAGCGGCCGTCAATCTGCCTGAGACGATACGACCTTCGATCGGATCGACGGCGCGGGCGACCGTATACGGGAGTCAGGCCGGCGCCGTCGCGCATCTGAGGCAGCTCTCGGACGCCGCAGATCCACAGACCCGGACCTTCGAAGCCCGCTACGTGCTGGAAGGCGCGGCGCAGCAAGCGCCGCTCGGCGCGACAGTCACCGTCTACCTCGCCAAGGACGATGCGGCTTCGGCGACCTCGGTGCCGCTCGGAGCGATCTTCGACAAAGGCGATGGACCCGGCGTTTGGATTGTGAACGGCGACACGGTTTCGTTCCGTCCGGTCCAGATCGCGCGCCTCGGCGCGGAAAGAGCAATTCTCGAGAAGGGAGTCGTCGCCGGCGAGCAGGTCGTGGCGCTCGGCGCCCATCTTCTGCACGAAGGCGAGCGTGTTCGCACCAATGGCGAGCGCGTGGAAGCAGGACAGGCTCGGAACGAGAAGGCGGCGAAATGAGCGGCTTCAATCTCTCCGCCCTGGCGGTTCGCGAACGGGCGATCACGCTCTTTCTTCTGATCGCCGTCAGCGCGGCGGGCGTCTTCGCCTTCAGCCGGCTCGGCCGCGCGGAAGATCCGGCCTTCACGATCAAGTCGCTGATCGTAACCGCCGCCTGGCCTGGGGCGACGGCCGAGGAGATGCAGAATCTCGTCGCCGAGCCGCTCGAGAAGCGGCTGCAAGAATTGCGCTGGTATGATCGCGTCGAGACCTTCACGCGCCCGGGCCTCGCTTTCATGACACTGACGCTGCAGGACAAGACTCCGCCGTCACTCGTTCAGGAGGAGTTTTATCAGGCGCGAAAGAAGCTCGGCGACGAGGCGCACAAGCTGCCTGCCGGCGCGCTCGGTCCATTCGTGAACGACGAATATTCCGATGTGAGCTTCGCGGTATATGCCGTGAAAGCCCGCGGCATGCAGCCGCGCGAGCTCACGCGAGAGGCCGAAGCGTTGCGCCAGCGCTTGCTGCATGTGGCCGGCGTCAAGAAAGTCGACATTCTCGGCGAGCGCCCGGAGCGAATATTCGTCAACTTCTCCTATGAGCGACTCGCGACGCTCGGCATCGCGCCGCGCGAAATCATCGATGCGCTCCGGCGTCAGAACGCGGTCACTCCCGCCGGATCGATCGACGCCAACGGGCCGCAGGTCTTCATTCGCATCGACGGCGCTTTCGACAGCCTGCAAAAGATCGCCGACACGCCTCTGGTCAGCGGCGGCCGTGTGCTGAAGCTGTCCGACATCGCGGAGGTCACACGCGGCTATGAGGATCCAGCGACCTATCTGATCCGTCACAATGGCGAGCCGGCCATGGCGCTCAGCCTCGTCATGAAGGAAGGGGTGAACGGCCTCGAGCTGGGAAAGGCGCTGGATGCGGAGGAGGCCAAGATCGCGCAGGAACTGCCAGCCGGGCTCTCCTTCACCAAGGTCAGCGATCAGGCCGTCAACATCGCGGAGTCGGTCGACGAGTTCATGCTCAAATTCTTTGTCGCTCTCGGCGTCGTCCTCGTCGTGAGCCTGGTCAGTCTCGGTTGGCGCGTCGGCATCGTGGTCGCGGCCGCAGTTCCGCTCACTCTCGCGGCGGTTCTCGTCATCATGCTGGTCACGGATCGCGTGTTCGATCGCGTCACGCTCGGCGCCTTGATCATCTCGCTCGGTCTGCTCGTCGACGACGCGATCATCGCCATTGAGATCATGGTGGTGAAGCTGGAAGAAGGCTTCGACCGCATCAAAGCGGCGGCCTATGCCTGGAGCAATACCGCCGCGCCGATGCTGTCGGGCACGCTCGTGACCATCATCGGCTTCACGCCTGTCGGATTCGCGCGCTCGACGGCGGGCGAATATGCCGGCAATATTTTCTGGATCGTCGGCTTCGCGCTGATCACGTCGTGGATCGTCGCGGTAGTCTTCACCCCTTATTTGGGCGTGAAGCTGCTTCCCGAAATCAAGCCGATCGAAGGCGGACACCATGCGATCTACGCAACGCCGAATTATCAGAAGCTTCGACGCTTCATAACATTGGCGGTGGATCAGAAATTCAAGGTCGCGGGGATCGTGATCGGACTATTCGTCCTCGCGGGCGCAGGAATGGGCGTCGTCAAGCAACAATTCTTCCCGACCTCGGATCGACCGGAAGTTCTGGCCGAAGTCCAGATGCCGGAAGGCTCGAGCATAGAGACGACCAGCGCCGCCGCCGCGAAGCTGGAGACTTGGCTGAAGCAGCAGCCCGAAACGAAAATCGTCACGACCTATATCGGTCAGGGCGCGCCGCGTTTCTTCTTCTCCTATAGTCCCGAGCTCCCCGACGCGTCCTTCGCGAAGCTGATCGTCCTGACGCCGGATGCAGAGGCCCGCGACCGCCTCAAAATACGCTTTCGCGAACGCGTCGCCGAAGGTCTCGCGCCCGAGGCTCGCATTCGCGTGGCGCAATTGGTGTTCGGCCCCTACACGCATTTTCCAGTCTCGTTTCGCGTCATGGGACCGGACACGACCAAGGTGCGCGCCATCGCCGATGAGGTGATGGCGGTGATGCGCGCCAATCCGAACACGCGCCAAGTCAATCAGGACTGGGGCGAGCGGGCGCCGACAGTTCACTTCGTCCTGGATCAGGATCGCCTCCAGCTGATCGGCCTCACCTCCGTCGACGTGGCTGAGCAGCTGCAGTTTCTGCTCACCGGCGTCACCGCCACGCAGGTGCGCGAGGATATTCGAATCGTCGACGTGGCGGGGCGCAGCGCGGGGCCGGAGCGTCTCGATCCGGTCAAGATCGGCGACCTCACACTCACGGGCAAGAGCGGGAATCCGATTCCGCTGAGCCAGATCGGCCACGTCGAGATTCGCCCGGAAGAGCCGATTTTGAGACGGCGGGATCGGACGCCGACGATCACGGTTCAATGCGACATCGACGAGGCGCTTCAGCCGCCGCAAGTCTCGGCTGAAATCCAGACGGCGCTGGCGCCGATCATCGCGCGCCTTCCCGATCAATATCGGATCGAGATGGGCGGCAACGCCGAGGAATCGAACAAGGCCAATTCGGCGTTGGTTCCGATCTTCCCGATCATGATTCTCTTCACGCTGTTCGTCATCGTCCTTCAAGTCCGGTCCTTGCCGGCGATGGGAATGGTGTTTCTGACGGCGCCTCTCGGATTGCTCGGCACGGTTCCGATCCTGCTGCTGTTCGGGCAGCCCTTCGGCTTCAATGCAATCTTGGGACTGATCGGCCTCTCCGGCATTCTGATGCGCAACACCTTAATTCTGATCGGTCAGATTCAGACCAATGAGGCCGAGGGCTTGGATGCCTATCACGCGGTTATCGAGGCGACTGTCCAACGCGCGCGCCCAGTGATCTTGACGGCGCTCGCCGCCGTCCTCGCTTTCATTCCGCTGACCCACTCGGTGTTCTGGGGCTCCATGGCCTATACGCTGATCGGAGGGACGGCTGTCGGCACTGTCCTGATCCTGCTCTTCCTCCCGGCGCTCTACGCGATCTGGTTCAAAGTGACGCCTGCGGGCGCGAGTCCGACGATCGAAAATGAACATGCGGCCTCGGATTCTCGATCAGCCGTCACTCGTGACGTGAGCTTGGAGGTGGGTTCGAAAGCGTAGCTCCAAAGCAGCGCCAACGTAATGACCCGCTCAATGCGATGAGGCCGCTCATCTCGAGCCGATCGACAAGGAGCCATGACGATGGAAATCGCAGGAAAACTCGCGCTCGTGACTGGCGCCTCGAGCGGCATCGGCGCCGCGACCGCACGTGCGCTCGCCCGCAAAGGAGCGCGCGTCATCCTGGTCGCGCGTTCGGGCGACAAGCTGGCGCAATTGGCGCGAGAGATCGAAGCGGCGGGAGGCAGCGCGCTCGCCATAACGTGCGATCTCTCGAGCTCCGATGAAATATCTCGCATGGGAGACCAAGTGCTCGAAAAGGCCGGAGCGCCCGATATTATCATCAATAATGCCGGCTCCGGCCGCTGGCTCCCGACTGTCGAAACTACTCCGCAAGAAGCTCGACAGATGATCGAGCTTCCTTATCTCGCCGCGTTCGACGTGACGAGAGTCTTCCTTCCACGATTGTTGGTGGCGGGGAACGGCCATATCGTCAACGTGACCTCTCCGGCGTCTTATATGGTGTGGCCGAATGCAGCCGCTTACATTGCCGCACGCCAAGCGTTGAAGGGCTTTTCGGATGCCCTGCGCACGGAAGTCGAAGCGAAAGGCGTGTTCGTCAGCCTCGTCGTGCTCGGACTCGTGGAGAGCAGCTATTGGGAGCATAATCCCGGAAGCCGAGAACATGCTTCGAAGGCCATTCCGCCGCTGACGACGGATCAGGCCGCAGCTGCGATCATCAAGGCGATCGAGCAACGGAAGCGACGTTTGGTTTCGCCGGCGATCTTCCGAGTGCTGTTTTTATTGCGAGCGCTGTTTTCCTGAAGCGCCGCCGGGAAAGCCTGCGTCACGTCACGATCCATAAGTCGCCACGCGCGCAGCTGACTGCACGCGAAAAAGCGCGGCCGCGCTCATTCAAACGTCGTGGTCACGGGCCTGATCTGTGAAGTGGCATGGCATCACGTACGTCAACACGGAGACACACTATGAAAACGCGCGAGATCGTCATCTGCAGCCCTGTCCGGACGGCAATCGGAGCCTTCGGCGGTGTTCTCAAGGAGGTGGCGGCGACGACACTCGGCTCGACGGTCGTCGCGGAGACGTTGCGTCGTTCGGGTCTCGACCCGGCCCGCGTCGGCGGCGTGATTATGGGCAATGTCATCCAGGCCGGCAACCGCATGAACCCGGCTCGGCAGGCTGCGATCGGCGGCGGGCTGCCAGTGAACGTTCCCGCAATGACCGTAAACCGTGTCTGCGGGTCTGGCGCCCAAGCCATCGCTACAGCCGCCACGGAGATCGTCGCCGGCGAGCTCGATGTTGCGATCGCGGGCGGACTGGAGAGCATGGACCGCGCGCCGTATCTTCTCGGCAACGGCCGTTGGGGCTACCGGATGGGGACGGCCGAGATCTTCGACAGCGCCGTGACAGACGGCCTCGAGGATGCATTCTCCGGCAAACATTCCGGCTGGCACACCGAAGATCTCGTCGCCCGCGCGGGACTGACGCGGGAACAGCAGGACGCATTCGCCGTCCGCTCGCAGCAGGCGTTCTCCCGCGCGCGGGAGGCCGGTCTCTTTACGGACGAGATCGCGCCCATCGAGGCGCTCGGTCGGAAGGGAAGCGTGCGGTTCGCTGTCGACGAAGCTCCACGTCCAGACACCACGATCGAGATACTCGCGAAGCTTCGGCCAGCGTTCAGAGACGGTGGAACCATTACGGCCGGCAATGCGCCGGGTCTGAACAGCGGCGCCGCGGCCATGGTCGTCGCCGAACGCGGATTCGCGGAGGCGAATGGGATCGCGCCCATGGGCCGGCTCGTGGCCTCGGCTGTGGCTGCGGTCGAGCCGGGCCTATTCGGCATCGGTCCTGTGCCCGCCGTCCGAAAGGCGCTGGACCGTGCGGGTTGGAAGCTGGGGGATGTGGAACGCTTCGAGATCAACGAAGCATTCGCCGCCGTGCCTCTCGCTGTCGCCGCCGAACTTGCGATACCTCTGGACCTCGTGAATGTGGAGGGAGGAGCCATCGCGCACGGCCATCCGATCGGGGCGACCGGCGCAATCCTCGTCACGCGCCTTCTCTATTCGATGCGGCGGGACGGCCTCAGGCGTGGTGTCGTCACACTCTGCATTGGCGGCGGGCAAGGCATCGCCCTTGCCCTGGAAGCGCAATGACCGAGGCTACGTTGGACGTCGGCGGCTCTGAGACGGTGTCGACGGTATGATAGAGGGGGTGGTTGGCGCCTTCGCGTTCCCCCTGCCAAGGGAGAACGCTGGCGACCTGCGTGATGCGTCGTTGATGCTCGACGCTCGGCGTCGCCAGCGTTTCGGCCGCGCACGCGCACGGGCTTGGACTGCGACTTCAGAGGCGCATCCGTCGCGCTCCTGCGCCGCTCGCCTGCGCCATCCAGTCAGTGTCGAGGGCGCCCCCAACCTTGGCGAGCTTGGATGGCTCCGGGGCTGAAATTGGTGACAATGTGGTGACTTGAATTCACGCGCCGAATTTTGCCGGGTCGCACACACGAAATAACGCTTGTTTTTCATATGTTTAATTGGCGCGCCGGTTGCAGGATTCGAACCCGCGACCTACTGATTACAAAGAGCGAAAATCGATTGCGCCTGTCTACGCCACCGTCGCACCACACGCGATATTTCAATGGGTTATGCCGTTTGAGATACGCCATCGTTCGCTGGGATACCCTCGGCTCGGATTTGATCGGCTTCTAATTGGCTTCTAAAATCCGACGTCGAAAACGCCCTTCCCGGCCTGTCGGAGGATCCCGTGGCGAAAGGCAGAATCAACAAAACGAACGTCGACCGGCTCGCGTGTCCCGTCGGAAAATCGATGGACGTCCTCTGGGACGACGCCCTGCGGGGCTTCGGCGTCGTCGTTCTTCCGTCGGGCCGCAAAACCTTCGTCGTGCAATGCAAACGCAACGGCCGCTCGCAGAAAGTCAAGATCGGCGTCTTTGGTCCCACCACGGCCGAACAGGCGCGCGCACAGGCGCTGAACCTCCTGGGCGCAATCGAGGCCGGAGCCGATCCTGTCGCCGATCGGCGTGCAGCGCGCGCCGTTCGTACTTTTCGTCAGGTCGCCGAAGACTTCATGGCCCAACACGTTCTCACCAAGCGAAAGCCAAGAACGGCGGAATCCTATCGTTGTCTGCTCGACAAATACGTCCTGCCAGAACTCGGCGCCAAGCGGATCGTCGAAATCGGCCGTGCCGACGTCGCACGCCTTCATTCTAATCTCGGCGCCACACCGCGGCAGGCGAATGCGGCCGTCTCCGTCATTTCGGCGATTTGGGGCTGGGCCGCGCGGCGAGAAGAAACAGAGTTCGGCAAGAACCCCGCGACCAGACTGGAGCGATTCCCGGAAAGGCGATGGGAACGCTACCTGTCGAGCGAGGAAATGGGACGCCTCGGCAAAGCGCTGCAGTGCGCCGAAACCGAAGGCATTCCTTGGATAGAAGAGGAGCCACAGTCGAAGCACGGGGTAAAGCCCGAAAACCGTCGCAGCATTTTCGATCCGTTCGCCGTGGCGGCAATCCGCCTTCTCATTCTTACAGGCATGCGCCCGCGCGAGGTCTTGAACCTCGAGTGGGGTCACGTCGACTTCGAACGCGGCGCACTGTTTCTTCCCGACAGCAAGACGGGACGTAAGACAGTCATTCTCGGCGGACCGGCACTCCGAGTGCTCAGCGAACTTCCACGCGTCGAAAAGTGCCCTTTCGTGATCGCTGGTCGCAGCCTCGAAAAGCCGCGCGCGGATCTGAACCGACCATGGGTGGCGGTTCGGCGTTACGCGAAGCTCGAAGGTGTGCGACTCTATGATCTGCGCCATTCCTTCGCCAGCGTAGGAGCAGGCGCCTCGTTGGGGTTACCGATCGTCGGGAAACTCCTCGGTCACTCTCAACCCGCGACCACGAACCGATACGCGCATCTCGACGCCGATCCTCTGCGTCACGCCGCAAACGCCATTTCGACTTCGATTGCTGCTGCGCTATCGGGGACGTCCGTTCACCACCGATAAGCGGTAATTATCGATGGTAACGCAATCCGAAATTTAGACGCTGACACCGTGATAAGTGCGCACCAATAGCATCTCGCTCACTCTTTAACCCTTTGGTTGTTGTGCTTCGCCAACGACCAGCTGCGTCGCCGCACCGGTAATCAGCGCCGTCAAGATGTCGACAGGCGCGCCCCCGCCTTCGTCGGGAACGACAAGAAAGCGCGCAGGCGCGGTCTTAGAACGCTCCCCGTCCGAGCGACCTTCCAGGGTGATTTCAATTTGGGCACCAAGCGCAGGGGGATTTGTAGCAATCACGTCGTAATTCCATGCCAAATCATCATTAATGACGTGCCGACGAATGAGATGATCTAAGTTTGCTGGCTTCCAAGAAATTTGACCTAAGAATTGCCCAATTCGCCCCCTTTGGCAACCGTTGAGACCAAGTCCTGGCCACGAGCGAAACTGAAGCGCAGAAGGATCGGATATTTTCGAGTAGACCGTGATCAGCTTCACGCTGCGGCTTTGGCACGAACGGCGCAGTTGCTATCAATCTGTGACCATCACCAACATGGTTGCCGCCTCCGACTCGCCGCGCCAAGGATCTCCGCGCATCAGCTTCAGTTTCGCCCCTCCGACGTCGCGCGCGAGGAAAGCCACGGCGTCCGGACTGCCCATGGCGTCCAGAACTCTTCCGTCCGGCGCGAGAGCGGCAGCGGCGAAAGCGCCGAGTTGCTCCATGAAGGCGCTTCCCTCGACGACACAGCCGCCGGTCGCACGTACGATCAGCAGGTCTCCCTTTCTTAGAGCAATGGCAGCAGGCATGGGCTGAAGCGCCGAGACGTCAATCAGACGGGCCATTGGCGTCGCTACCGACACAGTGATTGTCGAGGGAGTTCAATCGAAGAACGATTCGTCTGGATGCACATCTTCTTCCGGACTCCAATCTCCGCTCAGGGAGAGAGCGTGAGCGTCGTGGACGTCATTTTCGTCTCCGCGCCGGCTCGGCGGGGATTCGGTCGCCGCGCGGGCTCGCGGATAGATTCGCGCGCAGAAGGAGGCGTCGGTCGCATTGATATCGATACCGCCGCGAATTGGCCCCCCGTCCCGCGTGATCGATCCCGGAAGCTGGTAGCACATGATCGAATCTTGATCTGCCGGCGTACCCATGATGGAATTCTCATCGAGCGATGTCAGCACTTGCCGGTTCACCATGCTGCGATCCCAACCCTGCGTCCGCAAGAAATAGTCGTAGGCTTTCTGCGGATCGATCGCCGAGACGAGCTCCTTACGCATATGTTCATGCGGAAAGCCCATCGTATGGCCGGTCTCGTGACGGATGACGCGTCGGTACTCGCTCTCCGGCGTTTGCATCGTGAATCCTTGCAGGTTCATCGTCTGCCTATCTTGCGGAATGTGCATGATGTCGGTCCCGAGATAGGACCAATATCCGCCACCTCCGCGCGATACGCGCACATGGCCGACACCGCGCGTCTCCACGAAGGAGATGCAGCCGTATTGGGTCCAAGCATTCATATGGTCGATGATACGCTTGCGCAGATCTGGCTCCGTCGGCTCCATAAAACTAACGGTCAAGCGCCGCGGCTGCGGCCCCCAGTATTTCGTGGTCAGAAGCGTCAAATGTTCAGGTTGGATGACGTCGACTGCCGATCCCAACGAGGCCATGGCGGCCATGTTCAAACCGTTCACCGGATTGATCCGCATTGCTGTCTTGGCCGCCTCGAGCCGAACCCGCTCCGGAAGCATCTTGGGCGTGCAGCCCAAATCCGCGGGCGAGTCGCTCTTGTCACGATTATGATCGGCGCAATGATCGCCTCCGGGCCGGTTTCGATCGAAATGGCCCGATGCATTGTCCGCGATACGTGCGATCTCGACGAGCGCTCGGAACATGTCCTTTTCTTTGTTTCCCATCTCTATTCCTTCCATTGCCTCAGCCGATTTCAGAGCCGCGCCGGCCCGAACGCTGATGCATCTCGCGCAAAGATGCGCGTCGCAGGCGGCGCCTGCCGCCTTGCAACGTCCAATTCTCCTTCTCGTCCGCCCGCTCACGATGCGCCCTCGCACGCACGTTGTCGGTAAGGCGTTTTCGAATCACGTAGCGGACGTGGCCATCGGGCCCTATGATCGCCGTCGCGCCACCGAGAAATTCGATCGGCGCTTGTCCTGGTGCCGACAACCATCGGCGCTGCACAATTTCCGCAACGATATCGAAGACGACGGATTGGTCAGGTCCAACGCGTCGAAGCGACCGAACAGAGCACACTTCGGCAGGATCGACCCGATCGCCGCGTAGATCGGGATCACCCGGGATGGCGCAACCGAACTCTGACGCGATGTCCGGCCTCATGACATAGGCGCCGAGAGCCTCTGCTTGGCGGCGGAGCTCGACAGCGTCTGCGGCGCGGCCAGGGTCACCGGCGAATCTCAGATTGCCAAAGTGAAGCTCGAAGATTGGCGCGAGGCTTTTTTGCGGCGGTCGCCAGAGCAGCGCGTCCTCCGAAAGGCCGGGTACATCGTCGGGATAGACGCCACGCCGGGCGAAGGCGTCGATCAATGCTTCGCGATAGGCCAAAGGATCGTCGGGTACCAGATCGAAATCCGCCGTGATCATGGCGCGCAGAAACTCGCCGAAGCGCAAATCGACGGGCGGGCAATAGTCTATGGCCCGAACACAAATCGAGAAGAACTGGCGCGCCGATCGGCTCGCTTCCTGCGCCATCAGATTGCAGAATTCCGGATCTTCGCCGACGCTCGCGGAACGCTTCGACAAGCGCCGATACGCTTCGGTCCTACGCCGGAAAACAGTCTCGAATGCTTCGAACACCGCGGAGACGAGGACCGAACCGAGAGCATGCGGTTCGTCGCCTGCCTCTGCATACGATTTGGGACGTACATTTTCGTTGCCGGTCCGGAAGCCCTCCGCGTTAATCGCGCTTCGTAGCGGCCCGTTCTGACCCGTTGTCTGTCCGAACTGCGCCGCGATAGAGAGAAGCAACGAATCACGCAGCGCATCGCCCTCGGATCGCTCGATCGCGGCGAGCACGATATCCGGATAGGAGAAGCGCGCGAATATGGCGACCAGATCGGCAAAGCCCTCGTGAAAAGCGGCAACGTCGGAATGCGTAGGCAAGAGAAAATGTCGCCGCAGCCCATCGAGCAGTGCATGCGTCGTTTCGTGAACGATGATGTCATGGGAGAGGCATGTGTAGATGCGGCCGAAAGGAAGATTTCGGCCGGTCACTGAAGCAGTGGCGTCATAGTAGCCGAAACATAATTCGCCGGCGCCCGGTTGATAATAGGCGTTCGCTTCTTTGAAGGCGTGCGGGCGGATACGGAGCCTGGCGCAGGATTCGCCTGTCCGCGCGTGAAAACCCCAGGACGGATCGCGGCCGAGCGCTTCACGAAACATGTTCCAGGTCGAAGCACAAACGGCATAGACCATTTGCTGGTGGAAGAGCACGTCCGTTATCGACGGATCTCGTCCATTGCCGATTAGAGCCTTCGGGTCATCGAGGTCGAGCTGGTCGCTGCTCGCATCCTCGAGGTCCTCTTTCACTTCGAGGATGCCACTGCGTGGCCCCGGCGAGAGCCTTTCGTATGGCAATTTGATTGTGGCGATCGCTCCGTCCAGTCGGCTTGCGGAGGGGTCGAGAGCGAAGATTCGCAGCGGACGATAAGGTGGATCTCCTAATTGACGCCGATAGGGCGCAGCCTTCGCGGAATCGAGAAAAATCGGATCGACGATAAAATAGGTTCCGGTCGCGGTCGTGCCGACAACGTCTTGCGTCGTCGCTCCCGGGGAACGAGGTGCGGTGGACTCGCTTCGCGCTCGAAATTCTGCCTTCAATTCCGTGCCCCTTTTCCTTTCAATGTCCCTCGCCGCGACTTTGGAATTCGCGACATCGAGCATCTCCTTTCTTGCCTCGGTCTCAGTGGGGTAACGGCATTGCCGCAATGACGATGATGGTTCCGACTGAAATCGTCACCCGCGAATGGACCGCGGACAGTGGTCAGGCAGAAGGCCAGATCGACTGATCGACTGATCGACTGATCGACTGATCGACTGATCGACTGATCGACTGATCGACTGATCGACTGATCGAAAGCCCTTGAGCATATGCTCGACTCGCAGGCATTAAATTATTGCGTGCGCGAATACTGCCTACACAATCCCAAAATGACGAATGCCCGGTTTCCAGGTCTCGGCATGGAATAAGCACGGCGGTCGCCTTGAGCTATGGGCCGAAAGGCAGCTTGAACTGAATCAAATTCGTAACGCCTATGCTCGCCAAGGGAAGAGATAGCGCTCGGATGACAGGCTGTTCGAGCACGGGACTGAAGGCGCCGCCGCGCATGCGTTCGACGCGCTCGCGGAGCGTGTCGAGCTGGGGAGCCGACCAGTCCTTTGTCCTGCCGTCGCCCTTGCCGCCGTCGCCCTTGGTTCGGATGTCGACGTCGGAAATGTGATTGCGCGTTTCCGTGCGCGCCTTTTCGGCGGCGCGCCGAAAAGCCCAGACGCAGCAGAAGACGGCTAGGAGCCCGGCTGCCTCCGCCGCGAAGACGAGGCCGCTGACGGGATAAGGAGCAAACACGCCGCTCTGCGCGAGTATCACGATGGCGATCACGAAGAAGGGATAATAGACGAGCGCGTTGACGCATTCGGTTCGCCGCTGGATAAAGACGAGATCGATCCAATCGTTCAGAATGCGGTCCGGCGTGGAGCTGCCGACCTCGCTTGGCTTCGAAACCTCACCCACCGATTTTCCCAGCTTTTTCTCATACAGCGAGACAGTTGATTGCGGCCACTGCGTACGGCCTCGCGCGAGTTCCCAGATGAAGCTCAGACAGAGAAAAGTCGCGTCGAAGACAATAAAGATGAGCATAGAAATGAAGAACGCCTCGGCGAGACCGCCGAGCGTGGAGGCAGTTCTCGCGAGATCGCCGCGGATCGGGGGCCTCGGCGCGCCGAGTAGTGTCACCAGCACGAAAAGGGTGAGCGTGAGAATGGCGCTGGCGACGCCGCTGCGCAGAAGTCGGGCCTTCCGACGACCCTGGACCACATAGGTCTCCCAGGCCTTTTCTACCTCATACGAAGGCTCGTCGAGTTTCTCTTTCGCTTTTTTGTCGTCGTCCGTGTCGCCTGCGGATTTGTAAGAAGTCACGAAGGCGCGGAGGAAGTCCAGCCATGGCGTCCAAGCCCAGATCTGTGTCTTCGTCTTCGTCGTATCGCTTTTCATATCCGCCTGTTTCACCTCCGATCCCGATAGACGGTAAAAAAATATTCTTTTGAAATTCATCCAGCCGCTATTCTGCTTTGTCCTCTTCTCTTCGGCTTCGATCAGCGTTTTGCGTTCGGGCAGCCTCATATGCGTCGCGATTTCGTCGATATTGGCGTCGAGCTCCGCGCCGGCGCGCGCGATCAGCCGAATGGAGGCAAGCACGGCGAGGAAGGCGATCAATGCCGAAGGCCAAATGCTGACGCCGTGGAAGAAGGCGATTCGCTCGCCGGCGCCGTCCTCCGTCACAGCGCGCGCGAAAGACTCCCAGAACAATGCGACGAGGCCCCACAAAATGAGCAGCGTCCCGAGCCAAGCGAAGTCGATTGAATATTGATCCGGCTTGCCCCAATTGCGAAATCGCTCGCGGCGGATATAGGCGTAGACGAGAATGGCGGTTCCTGCCGATCCAAGCAGGATCGCCAAGCCGATCTGCGCCGGGACTCCAATCGCGGGATAGAGCCGCTGCGCGTCCGGCTGGATGTTGTCGCAGGACAGGAGATGGTCGCCGTCGCAGGGAGCCCGCTTCGTCTCATAATCGGTCCTATGGCGCGGAAGCGGCAGGATGTCGCCCGTTCTCGCAACTTCGAAAATCTGCGCTTCTGAAAACCAGTCCGCGATGTGGCCCGCGTCATGATCCAACGGGACTGTCGAATCCAAAGAGACTGTCGAGCCGCGATCGAGCGCGAGTGTCGCGGCGCTCGGCCCCGCGGTCGAAACAGTGCTCGCTGGAATAGACTTGTTTGCACGGCCCTGGCGGCCCTTCGAGCTCGCGGGCTCGCCCACGCTACGCGGCTCCTGACGATGCTCGCTTTCACGCTGCGCATTGGCCTTAGCGCGCGAAATGTCCTCGACCTTCGCTTCCGCGACGACGAGTTGCGCCGCTAAAAAGGCCGCAGTCTGGTAGACGCTGCGAAAAGGCGCGATCTGGCCCTGAAGACGTTCGTCGAGCTCCGGCCCGAGACTGGAAGCGACGAGGAGATTGCGCGTCCATTCGAGCTCGCTTCTCGTCGTGAAGATCGTGTCGAAATCCGTCGTGAAAAACTGCACGTTGGGGAACGTCGGCTTCAGCGCGCGAAGCACGAGTAGCTTGTCGAAGGCCTCACTTCCGAGCACGCCGATCGCCCTTATGCCTTCCTTGCCCCGCTCGCGTAGCCTGTCGTCTATCCTGCGCAGCTTGTCGGCGATGCGGCGCAGATAATCGAACTGGCTCTGCCCATAGGGCAGATCGAGGGCGCGAGGATCGATCTGCGTCTTGGCCGTGTCTCTGTCGTTCGCATGCGACGGCGCGCCTTCGTCCTTGCGCTCGCCGCCAGTCTCGGATTTCGGACCGGCGCCGTCCAATCCGCGCAAATAGCCGAGCCTGTGCACGAAGGGCTCGCGGCAGCAGTCGCGGCGGTCGCCAATTCCCTTCGTGAGACGACGCTTGAATGTTTCCGCCAGACTCTGGCCGTAGATCGTGTCCAATTCGGCGATGAGCGCGACATGCTGGCGATCGCCGGGGGCAACGCCCCGCCTGTCCAATTCGTCGAGGACGACCTCGGCGAGCTTGTCGTCCGACGCGATCGCCCGACGGAGTATGACATTTCTCGGCTGAGGGACCTCTTCGTCGCGTTTTTCAGCGGTCACTCCGTAGGAGACGATCTGCAAGCGCCCGGCGTCTGCGGCCCGAACGCTGTCGCCTATCTTGGCGAGCGTGTCAGAAGATTGGGGTCCAATAATGAAGAGCTGTTCGTCTCGCGATATCTTGACCGATGTCCGAAGCGCTTCGAGCGTGTCGAAGGGCGCGCGGGCGACCACGTCTTCGTTCAACCACAGGAGCGTGACTCGCTTGCGCGCCGATGCATCGAATGAGCCTTCGGCGCTCTGGAGCCTCTGGAATGGCTTGGACTCGAACTGCTCGTAGGGGATGACGCGGAGCAGCCGGCAACCCTTCATGTCATTGGCCGCCGCGGGGATGAAATAGTGCAGATGCCGAGGGTCGGTCGGCCGAAACCCAGCTCGATCCAGACCCGCGAAAACGGCGTAGCGTAACCGACGGCGATACTCCGCATCGTCATAATTGGGCCCGCCAGACACCGTCACTGCGATTGGAATGGTCCCTTGGAGGGTCGGTGGTTCAGAATTGACATTCCGGTCGCAGGCGTCCTGCTTGCCGTCGGCATTCGCCTTTGTCCCCTGCGCGACCGCGGCGAAGGGGTCTTGCCATAACCTCGCATCCACTTGCGGGCCGGCTTCACGGACGACCGATTCAGTCGATGTCGGACGCGAAGGCAGGAGCGGCGCTTCACGATAGAAGAATGTCGCGCCTGTCATCACCACAGCGGCGACAATCATGCTGTTGCCGACGAGAGCGCCGCCCTGCGGCTTACTTTCGTTCTCGGTCATGGGCGAACTCCGACCTTCGCAGCCGCGACGCGCGTCAGATAATTCGCTCTCTCTGGTTGTCGAGCCCCATCGACCCTCTATCGGCCGATGAGCTGCCCCATCCGAGGTTTCGATCGAGCTCCCGGTGTCAATCTTATCGTTGGCAACTTGCAGTTCGTCTGGCTTGAAGGCTCTGGAGCAAACCGCAGGAGACGGTCATACTTACTCGATATGAGAAGTGATTTGCTTGGCGAACATTATGTCGAGCGTCAACGATCTATTCAAAGGCGGAGCAACCCACTTCATACGCCAAGTCGGCGGATCGTGGCGCAACACGGGAGTCGGAACTCTACTTGCCAATGCCCACGCCCCAACCTTGCCAAGGTTGGGGTCGAGGGTTCGAATCCCTTCGCCCGCTCCAAAATCTCCGATAACTTTCAGCTATTTGTGAGAAGGCCGCCGCAAGGCGGCCTTTCGCTTTCCCGGCTTGGTGTCCACATGGTGTCCACCATGGTAATTTGCAAATTCGACGAGAAACGACGCAAATCGCGCAAACGTCATCCCTCGGCACCATCGTTCGGACCTTGGCGCAGGTGACGCTGACCAAGAAATTCTGACGCACCTGGATCCATCGGCCCGTCGTGAAAATTGCCAAGCATGATCCGATCAGGACTGGCGACGATCTCGCCTGTTGCCAGCTTCGGCGTCAATTCGAAGATGATAACTTCGTCGAAGCGCCTCCCCTTCGCCTTACCCATGTTCATCACGATGCCAGATTCTCGCTCGCGCACCCTCGCAAGAGTGGCACCCAGCTGGCGTGAACGAGAGAGGTAGTCGACAGCCACCTTTCTGAATCGCATCCCGAAGCAAGATCTACCAGTTGGCGCGCGCGCTTCGCCGTCTCTCGGTTTCGAGGTTGTTTGCCGTAGTTTGCAGAGCCTTCTCTCTTTCTCGAAGGAGAGTTCTTGCCTCTTCCTTGAATTCGTCGCCGAGCTGATCGAGCAGGCTGGATATCGAGCGAGGATCATCGCGATCCGTGAGTGCCGCAGGATCGCCTCGTTGAACAAGAGCGCGGAGCCAAGCCCATTGCCGAGGTCTTGGTTGGCTTGCCAGTGAACCTATCAGCGTCGCACATTCAGCATCCGCTTGTCGTTGGCGCAGCGCCATCAGCGCGGCCTTTTCGACTATCTCGGCGTCATCATCGACAAGACGATCGAGCCAATCGACGGACTGCTCAAAAGGAAGCCATCCCGCAATCTCCGCTGCGGTTTGGCGCTCCTCATCCGCGCTGCTGTCCGACATGATGTTCAATGTTTCGACCAGTTCGGCGCGAGGGGCTCTACGCCGCAGCAGCCGGCCGATCTGGTGACGATCTGGGACTGACGCCGCCGCATAGTCGTAGAGCAGAATCTTGGCCCCAGCCCCCGCGTTGAGCTCGAGCAAGAGACAAGCCGCTGCCCTTGACCGCGTTCGCCGGTAAAGCCGCTCCGTAGCCGCCTGAGCTGCAGCCGGTGACGATTTTCGGAGCGCCAAGATCGCGGCGACGGCGGAATCTACCCCTCGGCTCGGCTCCTGATAGGCCATGGCATGAAGCGCAGCGCGAGCCTCGTTGTCCCCGGCCTCGGCCAGCGGCGCGAGGAGATTCCCCTCGCCGAGGCTCGGCCATTTCGTCCAGATGCGCTTCAGGAAGGCTCGTGCGTCAGCGGCGGTATCGGGATAATAGAGCAAGCGCAATGCGATCTGCGACTCTTCCGAATTCAAGCTTGCCAAGTCATGGGCGCGTAGCCAATCGATCACCACCGCGCGTGCGTCGGCATCGCCATTCCACGCCAAGTAGCTGGCGGTCGAAATTCCTGTATCGTTACGCCCCATGTGGGTCTTCAGGCGCGACAGGAAAGTTGGGCGATAATAGCCGAGGTGAGAGAGCACTCCACGGACGTGGCGAACCTCTTCGTCCGTCGAGTCGTTTGCTTCGAGAAATGGGGCGAGCAGACCTCCAGCCGCCTCTCTCCCGAGAAATGCGCAGAGGCCGATACCGGCCAGCCGCTCTCGAGAGTCGGCGCTATTCAGTAGCCGAGTGACCTGAGCCAGCTCCGTGTCCGCCCATGGCGGGGCACGTTCGCGAATAGCGACTGCCCGGAGGAATACCGGCGATCCATTTTCCACCATTGCGCAGAGGCCTACATCCACCCTGTGTGCCGCAAGCGCATCCATCAATTGCACCTGACGATAGACATCGCTATCGACGCTCTGCGCGAGTTCTTTCAGTTTTTCCGCAACCGCTTGGCATCGCGTCCAGACGGCCGCTGTGAATCCGTCGGCTTGCGCATGCGGATTGGGCCGAGCGAGTTCCGCGAGGACGAGTTCGTCATAGCGATCTCCGCCTATAGCGGCCAGGATCAGCCGATATTCCATGCCTTCGCCATCTCGCAACGTCGACGTACGGCCGTCGCGGGAAATTGCGTTGCGGGCGACAAGCTGCTCGAAGCGAGTTCCCTTGCGGGCTGCCAAGCGCTCCAGGAGTGTCGGCGACGAGATTGACGCGATCAGCGCGCGCAAATGTCCATGCACGCCCGGGAGCACCGCGTCGCCGTTTGCTTCTTTTTCGAGGCACGCTTGGAAAGCGTCAATCAGATAGTCGAAGGTCGACGAATCCAGCAAGTCACTTTCGCCACAATAGAGCATCGCCAATTCTCGAACAGAGAACTCTCTTTCTCCCTGTTCGCGCCCAATCGTTTCCCGAAGCCGAGCATGCACCGCCGGGCCAACCCGTCGGAACAGCCCGTGCAACCACCAACCGCGTGTAGAACGCAGGTCGTGAGATGGTATTCTTTCCAGGCTTTGCAGAGCCGTCTCCGGGGCCAGATACGCCAACGCATCGAACCATAATACGGCGGCGTAGGGCTCGGGATTTTCGAGTGCTGCTTCGATCCGCTGAAGCTCATCCCGATCGCGGAAATAGCGAACGGCTCGCGGCGCCGATCTCTCGCCGCGCGAAAGACGCGCGAGCAGATTGCTCTTTGTCGCCGCCCAGATCGGCCTTGCAACATAACGGTCGATACGCATGAGTAGCCAGATCAGCTGATTCGCGTCCTCGGGGTCGACTGCGGAGGAGGCTTTCTCACGAATCCACTCCGGCGATTGCTGGACGGCGCGGGATAAAGCGTTGAAGCTCTGCTCGTGTGCCGTCACCAGCTCAAACCCACGCTCGGCGTGATCCTTCGACGCGACCAATGCCGCATTGCGTTGCTTGTTGATTTCCCACAGCAAGTCCAAAGCGTGGGGTGCCGGCGCCAACCGCAGGACGTTCAATCCGATGCTTCGAGACGGCTCGACGTCATCTCGTATGAGTGCGCAGGCTGCTTCGGCGACGTCCGTCTCCGCCGTCTCCGCAACTGCGACAAAGGCCTCCGCCAAAAGGCGTGGGAGGGGCCAATCCGAAGGGGCTTTGGCCCGTCGCGCCATCCACGAGAGAGCGGGAATGATTGGACTGCCCAGGTTACCGAGCTCCTTGAAAAAGTGCTCCTGTTCACCCGGCGCCTCTCTCGACTTGATCATCAGCAGCGCTAGCTGACCGACATCCTCAGGCTTTGCGCTTCGTGCGAGCTTCCAGAACAGGTCGAGCAGGACATATCCCAGTCGACGGCCAACCGGACCACCATGCGGCGCAGCAATGTCATCAATCCGCAGAAGGAGATCGGCGATACCCGCCGCCGTTAACTCACCTTCGAGAAAGCGTCGTTCGATTTCACCCGCGACCGCCCAGTTGAGCACGCGGTCGTGCGAAATCTGGAGCGCTCCTTGCGCATCTTGCCGCAACACACCGACCGCTATCAGCCGTTCGATCGCTTCCGCGGTAAGGCCACGACGGCGCTGAACACTGACGGGCCAAGGATAGAGGCGGGTTCCGTCGAGCAGTGTATCTGCCAGACCAAGGACCTCATATCCATCGCCTCGATGCAGGTCCTGGGTGCGATGCTGCATCGTGGCCCATTTCCAATATCGATCCATCAGCTCATACTCGCTGACGGCCATCCAACGGGCGCTTCCCGGAATCCTGCAAAAGATCGCCGCCAGCACAGGACGTGTGAGAAAAAAGAGCACATCGTCCGGAACGAGATTGGTGTCGCGGTCAGCTCGGATCAGATAATCGTGTAGCTCGGGAAGAGTGAAATCCGGCACCGCCACTTCGCTGAGGTCTTCTATCTTGGTGCGAAGGAAGCTGGCGATGCGGTCTTGAGCCGAGATCACGACTCTGATGCCCATATGCGCCCACGGCGTGCGCGCCAGCTCGAAGGCGAGATCTGAATCGGTCAGATCATCAAGAAAGATTGTCAGCCACGCCCCGTGCTTGTCGGGTAGCTTAGGCTGCAATCTTTCGGCAATTCGAAACAAGGGGAGACTGCGATCGAAGCTGGTGAGCCAAATATGCCGGACGATCTTTTCCTCGATATCAGCGAGTGCGCCCTTCGCGGGCAGCAGCATTGCGCATTCACCCGCCTCGACGGCCGTCAAGGCCGCACGGCACAGAAGCCATGTCTTGCCTCGTCCCGATTCACCGCTGAATACGGATAGCAGAGCCTCCGGAACGACCGGCGCCACACGCACATCCATTGTCCTGTCGTATCCTTCATTTTGAATTTCGGTTTCGACCTGCTGACGCAAGACGGCAGGCAGCTGACGGGCGTGAGTCAGTCTTGCCGGATCGAGATTGACGGCTCTCAGCAGAGCCTTGGTGGAGATCGATCCCCCGGTCTTCCCCATGCTCAAGAGATGTGTGCACAATGCGTCGCGCTTGGTGTCTATGTCCTCACGCTCCGTGACAAGCTCCGAGAGGATGTCATTAATCTCAACCAATATCTGCACTTCCGACAGAACGACGACACGGACAGCGGCCAGGAATTGCCAAAGTGCAGCGCGGGGCGCGATTAATGTTTGTTCGATTTTCGTGAAGAGATATTCGGCAGAGATAGTCTTGTTTCCCCATCGAAAGCGCAGCTCACAAGTGACGAGGTCCGCCAGACCTTTTCCTTCCGAATTTAGGCTACGGAGCATCTTCAGAAATCCATCAAATTCGACGGTGCCGTCCAAGTTATCGGTAACGAACCTAAACTGCGATCGGGTATCCTGTTCACCAAAAGCTTTGAACAAATCAGGCAGAACATCCTCGACGATTGCACGGGTAGTCCAGGGAAATTTTCCTCGTCGAATTTTAATTTGATCGACCTGCCGAACGCCCGGCCGGAAAATTTGTGTATCGCCGCCCGTAAATGGCTCGGCGACGATTCGAACGCTGGCAACATCTCGACTGATCGCAACTTCTTCCACCGTCGCGTTCAGACCCGACCTTAGGGACGCGAGCAGCTGATAGAGCACGCCGGAAAAATTCCACTGCCCTCCTGTCGATGCCACGCTATGCCGTTTCGTTGCCATCGGTATTTCTCGATCCCAATTGTCGATGCTTTCAGAACGAAACTCTAATCCATAGGTCCGCGCATCGCGCGTCATCCGCGGGAGCGCCCTCCGGCGCGAGGCGCGATCATCAGCAGATCAACGCGGGCGAGCGCGGCCCCAGGGCGGTGACCGCCGTCGGCAGCGTCTGACCCCTTGAGTTCGATAAGCTGCCCGATCTCCCGGACACAGGAATTCGCGACCCTTCACGTCGGGCGGCTGGTCGCCGCGAGAATCTCTTGACAACCAAGACAGCTGCCTCCTCGCACGAAAGAACGCGCGGACACGCAGACCACAGAGGGAGCCAGCAATGCGGGATCGATCGACTTCTCGACGAGTTGATCCAAGCGCTGACCGCCCATCTCCGACTCGAAGGCGTCGGAGCGTTCTCCGAAGCGCCAAGCATCTACGCTCCGCCGCCAGAGCTACTTCGGTGAGCGATTCCCCACAACTCGCCCTCACGCACTTCGCCTCTGATAAAGGTGGCGCAGTAATCTATGACTTCCGGAACCGGCCTGCGTCCTGGTCCCTTCAGGCTGCACTCCCACACTATCAGCAGGCGCCAGCCGGCACGTTGCAATGCTTCGGATGCACGAACATCGCGTTCCCGATTGCTGGCGATTTTCCTTGCCCAGAATTCCGGTCGCGTCGCTGGCATCTTGAAGAGCGAGCAGTTATGACCGTGCCAAAAGCAGCCATGAACCTGAATAATCGCGCTATGTTTCGGAAACACGATATCCGGCTTGCCCGGCAATCGCGCCGCGTGCAGCCGGAAGCGGAACCCGGCTGCATGGAGTCCTCGGCGGAGCAGCATCTCGGGCTTGGTATCCTTCCCCCGAATGCGGCTCATATTGAGCCGGCGCTGTTCCTTAGTGAGCACATCCATTTCAGGCCGCTTCCGTTGCATCAGCGACGATCTGCCTGAGCGCCGACATAATCTCTCCCGCCGCCATGCCAGGACGCAATGTCACGGCGCCAAAGCGGAAACCGGCACGATAAGCTGGATGAAACAGCCGTCCCGGCATGGGCGTTTCCCTGTACCCGGCTGCGAGCTCCGGCAGGTGCGGTGTCAGCAGGTATGCTGCGCTGACAATCCCTTCGACCAACCCGGACTGGGCTTCACGCACAAGCGCGTCGCGATAGGTGTGGATCGAACTGAGAGCATCGCTGAGCCCGTCATCGATGCGGTACTTTGCATCAAGAATGATGAGCCCCCCGACCTCCCCGGCCGTCTCGTGTGCAGCAACAATATCTGGCGCCATGATGCGACTGTAGGAACCACGCCGGTCAGGCTCGATCCAGAATTCCCGATACCGTTTCTGAAAGCAGAGCTTCCACCCGGAGCCGACGGGCACGGCAACCGAGCCGGTCGCCAGCGTCACACGGCCGGCGGCGTCACCGATAAAGAGATCACGTATATCCAGCCCCGCCGGCCCGTACTCCTCCGCCGCCGCGCGCACGAGGCGCAGGAAACACCACAGCTCGTAAAGCTCGAAGGTGCGCGCGAGCGGTAGGTTGAGGAAATCGCCGAACACCGCAGCAATGCCGAGGTTCATATCCTGCCACAGTCGGTAGAAGGCGCGGTAGTTCGGATCGTTTCGAAAAAGTGCCGAGAGTGTCAACCGCGACGCCGCGTCCCCCGCTTCAGCAAAAGGCGCCGCTGCGGCGAGCGCGCCGACACGACGGGAAAGTCGCCGACAGCGCACAGCCCATGCAGCGGCGCCCGCCCGGAACTCCATATCGCTGTCGGATTGGCTGCGCTCGAGCTGTTGCGCCACCGCTTCGAGCCACGCAGACCAGCTTCGTAGGCAGGCGCCCATCTGACGATGCTCAGGGAGATCAAACGAGCTGAGGCGCTGTCGGACGCGGATGCGTTCCGGCAACGCGCCCTTCAGCGTCGTCGGCAGGCGCGATGGTTTTCCTGTTTCGTGGACGATCCGCCCCGAGCGGAAGGAGCGCAGGACTTCAAGCCCTGTGGCCCGGTTCGCGCGATGGTAGGGCAGCACAATCTCTTCCGCCGCAAGCATCCGGCGTGGATTGCGCGCGATGGCGGCGACGACGGTTTCCAACTTCTCGACTTGAGAACGCAGGAATTCGAGACGGGCAATAGCCGGCGGACGGCCGCCTGCGCCGCGCGCGATGGACTTACGAAAACCACTCAGCGAGAAGAGAGCGAACGTATCGTCCAGAATTTCCCGCACCATCGCATCGAAATTATCGCGCGTGAGCTTGCGTCTGTCCGGATCGGTTATGACCTCGAACCGGCGTGGCACATGACCTGGCAATCGCAGCTCCACCTCGACTAGGCCGGCGTGAAATCCCGGCGACCAGCGCCAGCATGCGGTGTCAGGCGCGCGGGCGCGAAGGGCTTCGAGAGGGATCTCGTCAATCAGCAGCTCGGCATTTGCCGCGTCTACGCCGCCATGAAGCTCGAACAGATAGCTGCCAGCTTCCTGCACCGACCCGGCTGCGACCGGCTCGGGGTCCGGCCATAGCCGCCATGTGGCGCCCGTAGTCTCGCTGCGCAGGAGCAGAGCAGACATGGGCTGACCTTACCTGCTGGCCTGAAAGGACCCGAATTCATCGAGGTCAGCTGTCAGCTTTGCGATGAAGGTCTGCGAGCGCGGCAGGCCATCGAGGGCCCTGGCGAGGCCAGTCAGCAGCGGACGTTGGCGCTCGCCGCCGCGCAGCTTCACCAGCACCTTCTGAACCATGAGTTCGTCAGTGACGCCCGCCGGGGGCGCTGCCAGATGTACGGCACTGAAGGAGTGATACCGCACGGCCTCTTCGGCGACGCGATAACCAAAGCCGAGCCCGTGTGCAGCCATGACTTCCTGTACGGCGACGAGATGACGTTCGCAAGCTGCGCGCGCGTCCCTCAATGCTGGTTCGCGCTCTTCAAGACTGGTAAGAAAACCAAGCAAATCAATCGCCGACATGTCGATGACAACCGCGCGGTCGAGAACCTTGTCGCTCACAGGGTTCGTCGTCTCGTCGATGTTGATCGTGCCGACAATGTAGAGATTTGGCGGCAGCGGCAATGCCGCCGGCACGGTCGTTCCGTTGGAGCCCTCCAGCGGAACGCCATGAGCATGGAGCTGAAGCGCTTCTTCCGTCTCAATCGCCGACAGGACATCCGAAAAATAATATTCCACCCGCGCCAGATTCATTTCATCGAGCACTACGAAGACCGGCGAGTGCCGGTGCGCGGTTGCGAGCAACACTGCTTCGAGAAAGGGCGGGACCATGTACCGGTTTGACAATACATCGTAATAACCCGTCAGCCCGGTCGGGTCGGTCCACTCCGGCCGCACCGGACAGACAAACAGAAAAGGGTCTTGAGCGTGCAACCCCAGCCCGTGAACCGCGCGCGCGTATTTCAGGGCGAGCTGCGTCTTCCCGGTCCCCGAAAGACCTGCGAGAATAACGAAATGCTTATGCAGCAGGAAATTCAGTGCCGCATGGAAGCGGCGGACCTCGCCGCCCGGATAGTGCCCGCCGAGTCCCGCGACCGCCGTTTCGATCTCGGCAATCGGGATGGTCGCCGGCATACGCTGCATTTCCGGACGCACTGCTCCGGCTTCATCCCAGACTCGCAGCTCGTGGACTTTCTCACGTCCAATCAGATTGCCAAGATAGCCGACGAACTCACGCGCCAGCAGACTGCGGCGGGCGGAGGCCGCCGGCGGGTAGAGCGCGATATTGATTTTATCGACAGGGATCGACTCGCCAAACGGCGTCAGGTCCTCTGGAAGTTCGTCCCAGAAGCCCTGATTACGCAAATGGAATCCGCCGTCGGAAGCCAGCACAACGACGACATTGTTGTTGCGTGCGGCATACCCGATTCGGCCGGCGCCCGCCTCTTCCGCCACGTCCTCATCGGCAGGCGGCGCCGGAACGGCCGGGGCGGTTGCTCCAAGGCGTTTCATGTCTGTCAGCCGAGCAATCATCGCCGGCGTGCCAGACCGTACATAGGCCGTAAAATAGACCTCATCGGCGGGCGGAAACACCATCGTGCAGGCGAAAGCAAAGCCGTCGACGTCGGCGGCTACATTGTCCAGATTCACGACTCCGAGCTGAAGACCCCTGCCAATGACCTTCGCGCTGTTCGAAACACCAAACAGCCGGTGAAATTTCGTGCGGCGCGAAACGAGCGGATCGGCTTTCGAGCCGGCCTCAAACTGCTGCCGCCGTCCGGACAGGCTCATTCAGCTCTTCCTCTTCGGTTATACCGAGAGCGCGCGCGATCGTCCCGGCGAGTGCTTTTGCCATGAGCGGCGGTACGGCGTTGCCAATCTGACGGAACGCAGGGTTCATCGTCCCGCAGAAGACAAAGCCGTCTGGGAAGGATTGAAGCCGCGCGGCCTCGCGTACGGAAATCGTGCGCGCCTGCTCGCTGTCGTAATGAATGTGACTATAGCTGTCCTTGCCAAGGTGGGCCATCAGCGTGCGCGCTGGCTGATCACGCCACATCTTTCGCCACTTGTTCGGAAACTTTCCTGCATCGTATGGCGGTACAATCGCCTCTTTCAGGCGGGCATATTCAGCCGAGCCTTCGCGAACGGTCTTTCCTTGCCGGCGCAGCGCCTTAACCTGCTCGGCCAACATCTCCAACGCGTGCTGATGCGCCTGCGGATACTGGTCACCGGGATTCAGGCGTGCAAACAGCTCGTAATCGCGCGGCAGATAACGGATCACATGATCCTTCAGTCCGTCGGGCGCTTCGAAGCCGGGCCAAGCGCGCATTAATTGTGCATACGCCGAAACTTTGCGACGCCGATCGTAATGCAGCGATTGATCAAAACGCCGGGCGCCGCGTCGCAGATCGCCCGAAGCAAGCTGCTGGCGGGCATAAATAGGTGGCAGATCGCCGATCGCGTCTTCGGCAGTCACCGCCCGCGGCAACCGCAAGTCTGCAGCCGGTGGATCGATATAATCGTGTGCACCGTCCAACAGCCCGTTCAGCACCTTTAGCGCAACCGCACGCGATCCTTCATAGCCAGGCGGCAGCACAAGCCAGTGACTCGGGACAGGGAATGCGACTCGCTGTGCCAGCTCGCGCCTGTACGCAATAAGGAACATGCGCTCGCGCATCTGCGGGACGCCGTAGAAAGCGGCGTTCAGCAGTGTGTAACCGCAGACATAGCCCTTCTCTTCCAGAACCTCGCAGATTTCTTCCGCAATATTTTGACCCCCGTGGTTCAAAACGTCCGGAACATTCTCGACGAGTACCGCGATCGGATGAAAGGCCGTCACGTAGCGCAGGTATTCCTGATAGAGGCGAGCGCGTGGATCGTGGCGGAACGCCTGCGGATGCGCGTCAATCTCGCGTAGCTTCGGACGTCCCACGCGCGCGAACGCCTGGCACGGCGGCCCACCAATGATCACGTCGATCGAGTCGGCAACCGTCCCTAAGTCCAGTTCAGCAGCGAGGTCTTCGGGCCTAGTTTCGATGATATCACGCGCACTGCTGTGTTTCGGATCGCCGATGTGAAAGTTCAGGCCATGCGAACGCGCCGCGTCCGCGTCGGATTCAACGGCTGCGCGCAGCGAAAATCCTGCGGCTTGAAAGCCCAACGAGAGGCCGCCGCATCCGGCAAACAGGTCGAGCACCCGAGGTTTGCCGCCGCTCCGCAGCCGGGCGATCTTCTTCCTCACGGTTTGATCGTTCATCGCCCCGTCGCCTTCCTCGGCAGTTTTAGCGGGAGCTGGGTTTGATCGCCGTGCTCTTCGAGAAAGCGTAGAATTGCGGCGCGGATTACCCACGCGGCCGACACATTGTTGGCCTCAGCGAGCGCTTGGATGCGGGTATGAGCTTCCTCGGGCAGGATCACCGAGGTGCGGACTGATTTCCTGAGGGCGACGGAGGACACAGCGAAATCCATCCCGGAATGAATAATGCACCCTTTTTATGCCAAACTGGTGAGGCATGCACCATTTATTTGGGGAGGTGCTGACTAGGGCATGGCATGGCTTGGGCAAGCCTGCGTGGAGAGCCCAGAAGCGTCGTAACTGACGAGAATACCGGCCATTCCGTCGGCGTGCCCAGAACTGGCTTCGCCCTGAACCAGGTGACTCGCGCCACCCGGCCGACAAGAACGTTCGATAATCCGCGGCCCGAAACCCCATTAAAGAGGGAGAGTGCGGAAGGGCTTCACCATGACGGGTTAAGCACTGGAGGAGAGGCCTCCGACGCCCGTCATGGAGATGACCCATGACCCAGGTGGAAACTCCGAGCGCCGCTCTTGACCGCGCCGGTGGCTACAAGGTGGATGTGCTTCGCGGCCAGCGCGTCAGTCGCGTGTCCTCCGAGTGGTTCTCGCGGCCGCCGGACGAGCGCTTCCTGTCCCTTTCGGACCTCTACGCGACTGTGCGCGGACGGACCGAGCGCAGCCGGACCCGGACCGTTGAGAGCGCAGGGATCCGGGTGGAGGCGAACCGTGAGGACGCCGAACGCCTGACGCTGATGCTGCCCGGCTCCGACGCGCCGGTCGCGCCGACGCATTGGAGCTTTGGTCAGCTCGCGAGCCTGGTTGGCGCGCCGGCCGCCTACCTCCGTCAGCTCCCGGCACCGCTCGCCGGCATCAACCTCCAATACGGCTTGACCTCGAATCGCGCCGAGCAGGTCAAGACGCTTGAGATCGAAGATGGCCGCGTTGAGCTGCGAGCCGTCACCGGCCCGGACTACGGCCGCATCTACGACCATGAACTCGTCGAGGCCGTGCAGCGCATCGCGGGAAACGGGACGGGCGACACGCGCTGGAAGGTGCCGGGCGTGCTCGACTGGTCGACAGGTATCTACCATCCGCGCGTCGATATCACCCAGGACACCACGACCCTCTATGCCTCGGACCGGGATGTCTTCCTGTTCCTGGTCGATGATCTCAATCCGATCGAGGCCGGTCGGCTGCCGGACGGCTCGCCCGATCTTTACTTCCGAGGCTTCTACTGCTGGAATTCCGAGGTCGGCGCAAAGACGCTCGGCATGGCGAGCTTCTATCTCCGCGCGGTATGTCAAAATAGGAATCTGTGGGGCGTCGAAGATTTCGAGGAAATCACCATCCGCCACTCGAAATACGCCGCCTCTCGCTTCGCGCATGAGGCGGCCCCGGCGCTGACACGCTTCGCCGTTTCCTCGCCCATGCCATTCGTGAACGGCATCAAGGCGGCGCGGGAGAAAATCGTCGCCCGCACCGACGAGGACCGAGACGAGTTCCTGCGACGGCGCGGCTTTTCCAAGAAGGAGACGGCGAAGATCATCGAGACCGTGTTGGCCGAGGAAGGCCGAAAGCCCGAGAGCATTTTCGATTTCGTGCAGGGCATCACCGCCGTCGCGCGCAACAAGACACATCAGGACGCGCGTCTCGATTTGGAGGCGCGCGCCAAGAAGCTTCTCGATCGCGCAGCCTGAATTCCGGAAAGCCGTAGATGCGGAAATCTACATCTCCGGCTTCGTGCATTTCCGCATCTGCTGATCCTCGTTCCCGCGGCGTCGTCCTCAGAGTCAGAGGGCGGCGCCGCGCTCCGTGACGAGCTGCGGGCCGAGAGAGAGGCTTTCGGCCGCCCGTCGTGGAGCTCATCCCCATGGCTACTGCTGTTCAGAAAATCACTTTGTCGTCCTCGCGCGACATTCCTTTCAACAAGCTCGTCCTCTCCCAGGCGAATATCCGGCGGGTGAAGGCCGGAGTCTCGATCGAGGAGCTCGCAGAGGACATCGCGCGCCGCACCCTGCTTCAGAGCCTGAACGTGCGTCCCGTGCTCGACGCCGATGGCGCCGAGACCGGCATGTTCGAGATTCCCGCGGGCGGCCGCCGCTATCGGGCGCTCGAGCTTCTGGTCAAACAGAAGCGGCTCGCCAAAACGGCGCCGATCCCCTGCGTCGTCCGAGATCCGGCGAGCGACATCCTCGCGGAAGACGACTCGCTCGCCGAGAACATCCAGCGCGCGCCGCTCCATCCGCTCGACCAATTCCGCGCCTTTCAGGCGATGCGGGCCAAGGGCAAATCCGAGGAGGACATCGCTGCGGCCTTCTTCATCGGCGTCAATGTCGTGAAGCAGCGCCTGCGGCTGACCACCGTGTCGGAGAAGCTCCTCGACATCTATGCCGAAGACGGAATGTCGCTGGAAGTGTTGATGGCCTTCACCGTTTCGTCGGACCATGCTCGGCAGGAGCAGGTCTGGGCGGCGTTGGAAAAATCCTGGTCGAAAGAACCATACCAGATCCGGCGCATGCTGACGGAAAAAGCCGTGCGCGCCGCCGATCGGAGAGCCGTCTTCGTCGGCCTCGACGCTTATGAATCGGCGGGCGGAATCGTCATGCGCGACCTGTTCCAGCACGACGACGGCGGCTGGCTGGAAAATGTCGCCTTGCTCGACAGCCTCGTTATCGAGAAATTGAAGGCGGCGGCCGACGCGGTCGCTGCCGAGGGCTGGAAATGGGTCGAGGTCGCGGTCTCGTTTCCGTTCGGACATACGAACGGGCTGAGAGAACTCGTCGGCGCGCCCACCGGGTTGTCCGACGACGAACAGACGACGATCGATTCACTCGAGGCCGAACATGAGAGCCTGGAGACCGAATATGAAAAAGTCGACGAACTGCCGGAAGATGTGGACCGGCGCCTGGGCGAGATCGAAACGGCGCTCGCCGAGCTGCAAAATCGTCCTCGGAGCTTCGACCCGTCCGATGTCGCTCGCGCCGGAGCATTCGTCAGCATCGACGCCGAAGGTTTTCTCTCTGTCGATCGCGGCTATATGCGGCCCGAGGACGAGCCGCCCGCTCATGAGGAGAACGCGAACGAGGATGCGGGCACAGGCGAATTCTCACCAGCGATTGCTCCGACCACACAGCAGCCCGTCATCACCATCGGAGGGCGCCCGGTCGACTCGGAGGAAGATGAAACCGACGCGCTCGCGCCATTGCCCGAGCGGCTGATGATCGAGCTGACGGCGCACAGAACATTGGCGCTGCAGAACGCCGTCGCGAATAATCCGAATGTCGCCATGACGGTCCTGCTGCATAAGCTCGTCGCCGACACGTTCCCTTGCGCGGCGACTTCAGCCGCCGGCTTGGAAATTTCCTTGCGGCAGATCTCCTTTCCGATCCAACCCACGGATCTGAAAAACAGCGCCAGCTCACAGGCGATCGCGAAGCGGCAGGACGCGTGGAAATCGAGCATCCCCAGAGACGATCAGGAGCTCTGGGATTGGCTCGTCGGCCTCGACGACACGCATCGCCTCGCGCTGCTCGCGCATTGCGTCAGCCATGGCGTCAATGCCCTCCATGAGAAGGCGGACCGCTATGGCGGCGGCGCGGTCACGGCACATTCGGTACTGCAGCGCTTGAAGAATGCCGACCGGCTCGCTCGGGCGGTCGGCTTGAACATGGTCGACGCCGGTTGGAAGCCGACCGTCGACAATTATCTCGGTCGCGTGCCGAAGCGACGAATCCTGGACGCCGTCCGCGAGGCCAAAGGCGAACGGGCGGTCCAGCTCATCGAGCATCTGAAAAAGGGCGAGATGGCGGTCGAAGCCGAACGGCTGCTCGCCGACTCCGGCTGGCTGCCGGAGCCTTTGCGGCTCGACGACGTCGAACAAGCTGATCTCGAAGCGGGCGAAACAGCCGACGAATCCGAAGAGCTGCCTGAGTTTCTCTCGGGCGATAAAGCGAACGAGAGCACCGATTCCGATTGCGGCTGAATGATCTATCGGCGGAGCGTTGCAGAGCGCTCCGCCATTTTTCATGCCGGCGATCGAGAGCTCCATCATCAAGCGCCTGTGAATTCGCCGTCACGCGATTCGGAATGACCGTGCTCTCACGCGAGTCGTCGGAAACACGGTGAGAGGAAAAGTCCGGCCGGGAGGGATGCGAGCCGGCGGGTCCGAGAGAGAGCGCCAGCTGGCTCGTCCGCTCCCGCTCTCCCGAGACCTCTCCCATGTTCAAGAAGTCTACCCCCGCGGCCGCCGACGCGGCTGCGCCGATTCTCGCCCGCCACTCTTCTACTGGCTCCGCGATCGCCGACGCGGCTCGCCGCCTGCTTCCCCATCTCGAACATGGCCGACACGTCGACGCCGCCATTGTTCGCTCGGCGATGGAATCCGCCTTTGGCGCGTCGGACGTCTCCGGCGCCTGGGACTGGAAGATGGGCTATGACGCCTGCGAGGCGGCGACAGTCCTTTTCCTGCGCAAATACGGAAAGGCGCTTTTCCGCAAAGCCGATTCTCCGACCGCCACTCTTCCGATGCTGTCGAAAATCGCAAACCTCTTGCCGACGCATACGCGCAGATCGGAGGAAAGCGAGACCTTCCAGCAATTCTCGACGCCGATCCCGCTCGGCCTCGCGGTTCTTGCCGCAGCGGCGATTTCGCCCGCCGACCGCGTTCTCGAACCGTCGGCCGGCACCGGACTGCTCGCCGTTCTCGCCGAGACGGGTGGCGCATACCTCATTCTCAACGAGCTCGCCGAGACCCGCGCGGAGCTTCTCTCCCTTCTTTTTCCCTCCGTCCCGGTCACCCGCTTCGATTCGGCGCAGATCGACGATCATCTCGATCCGGCGATCACTCCTTCCGTCGTGCTGATGAATCCGCCGTTCTCGGCCATGGCGAATGTCTCCGGCCGCGTGGCGGACGCGGCCCATCGTCACCTCGCTTCCGCGCTGGCGCGACTGGCCGATGGCGGCCGCCTCGTCGCGATCACGGGCGCGAGCTTCGCGCCCGACGCTCCCGTTTGGCGAGACGCCTTCGTGCGACTGCAGCAGCGTGGCCGCGTCGTCTTTTCCGCCGTGATAGATGGCGCCGTCTACGCCAAGCACGGCACATCGGTCGAGACGCGGCTGACGATCATCGACAAGCTGCCGGCGGACGATCCGACCGGCTCTCCGGCATCACCCGGCGTGGCGCCTGATGTCGCGACGCTCCTTGCCTGGATCGGCGAGTTGGCGCCGCCGCGCCTGCCGGTCGCCTTGCCGGCGCCGGCCTGCGGTCCGCGGCCGCGCACGGCGCCGGCCGTTTCCGTTCGAAACGCTCCGGTTCGCCGAGAGACGCTCGACCGCGCGCCCGATGGCGCCGCGCTCGCTTATGAGACCGTCGACTGGACGCCGCCGGAAGGCGCTCGCCTGACGGATGCGATCTATGAAGAATACGGATTGCAGTCGATCCGTATTCCCGACTCTCAGGCGCATCCCACCAAGCTGGTGCAATCCGCCGCCATGGCCTCGGTCGCGCCGCCGAAGCCGAGCTATCGGCCACGGCTGCCGACGAACATCCTCTCGGACGGCCTGCTCTCCGACGCCCAGCTCGAAACGGTGATCTACGCCGGCGAAGCTCATTCCGCGTTTCTCGCCGGCTCGTGGACGGTCGACGAGACCTTCGACGTCGTCGCGGCGGCGCGGGACGACGCCGAGAACGCCGTTCGCTTCCGCCGCGGCTTCATGCTGGGCGATGGGACCGGCGCCGGCAAGGGCCGCCAGTCGGCCGGCATCATTCTCGACAATTGGATGCAGGGCCGCCGCAGGGCGCTGTGGATCTCCAAATCCGACAAGCTGCTCGAGGATGCGCAGCGCGACTGGTCGGCGCTCGGCATGGAGCGCCTGCTCGTCACACCGCTCTCGCGCTTCCCCCAGGGCAAGCCGGTCTCGCTGCAAGAAGGCATCCTATTTTTGACCTACGCTACGCTGCGGTCCGACGAGCGCGGCGAGAAGGCTTCCCGCGTGCGGCAGATCGTCGAATGGTTGGGTCCCGATTTCGACGGGGCGATCATCTTCGACGAGAGCCACGCCATGCAGAACGCCGCCGGCAGCAAGGGCGAGCGCGGCGACCAGGCCGCCTCACAGCAGGGCCGCGCAGGACTTCGCCTCCAGCACGCTTTGCCGAACGCCCGCATCGTCTATGTCTCGGCGACGGGCGCCACCACGGTCCATAATCTCGCCTACGCCCAACGTCTCGGCCTCTGGGGCGGCGAGGATTTTCCGTTCGCGACCCGCGCCGAATTCGTGGAGGCGATCGAAGCCGGCGGCGTCGCAGCGATGGAAGTGCTCGCCCGCGACCTTCGCGCGCTCGGCCTCTATACGGCGCGCTCGCTCAGCTATGAGGGGGTCGAATATGAGCTGGTCGAGCATCGGCTGACGCCGGAGCAGACCCGCATCTACGATTCCTACGCCGAAGCCTTCGCCGTCATCCACAATAATCTCGACGCCGCCATGCAGGCGGCAAACATCACCGGCGCGACCGGCACGCTCAACCGCCAGGCCAAAGCCGCCGCGCGATCGGCGTTCGAGTCCGCCAAGCAGCGCTTCTTCGGCCATCTGCTGACCAGCATGAAGACGCCGACGCTGATCCGCTCGATCGAGCGCGATCTGGAAGAAGGCCATGCCGCCGTCGTCCAGATCGTCTCGACCGGCGAAGCTTTGATGGAGCGACGCCTCTCGGAGATTCCGACGGAGGAATGGAACGACGTCCAGGTCGACATCACGCCGCGCGAATATGTTCTCGACTATCTCGCCCACTCCTTCCCGGTGCAGCTCTACGAGCCTTTCACCGACAGCGAAGGCAATCTGTCGTCGCGACCCGTGTTTCGCGACGGCCAGCCGGTCGAGAGCCGCGAGGCGGTCGCCCGCCGCACTGCCCTGATCGAAAAGCTCGCTTCCTTATCGCCGGTTCCCGGCGCGCTCGACCAGATCGTCCAGCGCTTCGGGACCGATATGGTCGCCGAAGTGACCGGGCGCTCGCGGAGAATCGTGCGCAAGGGCGACCGCCTCGCTGTCGAGAGCCGCGCCGGCTCGGCCAATCTCGCCGAGACCGCCGCCTTCATGGACGATCAGAAGCGCATCCTCGTCTTTTCCGACGCCGGCGGCACCGGGCGAAGCTATCATGCCGAGTTCTCCGCCCGGAATCGTCGGCTCCGCGTCCACTATCTGCTCGAGCCGGGGTGGAAGGCCGACACCGCCATCCAGGGCCTCGGGCGCACCAATCGCACCAATCAGGCGCAGCCGCCGCTGTTTCGGCCGATCGCGACCGATGTGAAGGCGGAGAAGCGCTTTCTCTCGACCATCGCGCGCCGGCTCGACACGCTCGGCGCGATCACGCGCGGCCAGCGTCAGACGGGCGGCCAGGGCCTGTTCCGTCCCGAGGACAATCTGGAGAGCCATTACGCGTGCGACGCGTTGCGCCAGCTCTATCTGCTGCTCGTCCGGGGCAAGATCGAGGGCTGTTCCTTGCAGACCTTCGAAGAGGCGAGCGGACTGGCGCTGACGGATTCGAACGGGATCAAGGACGACCTGCCGCCGATCACGACCTTCCTCAATCGATTGCTGGCGCTGACCATCGAGCTCCAGGGCGTTCTGTTCACCGCATTCGAGCAATTGCTGAACGCCAAGGTCGAAGGCGCCATCGCCGCCGGCGTCTATGACGTCGGACTCGAGACGCTACGCGCCGAGAGTTTCCTCGTCAGCGATCGTCGGACCATTTACGTCCATCCCGGCACAGGCGCGGAGACGCGCCTGCTGACGATCACGCAGCGCGAGCGCAATCATCCCCTGACGCTCGATCGGGCGTTCGGTCTTCTCGCCGATCGGCGCGCTGTGCCGCTCGTCAACGAGCGCTCCGGCCGAGCGGCGGTCCAACTGCCGGTGCCGTCGCTGATGCTCGACGATGGCGAGATCGAGCGGCGCGTACGCCTCGTCCGGCCGATAGAGCAGCATTATGCGCCTCTGAAGATGATGGAGGAAAGCCACTGGGCCGAGGCCGACCGGGACGCATTCGCCGCCGCATGGAGCGCCGAGGTCGCCGCCGTCCCGGAATTTTCCGACAGCACGATCCACATCGTCACCGGCCTGCTGCTGCCGATCTGGAAAAGGCTGCCGAAGGATTCGACAAGGGTCTATCGCCTTCAGACCGATGACGGCGAGCGCATCATTGGACGCCGAGTCACGCCCGGCTGGGTCGCGGAAGCTCTCGCGAGCGGCGCAGTCGATTTGTCCGCAGAGGACGCATTCACCGCCCTGACGGATGGCCGCACCATCCTCCACCTTGCCGAGGATCTCCAACTTCGTCGCGTCCGCGTCATGGGCGCGCACCGCATCGAGCTGTCGGGATTCACCGACGCCATGCGCGAACGTCTCTCCGCCTATGGGCTGTTCCACGAAATCATCTCCTGGAAGCTGCGCATGTTCGTGCCGGTCGACGCGAGCGGCCCGGCCGTGCTGGCGAAATTGATGGAGCGCTATCCGCTCCAGCGCGTCAGCGACAAGGAGGCGGCGTGACATGCCTCGTCCCGACGCCTCCGATCTTGCGCAGCGTCTCGGCCGGCAGGCCGAGGCGGTGTGCCGTCATTATCTTCACAATGGACATCGCGAAGGCCGCTATTGGCTGGTGGGCGATGTTCGCAACACGCCGGGCCGCTCCATGTTCGTCCGGCTGATCGGGGCGAAAAGCGACAAGGGCGCCGCAGGCAAATGGATCGACGCCGCGACCGGCGAGCACGGCGATCTGCTCGACGTCATCCGAGAGAGTTGCGGCTTCGCCGATTTCAAGGAAACTGTGGCCGAGGCGCGCTCGTTCCTGAGACTGCCGAGTCGGGAGTGGGTGCCGATGAAGAAGAGGACGAAATCACCTTCAACACCTGCCAACTCGCGGGAGTCGGCGAGGCGGCTCTTCGCCATGTCGCAGCCGATTTCCGGGACTCTCGCAGAAGCGTATCTGCGCAATCGCGGCATTACGTCTTTGCACGAAACCGCATCGCTTCGCTTTCATCCGCACTGCTATCATCGGCCAGACGAGCACTCCCCGACCGAAATCTGGCCGGCCATGATCGCCGCCGTCACGGACCTCGACGGGCGCCTGACCGGCGTGCATCGCACATGGCTCGATCCTCGCGGCTTCTCGGAGACGACGCTTGGAAAGGCGCCGATCGAAACGCCGAGACGGGCGATGGGCGATCTCAATGGCCATGCGGTCCGCTTCGGCGTGGCGGGCGAGGTCCTGGCGGCGGGCGAAGGCCTCGAAACCGTTCTGTCGCTGCGATCGGCGCTTCCGACCATGCCGATGGCCGCGGCTCTGTCCGCGGCGCATCTCTCCGCCATCCTCCTCTCCGACACATTGCGCCGGCTCTACATCGCGCGAGACGACGATCCGGCCGGTGACGGCGCGGTGATGGCGTTGATCGACCGGGCGCAGCAGCTGGGGATCGAGGCGATCATGCTTTCTCCGGCGCTTGGCGACTTCAACGAAGATCTGCGGCTGCTCGGACTCGATGCGCTCCGGGCGGCCGTACGCGTGCAGATCGTCCCGCAGGACGTCGCGCGCTTCATGGAGCTGGCGGCATAGGCTCGGGCTGAACGGCTCACGCTCGCTGCCGGCGGATTCACGTCACGGTGAATGATGACGCTTCCCGACTTGTCGGAGAGGTCCGCCCCCACGGCCTTCTTCAGAGGGCGATCGATCGGCAGGCGGCTCGGATCGGCAACGGCTGCGGCCGGCTATTTTCCGGCGCGGCCTGCGGCCGCGTTCCATCGCGAAACAAAATAGCCGGCCTGCGCCGTCCTCCGCTACGCTGCGGCCCTTCGCTTCGCTGCGGGTGCAGGTCCGCTCCGCCCGCCGCTTTCGTCGCCATGAAGGCCGCGATGGGCGCGGTCGATCCGACGAAAGGAAGCGCCATGATCACCGATCGCGACGATGACCGCCACGAGCCGCCACACGCGTCATCCCCGACCGACCATATCCTCCAGGAACTCCAGCTCTACGGCTATCGCCCCTTTCAGGACGAACCCGATCCGAGGCCTCTGCCGGAAGGGCGTATCGTCTCGGGCGCCGTCGCCGACATCTTCGACGCGCTGATCGCGGCATTGCAGGATACCCGCCTCGAGCCGGATCTCGGCGACCTGCTCTGGTCGACCGTCAATCTCTTTCACCGCGCCGTGGAGCGGATCGAGCGCGAACTCGACGATAATGAGCAGGCGCAACGCCGCTCGCAGCGCGAGCAGGACGGCGGCGAGGTGAAATCCGTCGAGCTGGAGCGTCTCACCGCGGAAGGGCAGACTCTCCTCGAGCGCCGGGACGCTTTCGAGCTGATGCGCGATCAGGCCGCCGAGCATTACGAGCGCCACACCGGATCGTCCTGGCGACCGCGCCGCGGATCGATGGTCAATCATCGCAATCTCACTTCGGCGATGATCGACAGCCGGGACTTCCTGGCAGCGAAGAAGCGCTCCGAAAACGAGGTGCTGTTGCCCCCCGGTCCGAAGATCGCCGTCACTGGAGGCCTCGACTTCAACGACCATCGCCTGATCTGGGCCAAGCTCGACCAGGTTCACGCCAAGCATCCCGACATGGTGCTGCTGCATGGCGGCAGTCCGAAAGGCGCCGAACGGATCGCCGCCCGCTGGGCCGATCACCGCAAGGTTCCGCAGATCGCCTTCAAGCCCGACTGGACCAAGCACGCGAAGGCGGCGCCCTTCAAGCGCAACGACGCGATGCTGGAGGTCCTGCCAATCGGCGTCATCACCTTTCCCGGAACCGGCATCCAGGAAAACCTCGCCGACAAGGCGCGCAAGCTCGGTATTCCGGTTTGGCGCTTCGGCGCAGGCGGCGCGTGAGCGCCGCCGACCATGAGAGCCGGAAATGAGCCGAAACGCAAAAGCGTGTCGCCGCCTTTCCGTAAAGCCTTATTTCAGTCGGGCGCGCGGTCACGGCGACATTCGCCGCGCGCGCGTCATGCGCCAATTCCACATCGTCCTCGATGATCTCATCGAGCAATGCCTTCATGTTTCTCAAATCCAAGGCGGACTGTGCCCGGGCTGCCTCTCTATCGCCAGCGCCGCGATGGCGAGCGCCTTCCTCACGAGATGGAGATCTTCCCGTGAACTCCGCCACGCCGACTCCTGAGCCGTTCGCTCTGCAGATGCACGTGGTCCGCCGACGATAGACGAGGTTCGAGCAGTCCCTGACCGGGCTCCATGATTTCGAAGCAATCGACTCCTGTCGGCGAGCGCCATCCCGCTCTGATCGGCGCTGATCCTCTATCCGACCGATGGCCTGACGCCATCAACCCACGAGGGGTCGGCTACGCGAGCGTGCCGCCGCTTCGGTTTCACCTGCGCGGTGATCGCGGCCATCGGCCGGACACATCGGGCGCCTGTCGCGCGGGAATGGCCCCCGCCTCAGAACAGGAGCCGATCGATGTCTCGAAACCTCACATTCGCCCACGCTCGCGGTTGGGACCTCGCCAACACCCTCATGATCTGCGTCGTCGTCTTCCATGACGGCGCGGGAGACTACGGCATCATGCCGTCGACCGAATACGACGGCGATTCCGCCGCAATTGTTTACGAATTCGATCCCTTCCAATCATGAAGGAATCCGCCACCACGAGCGGCGAAAATCCTACGGGGATTTTCGCTCGCCCTGTCTCATCTTTCCGGCTAGACTCGCTGCTGCGCCGTGGTGGTGGTGGAAGGCGCGCTCGTCAGACCTTTGTCTCACGGAGACCACCGCCATGATCATCTTCGGACCGCTGCTCGTCATCGCCGGCATCGGCTTCTTCTGCTGGCTGCTGTTCACGCTCGCCGTCTTCGCGCTCCCTTTCTATGCCGGCCTGACTGTCGGAGCCTGGGCTTTTCACACGGGCGCCGGCTGGCTCGGCGGCGCCGTCGTCGGCGTCATCGCCGCAGGCGTGACATTCGGCGTCGGGCAATTGGCGCTCGCCTTCGTTCCCTGGACATGGCTCCGGCTCGCCATCGTGCTCATCTACGCTGCCCCCGCGACGGTCGCCGGCTATTACGCCACGCACGGAATTGCCCAGATGGCCATGCCGTCCGCGATATGGCAGATGATCTTTTCGCTCGTCGGCGCGGTCGCTGTCGGCATCAGCGCTTTGATCCGCATCACTGGAACCACCGCGCCGGGAGGGGAAGAAACGCGTCTCGCGCGGGCCTGACGCCGTTGCAGCCGCTTCTATCGGCGCATGTCAATCTGCATCTCTCCGAACTCCTCGTCGTGACTGACGCGGCGAGTTCGAGTCGTCGCGGCGAGCCGGTCGAAATTGTTATGCTCCTCGAAGCAATCCTTTGGCGAGAGCGATCTCATGGTCGTCCGATGACGTGCCCCCGAAGTTTCATCCAGCGGCGAGTTGAGTCCCGGCGGTTGATACGCCCGCGGGCGTGGGGTGAGCAA
>NZ_JBQUZK010000010.1:0-44270 GCF_056313885.1 Methylosinus sp. DMC45
TAACGGTTGATCCACTCGCCGATGAGCAGACCCAGAACCGCGAAGGTCGCGCCGAACGGGAGACGGAAGTTCTCCCAAAGGAACGCCTGAGCCGCAGCCGCGAAGGTCACGCCCAGGATCGGGATGACCGTCGGCCACATACGACGGTCTTTCCAGTCGACCCAGAAGTCCCAGTCGCCGGCCGTCAGCATGAAGTGAATATGATAGCCGCCCAGCACTGCCAGAAACAGCAGCGTCAGAATCAGCCAATCGGAGGTCTTAACGCATCCCGCCGCTTCCGCGACAGAATGGAAAGGCCCGATAGCCCCCCCGCTCTTCGATGTAGACATCACTCTTCTCCTTGGTGTCTGTCCGCCCGGCGTCTTCGCGCCGGCGTCTCGAGACCTGCCTCCGGCTCTCTCGCGCCGGATTGTCCTTAAAGCTTGCGTCCCCGGCGCCCGCCCTCTCCCCCCGCTCCCCGAGACCCCGTCCGAACCGCCGCAGCGCGGCCGTCCGAACGAAGCCTTCGTTCCGAGAGCATTCGGAAATTTCATTCGCCGGAGGCGGCCGTCCGCAGAGCGGGCGGCCGAGTGTCAGGCTTCGATCAGCCGATCAGCGCCGCAACGCCGTCCTTGCCCAGCAGGCGCTTCACGCCGGCCAGGATCTGAAGGACGACACCGAACACGCCCAGCGCCATCCAGCCGAAGAACACGAAGCCCCAATGCAGCGGAGCGACGAACAGCTCTTCCATGAACCAGAAGGTGTGGCCCCACTCGTTCAGGCCGACGTTCGGGATGATCATGAACGGGCCGATGGCCACGATCAGGAACGCCAGCGAATAGCCGTGCGCGAAGAACGGAATGCGGGTCTTGGCGTAGAAGAACGAGCCGACGCCGAAGATCGAGTAGATCGGGTAGCTGAGATAGAACTCGATGATGTGCGACGGCGTGAAGTCCGTGTCGCGAATCACGGTCATATGCCAGGTGCCGTCCTGCTCCGTGAAGAAGCTGGCGCCCCAGTAGATGGCCACCGAGTAGACCGTCAGCCACTGCAGCAGCACGACGTGACGGCGAAGCTCCTCACGCGGAGAAACCGCGTCGACATTGCGGTCGCGGGTCTTCCACAGATAGCCGGCGAGGCCCAGACCGGCCACGAGCTCCAGCGGAATTTCCGTCCACAGCATCGTCAGCCAATAGGTCTGGAACTCGGGAGCGAACGAGTCGAGGCCCGCGCGCCAGCCGAAGATCTGCTCATAGATGCGGATGAAGAGGTAGAAAACATTGAGGACGGCCACGCCGATCCACATGCCCTTCAGGTCCACGATGGCATCTGAGCCGGCGGCTGCGCCGGCCGATGTCTCTGTCGTTACGCTCATCTCAATTCCTCCTAAGTGCTCCCAGGGATTCTCGAAGCGATCTCGCCGCGTCCCGCCTCCCTGCTCGGCACGCGCCTTCGTCTCCAACGGTTGATTGTCGTTGCCACGGCCTCGCCCTCGGCGCGCCGCTCTCCCGACCTCCCGTTCTCACCGCCTGACGACCCCTTAAAAAGGACCCGCCGACGGCGTTCTTCTTCTTTGCTCGGAGACGAATTTTTCTCGAAACCGCCGCGCGAAACGAAAGCCCCAGACCCCCGGCGCCTCCCAGCGCCAAAACATCCAAAACGCCCTCGTCCGGCGAGCCGCAACCATTTCCGTTCCGCCTCGTAATGACAATATCCAATAGGGTGGGTCAAAATAATCTATAGAATGGTATCGAGCACGCTATCGGGCAGTTTATGCGGCGCCGCACTTTCGGGCGCTCCCACCCGCGGCGCTTGTCGCCGGAGCCGCACTATCCGCATATAAATCCTTTTAATTCAGCATTTATAAATTTCAGCAACGCCTATAGATCAGGCGCCACAGCCTCGGATGGCCCTCCCCGTCCAGGCTGTGACAGAATGACTTGAGCCGCGGCGCGGCGCCCGTCAGCGGGCGGCTCTCGCCGGCTCGGAAGCCACAGCGTCCAACGCATTGCGCAGGTCCGCGGCGCCCTTGTCGCGCGCGGTGAGCGGCGCCAATCCGAAGCGCGTCTCGATCGTCGCCAGAATCGACGACGTGTCATAGCTCGTGTGGTCGACGAATCCCTTTTTCGCGAAGGGCGAGAGGATCAGCGTCGGCACGCGCGTTCCGGGACCGAAGCGGTCGATCTGCGGCGGCGCGACATGATCCCAGGCGCCGCCATTCTCGTCGGCGGTGACGATGACCAGCATGTCTTTCCAATTTGGACTGCGCCGCAGCCGCGCGACGACGTCGGCGAGATGGACGTCGCCGGTTTTCAGATCGGCGTAATTGGGATGCTCGTTGAACTTGCCGACCGGCTTGTAGAAGGACACTGCGGGCAGCGTCCCCGCCTCCGCCGCCGCGAAGAAATCGTCGGCGTCCTTCAAATGCTGCTCGCGCGCCGGCGTTCCGGGCGCGAAATTGGCGAAATAGAGGAAGGGCTGGTGATGCGTCTGGAAATATTCCGGCGCCTCGCGCTGGCGGATGCGCCCGGCCCGCATGTCGTTCCAGCCGCCGGCGTACCACGCCCATGAGACGCCTTGCTCGGAAAGGCGATCGCCGATCGTCGGCTGCGTCTGCGGCGGCAGGCCGACGCCCGACGGGGATTCGAGCGGCGAGAGCGGGGTCGGCGGCTGCATCGTGCTGATCACGAAGCCGTCGCTGGTCACGGGCCCGGACTTTTTGTAGCGCGGCGGGCCGATGCGCGCGCTCTTCGGCGAATCCGGCGCGCGGGCCAGAAGGCCGGTCGCCTCATCGACCTCGGCGATCAGCGACGGCGGCGCCGAAGGAAAGGTCGGCGCGCAGGCGCAGACGAGGAACATGTGATTGACGAAGGAGCCGCCGAAGAAGCCGTGGAAGAAATGATCGGCAAGCGTGAACTCCTGCGCGAGCCGCCATTGCGCCAGCGAGCGGCCGTCGTAATAGCCCATCACCAGGCCGCCGGCGCCGGAAACGGCGGCGAAGCGATCCATCTTGCCGCCGTCGATCTGCTCCTTCTCCTGGAAGAAGTCGTGCGTCAGATCGGGCGTCTTCTCGGCATTGGGCAGAAAAGCGTCGATCGCGAAAGGCGCATTGGGAAGAACCGCGGGAAAGCGGGAGTCGACGCCCTTCTCGCCACGGATCGGCGGCAGCTCGCCGAAAGGCCTGCCGTCTACATCGACCTGGACGAAACGCTCCGCGCCTATGCCGAGCCCATCGGCGCCGGGATAAAGGCCGAAGACATTATCGAAGCTACGATTCTCCGTGTAGATCACGACGATATGGCCGATGTCGGCGAAAGGGTTGCGCGCCTCCGCCGTCGCGGGGCCGGAAAGGCCGAAGAGCAGCGGCAAGAGCGCCGCTCCGGCGAAAATTCGCGATCGTGTCGAAATGCGTGCCTGTGTCCAAACGCGTGAGCGATCCATGGCGCGGCTCCAGTCTCGATAGCCTCGTCGAAGGCGTGATGGGCGAAGGTAGAATGCCACGCGCCATAGAAAAAGCCTCCGCGCGGCGATGCGCGGAGGCTCTTCGATGCGTCGGGCGAGAAGCGGCTCAGTGAGCGTGCTTCGCGGCGAGCTCTTGCTGCGGCTGAGGCGTCGCATTGGTGCGGCCCGGCAGGACCGGATATTCGACCTTGGGCTGATCGCCGGTCAGCGCGCCGAGGAAGGCGACGATGGCCGTGGTCTCGTCCGGCGCCAGCTCGAGGCCGAGCTGCGATTTCGCCATGACATTGACCGCCTCCTCCAGAGTCCACACCTGGCCGGTGTGGAAGTAGGGAGCGCGCAGCGCCACATTGCGCAGCGGCGCGACGCGGAAGGAGAAGACGTCCGCCGGGCTCTTGGTGACGTTGAAACGGCCCTTGTCCGCTTCCGGCAGAATGGCCGCCGCGGGCTTCTCCACCGCGCCGAACTGCGTGTAGCCGCCGCCGCCGGCGTTCACGCCGTCGTGGCAGCCGCCACAGCCCTTGTCGAGGAAGAGCCGCAGGCCCTTCTTCTGCGTCGCGTCCAGCGCCGCCTCGTCGCCGCCGAGGAATTTGTCGAGGCGCGAATTGGGCGTCACCAGAGTCGATTCGAAGGCCTCGATCGCCTTGGCGAAATTGTCGAAGCTCGCCGGCTTGTTGTCGCCGGGGAAGGCCTTCTGGAAGGAGGCGACATAGGCCGGAATGCTGTTCAGCGTCGCCTCGACATTGGCGGGCGTGTTGTTCATCTCGACGCCGGCCTGCACCGGGCCCTTGGCCTGGGCTTTCAGATCCTCGGCGCGGCCGTCCCAGAACTGGGCGACGTTGAACACGGCGTTGAGAACGGTCGGCGCGCGGCGCGGACCCTTCTGCCAGCCATGGCCGATGGAGGTCGAGCCGGCGTCGACGCCGCCGAGGCTCAGATTATGGCACGAGTTGCAGCTGATGAGCTGGCTCGAGGAAATGCGCGGATCGAAGAACAGCTGCTTGCCGAGCTCGATCTTGGCAGGTGTGACGTCGTTGTTCTTGACCGCCTTTGTGGCCGCGGCCGGGGTGATCGGCTTGAAAACGGCGTTGGCGTCCGACCGCAGATCGCCAGCGACCGCGGCGAAAGGGACCAGCGCCAGCGCGCTCAGCGCAGCGATGAATGCTCGTGACATTTTCCCAGGGCTCCTCCGATGGGGATCGAGCTTGCGCTGCGAACAGCCGAGGCCCGAACCGCCGCCCGCCTACCACAAGCTGGGCTCACGGGCAAAGGCGATAATGCGCCAAAATGGGAGAAATCATGTAATTGCAACTATAGCTCGACGATTTTCCCGGTCATGTCGAATTGATGACGCCGACCTGCGCTCAGATGATTTTCTTGCGCTCGGCAATGGCAATATTTGTTGCGCCGCACAGCCGATGTTACTGGCGAAGGCCAAGACAAAAACATGCGCTCGGGCGCGAGGCGCCTTGCCGATGAGACAAATTCCAGGCAGGATCATGACCATCGCGCCGAGAAAAGAAGCGGCTCCTATCCGACAGGCGCGACGGGGAGGAAGACATGGCCGTGCGCAAGCGCGCCGCGACGACGCTCGCGGCAATGCTCAGTCTTTCGGGGCTCGGTTTCGCGGGAGTCGGCGTCGCCGAGCCGCTGGGGCTTCCCCCGGTGACAATCCCGCAGGACAATCCGCAGACGGCGGACAAGATCGCGCTGGGCAATCGCCTGTTCCACGATCTGCGCTTCTCCTCGGACGGCGCGGTCGCCTGCGCCACCTGCCACAAGGACGATCACGCCTTCACCGACAGCCCGCTGCGCACATCCGAGGGCGTCGGCAAGAAGACCGGGACGCGCAACGCCCCGACGGTGATAAACGCGGCCTATTTCACCTCCTTTTTCTGGGACGGCCGCTCGCCAACGCTCGAGGATCAGTCGCAGCATCCCTTCCTCAATCCGGTCGAGATGGGCCTGCCGACACATGAGCCCATTCTGCTCATCGCGCGGTCCGACCCCTTCTATGTCGAGCTGTTCAAAAAGGCCTTCGGCAAGACCGGCGACGGCGTGACGATGGAGGAGGTGAAGAAGGCCATCGCCGCCTATGAGCGCACCATTATTTCCGGCGATTCGCCTTTCGACCGCTGGCGCTTCGGCAATGAGGAGAATGCGATATCGGAGGCCGCCAAGCGCGGCTTCGAGGTGTTCGTCGGCCAGGGCCGCTGCGTCTCCTGCCATGTGATCGAGCAGACTCAGGCTCTGTTCACCGATAATCGCTTCCACAATATCGGCGTCGGCATCAATCGGGCGCAATTCGACGTGCCTCGTCTCTCCGCTGAATTCCTGACCGCCAAGGCGAAAGGCGCGGACGTCGACAAGGCCGTGCTGACCGATCCCAAAACCTCCGAGCTCGGCCGCTTCGCCGTCACCGATCAGTTCGACGTGATCGGCGCCTTCAAGACGCCCACCCTGCGCAATGTGGCGGTGACAGCGCCCTATATGCACGACGGCTCGCTGAAGACGCTGAAGGATGTCGTCAAGCACTATAATAATGGCGGACGCAGCGAGGGCGATCCGGCCCAGGTCAACGACTATCTCTCCGGCGGCATTCGTCCTCTCAATCTCTCCGAGCAGCAGATGGACGAACTCGTCGCCTTCATGGAAACGCTCACCACGCCGGCCTATTTCGGCGCCAAAACGAGATGAGCGCGCCGCGCCACGCGGTCACGACAAGGGAGCCGAGCAGATGAGCGAATTCGTCACCAGGCGCAGCGTGCTGGCGGGAGCCGGCGCCGGCGCGGCGCTGACCACTCTGCCGATCAGCATGGTCACGCTCGCCTTCGGCGGGGAGCGCGAGGATTTCACCTTCACCTATATTTCCGACGCGCATATTCAGCAGATCAAGGGCGCGAGCTTCGTGCGCAATTGGGATCAGGGGCTGAAGCGCGCCGTCGCCGAGGCCAATCTGGTGAAGCCGGAATCGGATTTCGTCATCTTCGGCGGCGATCTCGCCCAGCTCGGCAAGCGCGAGGAGCTGGACCACGGGGCCGAAATTCTCTCCAAGCTGAAGGGCAAGCTGCACGCCGTCATGGGCGAGCACGATTATTATCTCGATCTCGGCGATTATTGGAGCAAGCTCTACGGCCCGCATTATTACAGCTTCGACCATAAGGGCGTGCATTTCATCGTGCTGAACTCGATTTTGACGAGCGAGCAATGGACCTTCCATCGCTGGCCGACGGCCGAGCAGCGCATGCTGGAGATGGCGGGCCTCGACAATCCGAACGGCTCGCCCTTCATGGTCGGCGACAAGCAGCGCAAATGGCTCGCCAGTGATCTCGCCAAGCTGGACAAGAAGACGCCGATCGTCGTCTTCTCCCATTCGCCGCTGCAGAAGATCTACAAGGGCTGGAATTTCTGGACCGACGACGCCGAGGATGTGCAGGCGCTGCTCGCGCCTTTCGACAGCGTCAACGTCATCTACGGCCACGTCCATCAGATCCAATATAATCAGATCGGCAACATCAGCTTCAATTCGGTGATGGCCACCGCCTGGCCCTGGCCCTATCCGCAGAGCTATGCGCAGGCCGAGAGCCATCTGCCCGTGCTCACCATTCCGATGAACCGCGCCGATCCTTTCTTCGAGCGCGACGCCACCGGCTGGCAGCTGATCGACATAGGCTCGGGCCGCGTCACCGCGCGCTATCAGCTCTGGGACAATGACCAGCGCACCGTCGCCTTCGACCACAAGGCCGGGCATCCGGTCGATGTCGCCTATCAGGAGCCGACGCAGCGCCGTCTGCCGCAGACTCATTATTGATCGGAGTTCGCCATGCTTCGCTCGACCTTGCTCCTCGCTTTCAGTCTCGCCGCCTTCGGCGCGACGACCGCGCGCGCCGATGAGTTCACCAAGACCGACGTCGAGCGCTATCAAAAGGAATTCGAGCAGGTGGCCGCCAAGGGCCGCGAATTATGGACGAGCGGCGCGCTCGGGACCAATGGCGTCGCCTGCGCGCAATGCCACCCCAACGCCGCCAACACCCATCCCGAGACCTATCCCAAGTTCCAGAAGCAGCTCGGCAAGGTCGCGCAGCTTTTCGAAATGGCGAATTGGTGCATTCGCAATCCGCTGCAAGGCGCCAATCTCGCGCCCGACGATCCGCGCATGACGGCGCTCGTCTCCTACATCACTTTCGAGCGGCGCGGCGTGAAGCTCGCGCCGGGCCAGCACTAGGAAATTCGCCATGCGAAAAAGCTTTGCTCTCGTCCTGCCCGCTCTGCTGATCGCCGGCTCCGCCTGGGCGGCCGCGAGCGACCAGCCCGGCGCCGATGCGCAGAATTTGGCGGGCGCCGCCCCGGCTCAGGCGACGGTCGCGCCCTCCCCTTGCGCGGGCTGCGCCGGTCACGATTGCGCCAATTGCCCGCTGGCCCTCGCCGCAGCGCAGGAGACCGGCGCGGCGCAACCGCCGGCCCCGATCCGCTGCAATATCGACTGATTACGCGCTGTGCCGAATGATTCGGCGCATGACGACGCTCACTCGTCGATGCTCCAGCTCGCGACCTCGCGCCCATCGCCGTCCAATATGCGGAAGCCATGCGGCAGCGGCTTATGCTTGCGCTGGACGATCACATTCGAGAACAGCGACTTGGCGTGAGTGACCGCCTTGCGCACGTCGCTGATGTCGGTGTTCATCCGATCGATGACCTGCGCGGTCATTCCCTCTGGAGCGACGCCGACGAATTCGATGACGAGCATGGGAGCCTCCCGGGTCAGAACCAGGAGGTCGGGCGCGCAAGGGGCTCCGTCAAGGCGCGCTGCGGTCCGCCCTCAGCCCAGCGACATCTTCTCCCCGAACAGCTTGCGATATTCGCCGAGCGCATAGCGGTCGGTCATTCCGGCGATGTAATCGGCGACATGGCGGGCGCGGGCGGCGCCCTCCTCGGCGCGGGCGAGCTCGGCCCATTCCGGCGGCATTTGCGCCGGATCGTCGAAATAGACCGGGAAAAGCCGCGAGATCACCTGCTCGGCGCGCTCCCAGACGCCCACGACTTTCTCGTGCCGATACATTTTGGGGAAGAGAAAGGCCTTGATCGACCGATCCGCCTCGGCCATGGGCGGCGAGAAGGCGATCGTCGCCACGCCGGCGCCGCGGACATCCTCCACGCTTTTCGCCCCGACGAGGCGCAGACGCTTCTCCGACTGAATGATGGCGTCCTCGACGAAGCGGGTGATGACCCGCCGGCCGAGCTCGTGAATGACGCGCGTGCGCTCCAGCGCGCCATAGACGGCGCGAATCTCGTCCAGCATCACGCCGATGAAGGGGACGGCCTCGATATCCTCGAGCGAGAACAGGCCGGCGCGCAACCCGTCGTCTATGTCATGGGCGTCATAGGCGATATCGTCGGCGAGCGCGGCCGCCTGCGCCTCCGGCCCGGCGAATGTGTCCAGCTCGAGCGGAAACAGCGCGTCGAACTCCGCCACATAGGGGGCGAGCGCGCGATTGGCGCGCGGGCCGCGCAACGGGCCATTGTGCTTGACGAGGCCTTCCAGCGTCTCGAAGGTGAGGTCCAGCCCATCGTAGCGGGCGTAGCGGCGCTCGAGCAGAGTGACGACGCGCAAAGCCTGCGCGTTGTGATCGAAGCCGCCATAAGCCTCCATGCAGCGCTGCAGCGCATGCTCCCCGGCATGGCCGAAGGGCGTATGACCGAGGTCATGGGCGAGCGCCACCGCCTCGGCGAGGTCCTCGTCCAGCGCCAGAGCGCGGGCGAGCGCGCGGGCGATCTGCCCCACTTCTATCGTATGGGTCAGCCGCGTGCGGAAATGGTCGCCGTCCAGCGGCACGAAGACCTGCGTCTTATGCGCGAGGCGGCGAAAGGCCGTCGAATGGATGATGCGGTCGCGGTCGCGCTGGAACTCGCTGCGCGTGGGCGAGACCGATTCGGGAAAGAGGCGCCCGCGCGACGCCGAAGGGTCGCTGGCGCAGGGGGCGCGGCCACGGACGCCGGGATCTTCGATCGCCAATCGTCTCTCCTGTCATTGCAAGGTCACGCGGGCGGCCATATTTTCGCTTCGCATATCCCGCCCGCCCCGGGGAGCGCAAGCGACGAGGCCGGCGAGACAAAAGCCAAAAAAGAGGAAGGCGCGCCCAAATGACCGATACGGCGACGATTGCGAAGATCGAAATGAGCGAGCGCGCGGCCAAGCGCATTCACGCCATTCTCGCCGGCGAGGCCGAAGCGAAGGCGCTGCGGCTTTCGGTCGACGGCGGCGGCTGCTCCGGCCTGCAATACGCCTATACAGTCGAGACCGAGCCCAAGGCCGACGATATCGTCGTCGAGCGCGACGGGGCGCGGCTCGTCGTCGATTCGATCTCCGCCGCCTATATCGCCGGCGCGCGCGTCGATTATGTCGAGGATCTGATGGGCCAGTCCTTCCGCGTCGAGAATCCCAACGCGACCGCCTCCTGCGGCTGCGGCTCCAGCTTCTCGGTCTGACGGCGCACCTCCTCCGCCTCCTCCTGTCGGAGCCCTCGCTTGCAGTCTCTATTTATCGGCCATTCCTATATCGACGTGACCATGCGCACGCAGGTCATGCCCAAGGGCGACGAGAAGGATGTGGCGGAGGATTACGCCGTCTCCTTCGGCGGCAACGCCGTGACCGCCGCCTTCGCCTGCTCCAAGCTGATCGGCGACGGCGTCGATCTGCTGACGCAGCTCGCGCCCGACTGGCTCGGCCATATGTTCATGGACATGGCCGCGACCTATGGGGTGCGCGTGCATCCGCGCCGGGTGCGCCGCTCCTCGCTGTCCTTCGTGCTGCCCAAGGACGGCAAGCGGGCGATTCTGCGCGCCCGCGACAATAATTTCCTCGAGGACTTCCCGCGTCTCGATCTGACCGGGGTGCGCGCCCTGCACAGCGACGGGCATATCGCCGACGCCGCTCTCCATTACGCGCGCGCCTGCCGCGAATCGGGCGCGCTGACCTCGCTGGACGGCGGCGCGCTGCGGCCGGGAATCACCGATCTGCTGGAGTTCATCGACGTCGCCATCGTCGCCGAGCGGCTCTGCGAGCAGATGACGCTCTCGGAGGCCGATATGCTGGCCTTTTTGAAGAGCAAGGGCTGCCGCATCGGCGGCGTCACCAATGGCGAGCGCGGAATGCTCTGGTACGACGAGAATGGCGAGGTGCAGCGCCTGCCCTCGCTCCCCGTGCCGGCGGAGCGCATCGTCGATACGTCCGGCGCGGGCGATGTGTTCCACGGCGCCTATGTGGCGTCCTATCTCCAGCGGCCGGAAGCGCCCTGGCGCGAGCACTTCCGCTTCGCGCGCGCGGCTTCCGGCTACAAGATTCAGCACCTCGGCAATGAGGCGGGCCTGCCGTCCCAGAATGACATAGTAGCGACACTCGCGCTTTTTCCCCCTGCCGATTGAATGGCTTGTGGGCGACGCGAAAGAAATCGAGAAAGGCGGCGAACAGGGCTTGGCAAGAGTGCTTAGAGCTTGCTATATGCCCGCCACCGTTCCCCGATAGCTCAGCCGGTAGAGCAAGCGACTGTTAATCGCTGGGTCGCAGGTTCGAGTCCTGCTCGGGGAGCCAGCCGCCTTTTTTCACGCATCCGCGGCAGTCCGCCAGCGTCCGGCAAAGGCCGCAATCACCCACAAAAATCAAGCGATTGGCCGCGATAGGCCAGATTTTCCGTCCGCTTTGGTCCGGTTCGATGCGGTAGCATCCGCGCCGCTTTGTTGTTATCCGGTTGGTATGCGGCCGAGGCCGCCCCGCCATACCAACAAAGCCGCCGCCCATGCCGCTTTCTGATGCGCTCGCCCGCGCTGCCAAGCCAAAAGACGGAAAACTCACGAAATTCTCGGACGGCTACGGCCTGCAGCTCTGGGCGCATCCTAGCGGCGTTCGAAGCTGGCATGTCGCCTATCGATTCGGCGGTCGACAGCGAAGCGTGACGCTCGGCGACTATCCCGAGCTATCGCTCAAGGATGCGCGGGAGCGCGCCCGCGACATTCGCCGGCGCGTCGCCGCCGGCGACGATCCGAGCCCGCACGCTCCCGCGCCGGCTGCGGCCCCTGCGCTGGCCGCCGCGACCTTCGGCGCGATCAAGGCCGATTGGCTCGCCAAGGTCGAGCGCGAAGGCAAGGCGGACGCGACCCGCCAAAAGGCGGTTTGGCTCGCCGGCCTGCTCGGCCCGCTCGACTCGCGGCCGATCGCCGAGATCAAAGCGCCGGAAATTCTCGAAATCCTCAAGCCGATCGAAGCCGCCGGCCATCTCGAGACGGTCCGCCGCCTGCGGTCGACCGCCTCGCGCATCTTCCGCTATGCCGCGGCGCTCGGGGCGGTCGAGCATGATCCGGCGGCGCTCCTGCATGGCGCCGTCGCCGCTCCGAAGCCCGTCCATCGCGCCGCCATCCTCGACCCGAAGGCCTTCGGCGCGTTGCTGCGCGCGATCGACGCCTATGAGGGCCGGGCAAGCCAAGTCCGCGAGGCGCTGCAATTGCTTGCCCTCACGGCCGCTCGGCCGGGCGAGCTGCGGCTCGCCCAATGGGAGGGCGAGTTCGATCTCGACGCGGGTGTGTGGACGGTCCCCGCCAATCGAATGAAAATGCGCGAGCCCCATAAAGCGCCTCTCGCGCGCCAGGCGGTCGAGATACTTCGCCGGCTGAAAAAGCAAGACGGGCTCGCACGCCCCGCCTCGCCCTTCCTCTTCCCGAGCCCGCGGCCTGGGCGTCCCCTCTCGGAAAACGCCTTCAATGTCGCGCTGCGCGCCATGGGCTTCGGCAAGGAAGATATCTCGGCCCATGGCTTCCGGTCGACGTTCTCGACCATGGCGAACGAATCGGGCCTCTTCGCCTTCGACGCGGTCGAGCGGGCGCTGGCGCATCAAGACGGATCGGAAGTGCGGCGCGCCTATCATCGCGCCGATTATTTCGAGGAACGGAAGCGGCTGATGCAATGGTGGGCGGACAAGGTCGACGTGATGCGGGTCGACCGCTCCGGCGGAACGAACTGCGGTTCAGGCCCCGCCGCCGCCGGCGCCCCTGCTCTCGTTCCAAACATCGAATAACTTCTCGTCCGGCGCGCTGCCTTTCGCTTTCGCATAAGCTATCGCCCGCTCAAGTTCGTCTGTCACTGAGATACGAGGGCGCGAACGCTTGCGTTGCGCCATATAATCCTCCGCTTCCGCTAGGGTTATTGCGGAGAGATATCTATTGATACTTTTTCGAGCGCCGTCTCCCGAATGGATTTTCAATGAAACCCTAGTCGGGAGCCCGAACTCTTTTAGAAAATCCAATTGAGCATCGGTCGCAGAGCGTGGCTTCCAGCGAAGCACTTCACTAACTACCTTTTTCAGCCCGATAATTTCTAAATCTAAGCTTTCTTCTTCTACTATTTCAGGATGCTCCTTTCTTATTATCGTTGCAATTTCGGCTATGGACAGTCCATCGCTCCATAGTTTGCTGATGAACATTCTCGTTTTCGGGGCAGTGACACTCATGGCGACGCCGTTCCTCCGCGAATCGATTCAGCCACGATACCGCAGCTTCGAGTTGCAAGAGAACGGCCGAATTGGCATGATCCTGGAAATAACTCAGTACTTGCTCCGGCGAGTCTTCATTCGCGGCGAGCGCCGAAATCGCCGACTCCAGCCGATAAACGTGGTCCAGGCGACGCGACCAGTCTTTTCGGCGCTGCTTAATTGCCTTGAGCGCCTCTCGATCGGCTTTCGAAAGCGGCGGTTGTAGCGAGCCGTCAGAGGCTCTGACGCGACCGCCGAGCAACTTCCCGATCGCCGCCGCCTGCGCTTTATCCGGATAGCGCCCGTGCTTCCGCAAGAAATCGGAATAGGTGTTCTTGCCGTATTGCGCCTCGACGCCATCCGCGATTTCGCCGAAATTCCGATCGTCGAACCTGCGCTCACGTTTTGCGCTCGTCCGATCCGCGTCGACGGGTTGCAGATAGACAGGAAATTTTCGCGTTTTCATTGTTGGCCGCCGTTTGCTCACAGGAAAATAAGCGTCACGGATTGACACTTCTCTAATCTCGTTTTCGCCTGCGTCGCTCACGACGGCTTTCTCTCGTTCGGCAGGCCGTCAATCCAAGCGTCGAGGTCCGACACTTTGACGAGCGTATGCTTGCCTGATTTCTTCATCGGGATATGGCCGTCTTTCAGCAGCTCGAAAAACTTCGAGCGGCCGACGCCGATATATTTCGCCGCCTCACGTGGGTTGAGAACGGCGGGCTGAATTTGGACGAATGTGCGCGCCGTTTCCGCCGCGCTGGCGGTCCGATCGTCTCGGATGGCCGCCGATTCTTGAATAGGCATTTCGGACTCCTGCTCTGTATCGCCGGCGTCGTCGCCGCCGATTGTCATGACTGGACCTGTTCGAACGTCCGCGACGCGGCGACGAAGCGCCAAGGACCAGTGTCGACATAGGTGAAGAAGCTCGCCAGATAGGCGTCCGGCTCGGCCTCCGCGCCACGCAGCGCCGCCACCATGGCCTCTACGCTCTCGGTGAGTGTGTCGCTCTGCCAGCCGTCGAGGATGCAGCATTGCTCGAAATCGCGCGGCGGCTCCTGGGCGAAGAAATAGCCGTCATCCGTGAGCGTCATTTCGATTGTGTCGAAAGTGTCGCAGCGGAAGAACCGCACGATTTCGCCGTCCGAAAGACGGGCCGCGCCTTCGCCATTGTAGCCGGCGCCCGCGAGATGCGGGGCGCCCTCGATATCGACGATCCATGCGCTCGCCGAGCCGCGGCCGGGCGGCATGTCTTCGTCGAGATGACATTCGGGATACCATTCCGAGTCGACTGGCGCGGTCATTGCGCGACCTCATTCGGTTCGCTCTCCGGCGTGCTCTCGACGCGGCGAATGAAATCGGGAAGGCCCGGCGGAACATCGAAGGCGCGGAGCGGCATGATCGCGCCGACGAATTCCGGGAGCGCCTCGACCTTCACGATCGCCGGCGCGACGCCGTCGCCGAATTTCAGCGCAAGGCTTGGCAGAATGCCGTTGAGCGCGAGCGAAGCGAGTTCGCGAAATGGGCCAAAGACAGAGAAAAGCGACGGCGATAGAAACGCATGCGGAACTATGTCTGCTCTCTTCTCCGAGAACGGCCGTCGCCAGTCCAGCAAGTCGCGATCGTCGAGGCGATAATCTTCCGCTTTCCAAGTCTCACCATCCGCGGCGCGCACATTTGCGAGCGCCGGCGCGTCGAAATCATCGCTGATGTCGGGATGATTCATTTGCGGGAACAGGACGGCGCAGCTGTCGAAAAGATGAACGTCTCCGGGCTGCGCCCATTCCGGCAGCTCGATCGTCTCTTCGCCTTCATCGAAAATTTCGAGCGGCTTCGCCGGCGCGCAGCGTTCGCGAAAGCGCTTCGGAACCAATGCGCGGAAGGGCTGGCTCGCATGTCCGCTGGCGTCATGAACAACCGCGAGAGCGCGGCCATCTGTTGCGATCAGCAAGGCTCCGCCGTCAGGCGCTGGCTCGATCAACAGGCCGACACCGCGCGTGAGGCTTCCCTCATCGGCGTCGTCCAGGATGAAGCGCAGAGCGTGAAGATATTTCGCTTTGAAGCGCGCCGTGAGGGGCTTGCGCATTTCGCGAGCGATTGCCGCGTCAGCCGCCGCGGCGGCTTGTCCGGTTGTTCTGGTCACTGGCCCTTCTCCGACTTTGCATGCTCGCGTCCGCAGCTCGGGCATTTCTGCTCGCCGATCGGCGCGTTCGTTCCGAGGTCCTCGACGATGATGAGCGAGACGCGGCCTACTCTGGTGAGGTGCCGCGGGTCGGTTTCATTCTGATCAGCGAAGGCCGCCTCCTCGCGCGCCTTCTCCAGCGACGCGCCCGCCGACAAGATTCCAAACGAACCGTCGGAATAGATCAGCGCATATCGGCCATCGATGAAATGCGATGGAGCCGTCGTCCATCCGCGCGCCCAACAAAACGCCGCATAGATTGCGACGTCTTTCGGGTCGCCCTTCAATATGTGCCGCAGCAAGTCGGCCTTGCATTGCGCCTCCCATTCATTGCGGCGCCAATCGTCAGAGAAGCCGTGCTTGATCTCGGATGCGCGGGCCTTTTCCTTCAAGGCCTCGGCGAAGCGCTCGAGCATCGCCTTCGTCTCGGGGTGGAGTTGCGCCTCGACCATGCGCGTCACTCCGCCGCCTTGCAGATATTGACAAGCCCTCGCGCGAGGCCATGCAGCATGAAGCCTTTCTTCGCCTTGCGCTTCGAAGTCACGCCGAGATCGAAGAGCACTGCATCCTGCTCATGCGCCTCTATGTGAAAATCGGGATTGATCGCGCGGCCGAACTCTTCGAGATCGGCGCGGAAATCCGCGACCGCATAAGTCGCGGCGCCCTCGCTCGGATAGCAGCGCTCGATCAGAAAGCGCGACATGATATGCAGCCCGCGCGTCGCGATGCAGGCCAGCTCGACCTCGCGCGCCCAATTGCGCGCGGCGGCGTCTTGCGTTGTGGGCGGCGCGGCGTCTTCGCTCTCGCGCACGGCGCGGCGGGCGTCGACGACCTCGGCGGCGGCGTCTTGCGTTGTGGCTGGTGTGGCCTCCTCCGCCTCGCGCGCGGCGCGGCGGGCGTCGAAGACCTCGCCGGCGGCGTCATCGTCCAGCCCTTTCTCATCCGCCTCGATCGCCTCGACCATGGCCTGCGCCGTCGAGCGCGTATCTTGCGCCTCTCTTTCGCAGAGCTTCTCCAGCGCCTCGGGAAGCCATTTGCGGTCCTTGGCGAGGATTGCCGCGCGCTCGACGATCTTCGGCTTGCGCAGCTTGGCGGCGTCCAGCGCGGCGGCCTCTCCGTCGATCGCGCGGATGGCGTCGAGCGCATCCTCGCGCGAGAGGGATTGGAACAGCGCCTTATAGTCGAGCGCCTCGGCGACGTCGGTTCGCACGGCCCCCAAGCGCTGCGCGAGCGTGGCGAAATTCTGCAGCTGCGCAGGCTTCACATCGGCAAAGCAAATCGTGCGCGCCACCAGCTCGGCGAAGGCGGCGGTGAGATCGGCGAGCGGGCTCGTCGCGACAATGGCGAGCGCGGTCGAAAAATGCGAGGGCGCGAGGCGCTGCAAAAGATCGTGACGCGGCGGCTCCGGCGGATCATCGAATGTCGTGCGCAGCCCGACTCCGACGCAGCCATGGGAGCAGCCGAGCGCGGCGGTGGCGAGCGCCAGCGCGAGATACGGATTGCGCGCCGTCGATCGCGCGAGGCCGCCGCCGAGCGCATCGCGGATGATCTCTTCCGCTTCCTTGCCGCCGGGCGGCGGCGGGATCGCCGGCGGCTCCGGCTCGCCGCGCTCTCGCGTCTTCACAATCTCGCCGTCCTTCGTGCGCGAGAACGTCGGCGCGGCGCTCTCCTCCTCCTCGAGCTCCTCCTCGGGCTCCGCCTGGGGGACGGCGCGGACGATTTCGACATTGCCATTGCCGTCCAGCTCGGCGCGCACGCCGAGCGTCGCGCGCTGCTTCTTCGGCACGGCGCGGAGAAACGCGCGAATGTCGATCTCATCGGCCTCCTTATCGAGCGCGAGGCGACGCTCTCCATCCGCGCACTCGCGACATTCGGCGCGAATGGCGTCGATGCGGCGCTCTTCTTTGGCGGTGTAGTCCGGCTCGACCTCGATCGGATCGGGATCGGCGCTGCCAGCGATCTCGGCGCGCCCCCAGCCCTCTTGCTGCATGATCTCTTCGGCGGCCTCCAGCAAATAGCCGTCGGCAAAATTCTTCGCGATCGTGCGGTCGAGCAAGATCGTCTCTTCCGAGAATAGACTCTCTTCGATGCGCCCGCCCAAAAGCTCGTAGCTGGCGCGCCGCGCCGGCTCGCCGAGAATGAATTTCGCCAACGCCTCATGCGCGCCAACGCCCTCGCGCCGCAGCGCCTTGCGCACAAAATAAATCTGCGGCGCGTCATTGCAGCCGTCGAGAACGGCGTCCTGGGCCTCGATCGTGCCGCCCGTAAAGACCTCCGCGAGATCGCGGCTGATTTTGCCGTCGCGCCAGAGCGCGCGAACGCGCGGGCTCAACCGCCCGAGCGCGAGGCGTTGCCTCACATGTCGATCGGTCAAGGCGAAGTCGCGCGCGATCGTCGGCACGTCGAAGCCGGCCCTTTCGAGGTCCGCAAAGGCCTCGAACTCCTCGACCGGGTGCAAGGGCTTTTGCGTCACCGCTTCGGCGAGCGCCGCCTCGCGCGCCTCGGCGTCCGAGCCCTTGAAGATATGCACCTTCAGATAGGAAGTCGCATCCGGGTCGATAGATCGCAGCGCGCGCCAGCGACGCCCGCCCGCGAGAACGGCGAATTCGCCGAGCCCTTCGCCGGCGAGCGCATGCACCAGGATCGGATGCAACAGCCCGCGCGCGCGGATCGTCGCCGCGAGCGTCGAGACGTCGCTGTCCATGTCCTGGCGCGGATTGAGGGGCGACAGGCGCGTGATGAGGGAAAGCGGCAGCTCTTCGTCTATGATCTCGCTCATCGGACGTCCTTTTCCAAACAGGCCAGGCGGGGCAGAGAGACCGTGACGGTGGGCGTGCCGTCATATCGACGGCTCGTGCACAGCGCGTCCGGGCGCTCCTTGGAGATCGCGCGAATTTCCGGCACGGGGCGCGCGGCGCAGGAAATCTTGTCGCGGCTCCGCGCCGGGCTGGCGTCGGCGAGGCGCTCGCGCGGGCCGTGCGGGCGCGGCGGCTTGGTGAAATCATCCGGGCTCATGCGGCGCTCCTCTGCTCGACGATGGCGCGCGGCCGCGGCGCGGCGGCCTGCTCCGGCTGGCCGAGGGCGAGCGCATCGGCGAGCCCAAAAACGCGAGCGTGGCGCGCCAAATGGCGGATGCGCGGCGCGAGGCGAATGGCTTCGCGAAGCGACAACGTGTCATCGTCGATGAGATGGCGGAGCAGCTGCGGCTCGTCGTCGAGGTCCAGCGTCGTGGGAATCGATACGACGGCGCAGCGGATGAGGATGAAATCGGAATCGGGGGCGATGTCGCGCATGGCGGGGCTCGAAGGCTAAAGGGGCAAATGGTCGCGAAGCGACGCAGTGACGTGATGATGGTCGACGCGATTGCGATCGCGCTGCGACAGCTTGGAAAAATGAAGCATCATCTCGACGCCTGCGGCCTGAAGATCGGCGCAATGACGCTGGTAATTGTCGATGGTCGCGCGATGCGTCGCGTTGAGGCGCTGAAGTTCTTCCGTCGCGGCGTTGGCGAGCGCGAGATCATGCGCGAGCTTCGCCTCGCATTCCCCGGCTGCGGCGAGCTGCGCGTTGCGCTGCTCGGCGTCGCGCTGTGCGGACTCGTAATATTCGCGATATTGGAGCAGCGTCTCGTCGCGCTTCGTCAGCTCGATCCGCAAGGCCTCGATCAATTCGTGATCTTCGGCTGAGCCGGCCCATATGCGCAGATCATCGCGCAAGGTCGCTAGGATCGCCTCGCGCAACGCGACATAGCTTTTCTGCTTGTCCTGAATTCTACCGCGCGCTGCGTTGATCTCGGCGTGCGCTTCCGCGACGGCCCTGTCAGCCTGCTTCGCAGAGGCGCGCAAACTTTCCAGCTCGTCGCGCCATGTGGCTTGATCCGCCGCCCATGCGGCGCGCTCGGCCTCGCGCTCGACGCGGCGCATCTCCATTTCTTCGGCGAAGGCGAAGCGAATATTGATGCCGTTAGTGTGCTTCTCCCGCAGCTCGAGACGAAGCTCATTGAGAAGGGTGTCGAATAGCTCCGTGTAGATCGCGCCCTTCATCGCAGCACCCCGTCGGTCGCGACCATGCCTTGATCGTGCAGGCGCGCCTCGAGGCGCTCGACGCTGCTGGCGATGGCGCGGGATTTGGCGGCGGCGCGCAAGCTCGAGCCATTGACGTGGGCGGAGATCGCCGTCTCGACGACGACGGCGCGAAGAAGCTCCGCCTCCTCCATGACGGCGAGCGTCTCGGCGCGCGAGCGGGCGAGGTTGCGCTCGAGAAAGTCATTCTGCCGCATCGCCTCGGCGAGCGAGCGCTCGAGCGTCGATATGCGGTCTTCTGTCGCCTTCAGGCTGGCCTCGATCGAATGGTCGCGATCGAGAACGTCTTGCTGAAGGGCCTTTTCCACGACGCGGCGGCGACGCGCCGACGTGGAGGATTTCCGGCGCCTCGTCGTGCGGCGCGCGGGCGCAGCTGTGGTTTCGGGCGCGGCTGTGTGGGGCTTGGATTTGGGCGGTCGGGACATGCGGGGCTCCATCGCGAGCGGGGGCGTGGCGATGGGGAATAATTGGACGATTTGTCCAACTCGTCAAGGACAAATTGTCCAATTTCAATTGGCGTAGAATTGGCCGATCTGGCCAGTTCCTGCGAATCGCCCCGTTGGCTTCGGCTAAAGGCCGTGTTTAAGCTTTTGGAAAGATTGCTCGCGTTCACACGCCAAAGAGGTTTCGGATGCGCCGTTGTGGAGTTTTATTGTTGATTGGAGCGTTGTCTGCATGCGCGAAGGGCGCCGATAAGGTTCTTCCGTCCCCGGTCCCGACCGCCGAATTCGAGCACGCGGCCTGCCCGCAGCTTGCCGCGGCGCGCATACGGAACATGGAAACCCTGACGGCTCTATCCATGGCGCAGGATCGGGCGTCCTCGAATGATACTATCGGCGTGATTTTCATCGGGCTGCCGCTCGCATCGATGACAGGAGCGGATAAAGAGGCCGAACTCTCCGTCGTAAAAGGCCGGGACCTCGCGCTGCAATCACAAATGGCCGCGAAAAACTGCCCGGGCTGAGAGGATCAAGGACGGCCGCAAGCGCCGGGATATTTGGCGGATATGTTCTTGAGTCCGGCTAGTCGATAGGTCGCTTCGGTGCTGCCGAAAGTCTCCGCGTCCGACCGAACCACCATGTCTTCAGAGCCCAGCATCGCGGCGATCATCTTGGCCGCTTCGGGACTGTCCCACGGTCCAAAAGCCTTGTTATCCTGTGACGCCTGCCATCTCGAGGACTTAACGGGCGGCTCGCCAATTCGATAAGACGCCGAAACACCTCGACTTCCGGCGACAAGCTTCGTGAACGCGAAAATGAGATTTGGCTTCTTATAATCACACGTCAAGATCAACATTGCGTTGTGTGATTGCGCAAATGGATCGCTAAATACCTGTGCTCGGTCCGATTGAAGATAGAATATAACCTTCCTCTGCTTTGAGAGGTGGTCTGTGGTCTCTTCGACGGTCCATGCGCCCGTGTCGTTCGCGGCCGTTGAAGGCGTCGCTGTCGTTGACTTGTCCGGGAATGTGCTGACGCCATTTCGAAACGCGGCGTCATAGCATTTGAGACGATCAGCATCGTTGGCAATATCTTGGCATGCGGCAATTGCGACGCTAGGAAGGATGATGAAAGACGCCAAAAGTCTGAAAAATAATGAACTATGGCTCATGAATCTGCCTCGTGGCGAGCGAGCTGGCGCTTAGCTTTAAGCTCTTTTTTTAAGCAGCCCCTCAGTCACCGGAAGCCGTTTCTCCTCCCGGCCGGTCAATATGTATTCGACGCTTCTCCCCACCACGCCAGCGAATCGAGGGATCAAATATTGAGGCATGGGGGAGCGGCCTTCGTATTTTCGATAGCGATCTGGCGGGATGCCTAGCGCGATTGCCATTTGCTCGGCCGACCACGCTTTTTCCTCGCGCAGCCGTTTCACCCGCGCGCAGAATGCGTCGTTGAAGATCAGTTCCTCGTTGCTCGTCGTCATGCGGGGATTATGGACAAAACGTCCACAGAATTGATTGGACATATTGGCCTTGACATTTTGGACAATTTGTCCAATTCATTCACCCATGGTCGAGAACGCTCTCACAAAGGACGTCGAAGCGAAGCTCCTCGCGCTGGGCGCTTCGAAGACGAACGTTTTTAAATGGCGTCGCCGCGGCGTGCCGGCCGCATGGCGGCTCAAGCTGCTGGAAGCGGAGAGCGGGTCGTCGCTAAGCGCGCATGGTCGAATTGGTTCGACTTCATCGGTCGCCTCGATCCCCTCCCCTTTTCCGCCCGAGGCCGACGCATGATCTCGGAAATGTCGCCATTAAGTAGCCAGCTGGTCGCGGTCGAGCGCGGCAAGCAGCAATCCGTTCTGCTCGCCTTCGACGTCGAGGGCGGTAAGCGGCTGGCGCTGCGCCTGTCGATCGACGACGCCCACGCCCTGCTCGAAGCCGTCGGCCATGTCGCCGACGGCCGCGCCCTGCGCTCGTCCGTCAAGCGGACGGAAACCGAAGGGGGAGCGCGATGAATATTTCCCTCGATCCGCATTCGGAAGCCTGTCGAGCGTCTGAAGGGGAGATTATTCTCTCGGCTCGTCAGCAGGCCGAAGTTTCGCGCATTTTCCGCCGCCGTCGCTGGCTCTGGCTTAGTTTCCCTTTTCGGGGCCGTCGGCCGGCGCAAGAAGAAGCGTGGCCGAATTTGCGAGTGACTGCGCAAGATCTAGAGCTTCTTGAGGAGATAAGGTTATCTGAAAAGGTCTCCCTCCCGTTCTCGCTTCCTGTGGACTCTCTGCGTATCGAATACTCAGACATACATACGACGCAGCTAGGGAAATTGTTCGAAAGTCGAGAACGTAACGCATCTTCACAAGTCCATCGTCGTTCAATTCGAGCCATTTTTGCTCGTCTTCGATTGGCGCTGTCACTGAAAATAACCTCTCTTCGCGAGACAAGAAAAGCGTCGAGCCCAACGCGAGGTGTGGGCTCGTGACCGCCCACGCTATCCGTTTTTGCGCCTCGGCGCATTTCCCTTCGCGCGGTTCTCCCGCTCTTTTCCGCGCGTTGCGACTGGCCGCCGTAAGCGGCCTCCTCGCCCTCCTTGGGCGTTTCCTCCCTAACTCCCCCGAGGCTTCGGCCTCGGGGCCTTTTGCGTCTCACGTTCATTGCGTTCCCCGGCGCGCGCCAACGCGCCGTCACGTTTCGTCTTGTCGAACTTCCATGCCGATGCGGCGCGCCAACGCCGCGACGGCGGTCTAAAGGGCCTTCCGAGCAATGCGCCTCGTCGATGATTTCGCTCTCTCTCCGACGCCCTCGATGCATGCAGCATCGGGGGTTTCGGTGGGAAAAGATTCGTCGAAATTTGGAAACCTTTCCACAAACACTGGAAAGTTTTCCGGCGCGCTGGATCGCGGCGCATTGGAGCGGCTCGTCGCCTATTTGCTGCGGCTCTTTCCGAGCAAGACGGCCGAGGCGGTGGAGGCCGTCACCGATGGCGCTGTGAAGTCCGATCGCGTGCGCAAATGGCTGCAGCTGCAATGCGCGCCGGATTTTCTCGCCCTGTTGCATCTCATCCGCGCGTTCGGCGCGGATTTTCTCGTCTGTGTGATCGGCGACGCGCCCGAGAGTCTGCTCGAGGCGGCGATCTCCGAGCGGCGTGCGCGTTTTCTCGAGAGCGTTCGTAAGCTCGAGGAAGAGTTCGAGTCTTCGTCCAGTCGGTAGTTCCGGTCCAGTCGGTAATCCGAGTTCGGCTCACTCGAACGCTGAGATTTTCTCATGCGCAAATTTTGGCTGCGCGCGGCTCTGGCCGCGTCGCTTTCGCGCGACCTGTGCTCTGGCTGCGCCTGGGCCGTTTCATGGCCGTTCCGCGCGACGTCGCGGCGACTCGATCGCATCGTGCTCGCCTGCCGGGCGCGTGCGACGCCGGCTCCCTGCCGCGATCAGCCGACAGCGGGCGCGATATGGACCGTCGGCGGCGTGCGGCCGGTCTCCCGTGACGAATATCGCGCCTTTCATGCCGCAATGGCGCGCCATGCGCGCGCGGTCTCGATCAGCGACGCGCCGCGCGAGGATTTCGCCGCGCAATATATCGACGCGCGCTCGCTGTAGCGGGCGATCAGTGGCATGCGCCGCGCGCGCGAATTTCCAGGTGACAAAATCAGGGGTGTGACATGAGCGGGATTGTCGCTGTCGACGGCGGGACGCTGCTTTCTTTCATCGGGCGCATTGAAAAGCTCGAAGAGGAAAAGGCCGCGATCGGCGCGGATATCAAGGACGTCTATAGCGAGGCGAAATCGACGGGCTTCGATCCGAAGGTAATGCGCAAGATCATCTCGCTGCGGCGCCAGGACAAGAACAAGCGCGACGAAGAGGCGTCGATCCTCGAGCTCTACATGGCGGCGATCGGCGAGGCCGATGGCGCGAGCGGCGGCGACGATGAGTGATCTCTTCGGCGACGCCGCGCCGGCGCGAAGTCGATTTTTGCGGCCTGCCAGTCGGGCGGAAAAATCGACTCCGGCGATGACGCCCTCGGAGATCGTCGAGAAATTCGGCGTCTCCGACCTCAAATCTCCGCGCGCGCACAAATGCTTTCGATGCGGCGTGTCGACGGGGCTCGGCTTCGGCAGCCTGCATCGGGGCGTGAAAATCGTGTTCGCGTGCAAGGCGCATTTCGGGGAGCTGCAATGAGCGATGATAGCGAAAGGCTGCGTCCGATCGGCGCGATGAGCACGCCCGGCGTCGAGCCGGCCGAAATCGAAAGCGCGCGGCCGACATTCGCGGAAGTCGATCCGAAAAGCCTGCTCGTCGATGAGGGCTATCAGCGCAATCTCTCGGAAAAATCCGTGACGCTCATACGGCGTATCGTCGGCGGATGGAGCTGGCGCGCGTTCAAGCCGCCCGTATGCGTGCGCCTCGGCGAAGCGCTGCATGTGATCGACGGCCAGCATACTGCGATAGCCGCCGCCTCGCATCCGGGCATTGATCGCATTCCGGTGATGATCGTCCCTACCGGCGACACGCAAGATCACGCGATGGCTTTCGTGCGCCATAATCGCGATCGGATTCAGGTGACGGCCAATCAGCTGCATTTTGCTCTGCTCGCCGCAAATGACGAGACGGCGCTCACGATCAGAGACGCGTGCGCCCGCGCCGGAGCGCGCGTGCTGAAAGCGCCGCCGAGCCAGGGGCGCTATAAGCCGGGCGATGTGATGGCCGTCGGCGCGCTCGGCGCGCTCGTTCCGCGAAGGCACGCCATGGGCGCGCGGCGCGTGCTCGAGGTCTGCGTCAAGGGCCAGCTCGCGCCGATCTCCGCCGCCGCGCTGAAGGCGGTCGAAGAGCTGCTTTATGGCGAGCATTACGCCGGGTCGCGCGATGCGGACGATCTTGCCCTCACGATTAGAGAAAAGGGCGCGGACGCCGAACGCGAGGCTGCGCGCTTTTCCGCCGAGCATGATCTCCCGTTGTGGAAAGGGCTCGTCGTGACATGGTTCCGCGCGACGCCGAAGAAGCGCCATGGATAACGAGCGCATGCTGCAAATCGTCAATGACGAGAATGAGCGGCTGCGAGAGCGCGTCGCAATGCTCGAATCGGCATTGATGGCGACGCGCGCGCTGCCGCTGGAATGGCGGCTGACCTCTCCCGAGGCGCGCGTGTTCGGCGTGCTGGTGAATCGCGAGGTTGCGACGAAAGACGCGATCATGGCGGCGCTCTATGTCGACGATGGAAGAGACGAAGCGGAAATCAAGATCGTCGACGTTTTCATTTGCAAGATTCGCAAAAAGCTGAAGCCGTTCGGCGTCGCAATAACGACGGATTGGGGTCAGGGATATCGGCTCGACGCGGCTGTACGGGCGGATTGGCGGATTGCGGAAAATCTGCCGCCGAAATCGAGGGCGCTCGCGTGACCGATCTCGCCCTCTATGACGCGATCATTCGTGATCTCGCGCGCATCACTACGGCGGCCGAAGCCAAGAGCGAGCGCGACAAGGCGGCGGCGCTCGAAGTCTTCGCGCGGCATTCGCGCGATAAGGAGCTGGTGGCGCGCGCGGTGCGCTATAAGCGGCTCGCTGCGCGACGGCTCGGCGAGCTGCTCATCGAACTGGCGGAGGCCGGCGAAAGAGCGACGCGCGGGCGTCCAAAAATGTCGCAGCCTGCGACATTTTCTTTGGAGACGCTCAATCTCACCCGCTCCGATTCGAGCCGCTGCCAAGAACTGGCGCGCCTGCCGCCCGAGCAATTCGAAACATCTGTCGACGCCGCCGTGAGCGAGTCCGTGCAAGCGTGCTCTATGACGCGCGCCGAGCGGCAAATGGAGAAGCGCCAGCGGCGCGCGGCGCGGGAAAGAGAGTTGGGCGCGAAGATCGCGGCATGGCCGACGAAGCGCTATGGCGTGATCTATTGCGATCCTGCTTGGAAATTCGAGACGCATTCCGAGGCGGGCCTCGATCGAGCGGCCGACAATCATTATCCGACGATGACGCTCGACGCGATCATGGCGCTCGATGTGCCGAGCATCGCCGCCGATGATTGCGTGCTCTTCATGTGGGTGACGCGCCCCTTTCTGATGAAGGGCGGCGTCGTCTGCGAGGCTTGGGGCTTCGAATACAAGAGCTGCTTCGTCTGGGACAAGATCGTCGCCGGGAATGGCTATTGGAATCTCGACGACGCGGAAATCCTGCTCATCGCGACGCGCGGCAATGTCCCCTGCCCGGCGCATGGCGATCTCAAATTCAATGCGATGCAACATGAGCTGAAGTCGGCGCACAGCGCCAAGCCCGAACGCTTCGCCGAGATCATCGAAGCCTATTTCCCGAGCCTGGCGAAAATAGAGCTGAACCGGCGCGGGCCGGCGCGGCCGGGGTGGGACGCCTGGGGGAATGAGGCGTCATGAGCGAGCGCGTCCAGCATTTATCGCTCGCCGAGCAAATCGGAGCCGTCGATCGCGCGCGGCGCATTGTCGCCGGCGCGGCTCGTGTCCCGTCGCGCGCTGTCGAGCGCGACTATGACGTCCAGGCGCTCGAGGCCGCGCATCGCACCTTGCGATGGCTGCGCGCGCATGAGGCCGAGGTCCGCGCGGCCGTCTTGCCGAAGCGGCCGAGCGACGCGCAAGCGCCCGTCGATGCACGCGCGCCCGAGCGAGACGCCGCGCCGCGCAAGGAAAATTCGACGCCCTGCGAGTTCCCGCTCGCGCGCCGGGCGGCGATGCGCTGCGCCGAGGGCGCGTTTCAGAAATTTCTCGGCGTCGAGACGGCGGAGGCCGCCGTCGATGAGCTGCGCCGCCGCTGCGCCATCGCCAGTCGCAAAGAATTCGACCGCGACGCCGCGGCGCGCGAGCGCTGGCGCGCGGTGGATGCGGAATTCAGCGCATGGCTGCGCTGCGCGGATGGAGATGGTGATGAGCGAGGCTGAAATCCGCATCCGCCGGGCCGAGCGGCGGCGGTCGTTCACCATTATCGATAATCGGCTGCTCGCGGCCGGCGGCCTCTCGCTGGAAGCAATGGGGCTGCTCGCGTATCTCCTCTCACGGCCTGACGATTGGATCGTGCGGCTCGGCTATCTCTGCGACCAGCATCGCATCGGGCGAGATCGTATGCGCCGTATCATGAGCGAGCTGCGCGAGGCGGGATATGCGCAGCTCGAAACCGTGCGCGATGAGCATACGGGCCGAGTGAAAGGGTCCGTCTGGTCGATCTTTGAAGAGAGCTGTGCAGATGGCGACGGCGAGGAAGATGCTGAAACGCCAAACGACCGAGCGCCTGAAAATCCGTCTCTCGGTTCCGCCGAGCGCCTGAAAACCCGACCGTCGGAAAAACCGACAGTCGGAAAACCCGTCCCTATAATAAATACTGAAGTAATAACAAATACTGATTCAGAACAAATCCCCCTACCCCCCAAAGGGGGCGTTGGGCGGGGGGCTTCGCGAAAAGGCGAAAAGAGCAGCGGCGAGGTCGACGCCGCCGCCGAGGCGCGATGGAAGGTGATGAAAAAGCCGTGGCCGTTCGATCCTGCGGCGACGCCCGGCGACGCGCGGGCGGCTTTCTTGGCGCTATCCGTGAGCGATCAGGAAAACGCTATCCGCTATGCGCCTCGCTATCTCGCTGCGACCGAGGGCCGAAAGAGAAAGTTCCTCGGCAATTGGATCGCGGCGCGGGGCTGGGACGATTTCGTCGAACAAGAGGCGGCGGCCGCGGCGAAGAAATCCGACGTGCGCGCGCAGCTCGCCGCTCTGCACGAAGCGCAGCGCGCCAAATACGGCGGCGTGCTGATCCGCTGGGGGTCGCCGCAGAATGCGGCCTGGGCGCGATACGACGCGGCGCGCGGCGTCGACTGGCGCCGCGAGGTCAAGAGCTATCCGACCGGCGAGGCCTATGTGCGGCCGACAGAATGGCCGCCGTCCAGCGCTGCGCGCGACGGGCCGCAGCCCGAGGCCGAGTGAGCGCGTTCGGTTGCGTGGCGTGGAAGAATTCGGCGGATGGCAATGAGGCTGGCTATGGGCGATTGGTTCGTTCTCGAATGCGTGGCGGGAAAGGATTTCGACGTGACGCGCAAGCTCGCGGCGGCGGGCTATGCGGTGTGGCGTCCGCTTGTGCGCGTGACGTCCACCGTGCGCGAATCGGGAGCGCGCAAGCGCAAGCCGCAATGGAAGCCGCGCTTCGGCCGCTATCTGTTCCTCGAAATGGCGGGCTCGGAATCGATGATCTGGTCGATATCCACAACCGAAGGCGTGCATCGGTTTCTCGCGCGCGCCGGCTCTGATCGGCCGGCGATCGTGCCGCAGGAATGGATGGATTTCCTGCGCGGCGCTTCAGCTTTGCCGGATCGTCGTGGGCTCATATTCACGCCTGGAATGCGCGTGCGCGTGTCCGCTGGGCCGTTCATGGGAAGCGTCGGGCGCGTCATGGGCGTTGACTCTTGCGGCTCGGTGCACATAGAGATTCACGCATTCGGGCGCTGGATAGAGATACCTCTCGACTCCGGCTATCTCGATCGCTTGGAGCAATGCGCCGCGTGAGGCGCGTCCGATAGCGGCGAGAGACCAAGCCCGAACGATTAGGCACTCCGGCGCCCATGCGCACGAAAGCCGGAGACGCGAGCCCTGGTGCAATGCCGCAAGGCGTCCGAGGGGCAGACGTGAGCAACCCGCAAAGCGGGCGAGTGCGAAGCATGCGCAAATCAACCCGGCTTAGAATGGTGGCTAGAGCCCATGGCCAAGGCCCCTCGCCTCGCCGGTCGGCGAGGCGCTCTTCCCGTTTCCGCCGCCGCAGCGCGTCCGCAGAGCGACGCGGACTATGAGCGGCGCCGTCGTGACGCAGCGCCTTGGCGAGCATGGTATGGGCTCGCGCGTTGGCGCGCCATCCGAGCGCAGCAATTGGCGAGCGAGCCCATTTGCCGCATGTGCCTCGCCGATGGCGTCGTGACCGCGGCGAGCGTCTGCGACCACGTCGAGCCGCATCGCGGCGACGCGCATAAGTTCTGGAACGGACCGTTTCAATCGCTGTGCGAGTTCCACCACAACCGCGACAAGCAGCGCGAAGAGGCCGAGACGCGCCGCGGCTGACGCCGCCGACCGCCGCCGCAGAGCGCGAACTGCCCCCAGGGTGGGGGGGCGGTCAAACCTCCCAGCCCCCTGCCCGCGACCGGTTGCTCAAGCTCCGGCAAATCGCCGCAAAATCCGCGGAAATGTTTTTTTTGGAGCGTCGAGAGGAACTTATGGGACGTCGTCGTGATCCGCCGGAGTTGCAAGCGGCGAAGGCCTATCCGGGCAAGCGGCGGTCGAAGACCGATCGCCAGATCGCCGACGCCGAGTCTCTCGCATCGCTGCTCGCGGCAGCTCCCGCCGAGGCGGATGACACGCTCGCGCCGCCGGCGCTGCTCAATGACGGCCGCCTTCTCCCGGCGCTCACGATCTGGCGCGAATACGCGCCCCGCCTCGCGAAGCTGAACCTCTTCCAGCCGCTCGACCGCCATTCCTTCGCGATTTTCTGCGTCTATTATGCCGACTTCGTCGCCGCGCAGGCCGACATAAACAAAAACGGCTTCTATCGACTCGTCAAAACGATATCCCGCGATCGCATGCCGCGCGACAATCCGATGGTCGCTCGCCGCGACACGGCGGTCAAATTCATCCTCGAATTCTCGAAACGGTTCGGCCTTACGCCGCTCGACCGTCTCGACCTCATCGGCAAGCAGGCCGGCGGGCTCTCCGGCGGCCTCTTCGATCCGCCCGGCGCCCCAAAGCAGCCGTCGAAAGCCGCGCCGCAGCCGGAAGACGGAATCGTCGGCCTCGCCAATCGCTTCGATTCGCCGCCGCCCGGCACCTATCAGTAAGCGCGTATGGATATCGCGCTCCCGGCCGGCGACGCCTCGGCCGCGGCGCTCACCTGCGTCGCCGGCGACGCCTTCACGCCCGAGCCGGACTGGATCGTCAAGGCGTCCGCCCTCGGCTGGGAATGGCCGAGCATCACTTGGCGCCGCGCCGCCCGCGTTCCCGGCGCATGGTTCGATGCGGCGAAGGCCGATGCGATCGTCGAGCTATGGCCGAAAATTTTCCGTCTCACGGATGATCGCTTCGCCGGCGCTCCCTTCCGTCTCGCCTTCTGGCAGGAAATCACGGTCCGCCTGCTCGTCGGCTGGAAGGTTCCCGTCGAAGTCCTCGACCCCCAAACGCATGAAAAGAGTTTCGAGCATGTCCGGCTCTTCCGCCGTCTCATGCTGTGGATTCCGCGCAAGAACGGCAAGAGCGAATTTCTCGCCGCGCTCGCGCTGCTCTTCTGGGTGCTAGAGGGCGTCGTCGGCGGACAGGGCTTCGTCTTCGCGCGAAACGAGGATCAAGCGAAGATCATCTTCGACAAGATGAAGGCGATCGTCGTTCAAAACGACAGCCTCAAGTCCTCGATCGGCATTTTCCGCAAATCCCTATGGATTCCCGAATGTCGCGCCAGCTTTCAGCTTCTTCCGGGCAAGGTCGAGGGAAAGCACGGCCGCTCGCCGACCGTCTCGGTCGGCGACGAAATGCACGAATGGATTTTCGCGCGAGCTGGCGACGACGCTGCGGCAGGGCATGGGCGCGCGTTTGCAGCCGATAGAGCTGTTCGCGTCGACGGCGGGCTTGAAGAGCGCGCTCACGGGCTGGGAACTCTTCGATGAGAGTCAAAAAATTCTCGCCGGTCCGATCGCGCCGCCGACCGCCGAGGCCGACGAAGGCGCCGGCATTTACGAGCCGTCGACGCTCGTCGTCATGTTCGCGGCCGGCGAAGATGATGATTGGCAAGACGAGGAAGTCTGGCGCCGCGTCAATCCGAACCTCGGCCTTTCGCCGACGCTCGACTTTCTGCGCGGCGAGGCGCGCATCGCGAAAGGCAATCCCCGCGCCGAGTCGCATTTTCGCCGCTACCATCTCAATCAATGGGTCGAGGCGATCTCGCGATGGCTTCCGATCAAGAAATGGGACGCCTGCGGCGAAAAGGACGGCTGGCGCCGATTTTCGAAAGATCTACGCGGGAAGGCCTGCGTCGGCGGCTTCGACATATCATCGACCACCGATATAACCGCGCTCATCTGGTGGTTTCTGCCGGAAGAGCCCGGCGTCAAGGTCCGCCTCGTCGCGCGCTTCTGGGTTCCGGCGGACAATATCGACGTCCGCTCGAAACGCGACCGCGTCAATTACGACCGCTGGCTCCAAATGGGCGCGATCGAAGCGACGCCCGGCGATTACGTCGATCAGTCCTATGTGCAAGCGGCGATCGTCGAGGGCCTCGAGCTCTATGACGTGCGCCGGATCGGCTATGACCCGTGGAACGCCACGAAGCTCTACACGGATCTTCAAAACGAAGGCGTCGACGCCGAGCTGTTCTTGAAGGTCCGCCAAGGAATCCCCAGCCTCGGCGAAGCGTCGAAGGATTTCGAGCGTCTCGTCTTCGCCGGACTGCTCGACCATGGCGGCCATCCCGTCTTGCGATGGATGGCGCAAAACGCGCTCGTTCGCTTCGATCGCAACATGAACTTCTCGCCCGATAAGGCAGCCTCGCGCGAGAAAATCGACGGCATAGCCGCCGCGATAACCGCCAACGTCGCTGCACTCAACGGCGCGCCCGCCGCCGGCTCCGGCTTCCTCGATTATTGAAGGCTCCGCATGTTCGGCTTCGGAAAGCGCGCGCGGCTGCGTCGCGAAATCGAAACATTGCGCCTCGAGAAAGAGGCGAGCGATCTGCGCGCCGCGGTCCAGAATTCGGGAACGACCGCGACCTATCCGCTCTCCGATCCGCTCGCCTTCGAAAAGCTGTTCGGGCCACAAACGAACAATGTCTCGGCGGATAAGGCGCTCACGCATAGCGCCTTCTACGCATGCGTCCGGCTGATCGCTGGTTGCGTTTCCATGCTGCCTTTCGCGCTATTCGATGAGAATGGCGACGGTCATCGCACGCGCGAGCGCACGTCTCCGCTCGCGACGATGCTCGACAAGCGTCCGAACTCCCGCCTTTCCGCGTCCATGTTCTGGCGTGCAGTGGTCTCCGATATGCTATCGAACGGCAATGGAATTGCGTGGATCGAGCGGCGCTCGTTCCGCTCGGCGGAGCCGTTCGAGCTGCATTATGTGCCGTGGTCGCGCACGGGAATTCGTCTCGATCGCGTAGATGGTCGCCCGCTTCAGATTTACACGATGACACTCGACGACGGACGCATGATCGTCGCGCCACAAGATGACGTGCTGCACATTCCGGGCACTCCGATCTGGCAGATTTTCCGCGCCATGTCGCCTCTCTCGGCCTATGCGATGAGCGTGGGAATCGGCCTCGCCGCCGATGAGTTCGCGAAAAACTATTTCGACAATGGCTCTTCGCCGGACGGCTATATCACCTTTCCGAATGGCGTCGCCAAGGACTCGCCCGACGAAATCCGCAAGCATTGGATGGCGAAGCATGGCTCCGACAATCGCTTCGCCGGGCCGGCGGTATTCACGAACGGCGGCGAGTTCAAAGAGCTTCGGATCAATGCGGCGGACGCGCAATTACTCGACACACGCCGCTTCAGCGTCGAGGATATCGCGACGCGCGTGTTCGGCGTGCCGGGCTTTCTCGTCGGTCTCGAGCAAAAGTCGACCGGCTTCGGCAAGGGCCTCGAGGAGATGCGCCAAGGCTTCGTAGATTTCTGCCTCGGCCCTCATCTTTGCGCCATCGAAGACGAGGTCAATTACAAGCTCGTTCCGGCCGGACAGATCGCTGAATTCGATCGCGAGGGATTTGAGCGCGCGGATATGAAATCGCGCATGGAAGCTTTCCAGATCGCGCTCGGCGGCAACAACGGCCCCGGTGTGATGAGTCAGAACGAAGTCCGGCAAAAGCTCAACATGGGGCCGTCGAAAGATCCGAGCGCCGACAAGCTCGTCACCTGGGAACGCAAGGCGCCGCAGATCGGACAGAGCGGCGGCGCGCCCGCCGAAGACGGCGCGAAGCAAGAGCCGCCGCCGCCCGAGCCGCCGCAGCAATCTTCATCCCGCACGTCGCGAAAGCCGAGGAAGTGACGCCATGCCCATGCGCCGACTCTTGAAATTGCTGGCCTCGAACGGTCCCGGCCGCAAGCCGAAGATCGTCAGGGGCTTTGATCCCGACTGGGATGGAGACGACGATAGCAATCCCGCCTTCGACCCGGATCGCGACGGCGATGAAGCCTCGATCTATGTCTATGACGTGATCGGCGGTTGGGATCAGCCGACGACCGAGGAAATCGTGCGCGGCGTGCGCGGGCTGGCGGCGAAGACGATTCATCTACGCATCAATTCCCCCGGCGGCCTCGTCTTCGAAGCGACGGCGATCAAGACGGCGCTCGAGCAGCATCCGGCGCGTGTCATCGCCCATATCGACGGAATGGCCGCCTCGGCCGCGTCGACGCTCATGCTCGCCGGGGATGAGATCGAAATCGCGCCCGGCGGCTTCGTGATGATCCACAATCCCGAGTCGATGGCCTGGGGCGACGCCGACGAAATGCGGAGTTGCGCCGACATGCTCGACGCCATCCGCGATTCGATCGCGAGCCAATATGCGACCCGCGCGAGCCTTTCGGTCGAAGAGCTGACGGCCATGATGAAAGCCGAGACCTGGCTCTCGGCGGAACAGGCTGTCGAAATGAAATTCTGCGACCGCGTCGCCGCCCGCACGCCCGCGGCGAGCAATCTGCGCCGCTTCGATCTCTCGGCTTACGACCATCCGCCGAAGGCGCTGCTCGCGCCGCCGCAGGCCGATCCGGTCGCTGCCTATCTCAAAACCTCGCAAGAGCGTCACGCGCGCATGTTGCGGCTGTTCGAACGCGCCGCCTGATTTCGCCCGCCTTCCCTCACGGGAAATCGCCCCTTCACGGGGTCTCACACTCCGCCAAAGGAGCAATCTGCGATGTCGTCTCTGAAAAATCTGCGCGAAGAGCGCGCCCGCAAGGTGACGGAATATAAGAACCTCGTCGAGTCCAAGGCCTATACGAAGGAAATCGAGGCCAAGGCCGACGCTGTCTTGATCGAAATCGAGCTGATCGATGGCCAGATCAGCCGCGTTCAGAATTCCTTGACGCTCTCCGCCGATGATGCGACCGATTTCAACGCCCGCGCCGCGAGCAATGAGAACGGCAAGAGCGTCGACGAAAACGCGCATCGCGTGAAGCAGGCCCGCACGGCCTTCGCCAAGGCGCTGGCGCGCGGCGTCGCAGCGCTCACGCCCGAGGAAGCCGCGCTCGTCTCGGCCAACGACCCGCGCAATCTCAATCGCGTCATGAATGTCGCGGAAGGCTCCTCGGCGACTGGCGGCGTTCTCGTTCCGACGCTCATCATGCCGACGCTGCTCGAATTCCTGAAGGCCTATGGCGGCATGCGCCTCGTCGCATGGATTCTCGCCACGGCCGGCGGCCAGCCCTTCACCTGGGGCACGATGGACGATACGGCGGCGGAAGGCGAGCTCGTGGCCGAGGGCGTCACGGCCGATGATGATGATCTCACCTTCGGCTCTGTGTCGATCGGCGCCTATAAATTCGCGTCGAAGACCATTCCCGTCTCGATGGAAATTCTTCAGGACGCGGCGGTGAATGTCGAATCCGTCGTGTTGCGCGCGCTCGCGACGCGCGTCGCCCGCGGACAGAACCGCTATTTCACGACCGGCACGGGCACGGGCCAGCCGCAGGGCGTCGTGACCGCGGCCTCGGTCGGCTATCAGGCCCCAACCGGAAACACGACGTCGCTCGCCTATGACTTCTTCATGGAACTCTATCATTCCGTCGATCCGGCCTACCGTTCCTCGGCGAGCTGCGCATGGATGATGAACGATAAGACGTGGAAGACCGTCAAAAAGCTCAAGGACGCCAATAATCGTCCGCTCTTCCTGCCCTCGCTCGAGGCGGCTTTCGCGGGCGGCGAGTCGACCGGCTATCAGATCGAAGGCAAGCCGATCGTCATCAATCAGCATATGGCGGACCTCGCGGCCAATGCCAAATCCATCGCCTTCGGCGATTTCTCGAAATACATGATCCGCGACGTCATGGATGTTCTGATCCTGCGCTTCACCGACTCCGCCTATGCGAAGAAAGGACAGGTCGGATTCTTGGCCTGGGCGCGCGCCGACGGCCGCATGATCGACGCCAAGAATGCGACGACGTCGCAATGGGAGTCGATCCGCACCTTGCAGCAGTCCGCCACCTGATCGCGCTGCGCCCGGCCGCGCGGCCGGGCGTCTCTTCCCTCGCGGAAATGAAGCCGAGGACTCAGAACCGATGAAAATCAAGCTGCTCACATCGATCGCCGGCGCGCATCAATCGGACCTGCCCGGCGATATCGTCGACAAGCCCGACGACGTCGCGCGCGAATGGATCAAAACCGGCCTCGCGATCGAAGCGCCGGAGCAAGAAATCGCCGCCGCGCGCGTCGCCGATCTGTCCAAGGCGCTCGACGCTGTGATCTCCGAGCGCGAAGGGCTCGTCAAGCAAGCCGCGGACCTCGCCGGCAAGCTCGCCTCCGCGGCGAAGGAAAAGGCCGGCGCCATCGCCGAGGCCGACGTCCATCGCAAAGCGGCCGATGCGGCGCGGACGCAGCGCGACGCCGTCGTCGAAACCTTCGAAAAATACAAGGTCGCGGCGTCCATGCGGCTGAAGGCCGCCGAAGATGAGCGCGACGACTTCAAGCGCCAGGCGGAAGCTCTGGCCGAGCAGCTCTCGACCAAGCTCGCCGAGCTGGCCGAGCAGCCCGCGACGAAGCCGACCGATCCGGCGAGCTGATCGGAGGCCATATGACCGGCGTCTATAATCTCGTCTCGTCGTCGACGACGCCGATCGTCTCGCTCGCCGAGGCCAAGCGGCAAACGAACACGGCCGACTTCGGCGACGACGACGCATTGCTGACGGCGCTGCTCGACGTGGCGACGCAGCACTTCGACCTGGAGAGCGGAATCATCGGTCGTCCGCTGCTCACGCAAGTCTGGGAATATGCGGCGCCGTCTCCGCCGCAGAACAATGGCCGCTCCGATCCGCGCTTGCGCGGCCTTCCGCCGGCGACGGGCTTCGTCATCGACCGCGCGCCGCTCCAATCCGTCGACAAGGTCGAATATCTACAGGACGGCGCCTATCAGACGCTGGCGAGCGGGCAATGGGTGAAGCGGAAGATTTCGAAGGAGCTGACCTTCGTGCGCCTCGCCAAAGGCGTCGCATGGCCGCGCGTCGACGATGACGAGGCCGCATGGAAAATCACCATGTCGCTCGGCTATGGGGCGACGCCCGATCTCGTCCCCGCGCCGATCCGTCACGCGGCGCTGCTCATGATCTCGCATCTCTATCAAAATCGCGAGGCTGTGACCGGCTTCGGCGCCGCATTGCAGGAAACGCCGCTCGCTGTCACCGCGCTCGTCGCGCCCTTCCGCTCGCCGAATTTCTGAAAGGCTCCCGATGCTCGCCGGACGCATGCGCTATTCGGTCACAATTCTGCGTCGCGCCGTCATCATGGGAGACCCCGGCGGCGCGCCACGCGGCGATTTCTCGGACGCCTTCGCGACGCGCGCATCCTTCAAGCAGGCCTCGGGCGCAAAGGCGGTCGAGGCCGGGCTCGCCGAAGACCAGTCGCGCGGGCTGCTCAGAATCTATGACTGCGCCCAAAATCGGACGATCAACGTCGCCGATCGCATCCGCGTCGAAGGGCGCGAATGGGCGGTCGAATCCGTCTCTCTCCCGGATCGCACGCGGCGCTTCATAGAGATTGTCGTCTCTCGCAAGATCGGAGGCTGAAATGCCGAAAGTCCAAGTCACCGAGGAAGCGCTGGTCATCGCCCGGCCCGGCTTCCATGTCGTCTATCAGCCCGGCGAGCGCCTAGCGCCCGATGCGCATATCGAAGAAATCGAGCGCCAAGGCAAAGGCAAACGCCTCACCAATCGCGGCGACGCCTTTGCGGGGCCGACCCCCGCGGCTCAGACGGGCGCCGCATCGTGACCTCGCCTATGGTCGCGCTGAAGACGGCCACGATAGAGTGGCTGAAGGCGGATGCGGCGCTCGCCGCCCTCGTCGGCGCGAAAATCTATGACGAAGTGCCGCGCGACGATCGCGGCGACCCGTCGGATGCGGCCGCGCCTTATCTCTTCCTCGGCGCCATGCGCTGGGGCGATTTCGAGATCGGTTGCAATCCCGGCCTCGACGTCGTCATCGAGCTTCACGCAGTCTCCACAAAATTCGGCCGCGAAGAGTGCTGGAATATCGCCGAGGCGGTCCGCCATGCGCTCGAATGGCGCGAGCTGACGCTCGCCGGCGGCCATCTCATGACGCCCTATCGCCGGCGCAGCGGCGGCGATGCGATTTCTCCGCTGTTCCCCAAGCAGGCCTATGTGGCGCTGCGCACGCAACTCTCCGAAGCCCTTACCTGAGAGGCACTCATGACCGCGAATCCTGTTGCGCCGCTTCCCGGCAATAAATTCTATGTGCTCGTCGGCGACGGCGGCTCGCCGAGCGAGACTTTCAGCTTTCTCTGCGTCGCAACGACGATCGATTCCGATCATTCGCTCGACCTCGAGGATGCAATGGTGCTCGATTGCGGTGATCCGACGCTCATTGCCGCGCGCGCCAGCACGCCCAAGGGTCGCACCTGGGATTTGAAGCTGTCCGGCGTCTGCGACCCGGCGAAAACGCCCTATCAGCGCCTCTCGACCGCGCATCGCACGGCCGTCGTCGTCAATTGTCAGCTCATGAAGAATTTGCCCGGCGCCTCGAACGGCAATATCGAGCAGGCCGGCTTTTTCGTCAGCAAATTGACCGAAAGCAAGGCCGATAACGGCCTCGTCAAATTCTCGGCCGAGCTGCATGGCCAGGGCCTGCCGACAATCACGGCCAACGCATGACCGAGGCCAGCGCGCAAACCGCCATTTGGCGGGAGTTCGCCGGCCGGCGCCGCAAATTCGAGCTGCGCCTCGGCGAGATCGGCGAGCTGGAGCGTCTCTGCGGCGTAGGCCTCGGCGCCATCTATTGGCGCGTCGTCGCCATGCAATGGCGCTGGGACGATATCCGCGAGACGGTCCGCCTCGGCCTCATCGGCGGCGGCGCGACCGAGCCGGATGCGACCGCCCTCGCCCTCCATTATCTCGACGATCGGCCGAAGGCGCAGTTCCTTCAGCTCGCCGCCGACGTGCTGGGGGCGTGCATCAATGGGGCCGCCGCGGGAAACGCGGACGGGGAGGCGGCGCCGAGCGCGAGCCCGGAGACCTCCTCCCCTTCTACGAATGGGGCGGCGCCCTCCGCATGAGCCCGCGCGAGATCGACCGTCTCACGCCCGCCGAATTCGCGGCCGTGACGCGCGGCTATCTGCGCTCCCGTGGCGTCGATCCGGGCGCCGCGGCCGGCGAGGAAGCGGAATATTTCGCCGCGCTCATCGCCTTCGAAAAGGCCGGACTCGCCTGAATTGGCGCTATCGATCAAATTTCCGATCGTCGACGATCATGTCATCGTCGCCGCGGATGGCGCGCTCGGCCCCCGCGAGCGCGCCGCCGCTTTCGCCTCGCTCGCCGCGCGCGACATAGCGGCGATCGATGCGCGCAACGCCGCCGCCATCGGCTCGTCCATCCCGCACGAAACCTTCGTCGACGGCGCGGCGACGAACGATCTTCTGCGCGCCTCCGAGCGCAGCGAGATCATGGCGCGCTGGAAGGTCGAGGTCGGCGTCATCGAATGGATTTGGGACGCGCTCCATTCCGCCGGCCCGATCAAGACCGGCGCCTATCGCGCCTCCGCACGCATCTATGCCGACGGCCGTGAGGTCTCCTCTCCGCGGGAAGCGCTCGGCGCGCGCGAGGTGATGATCGTCTCGATCGCGCCCTATGCCCGCAAGATCGAACGCGGCGCCAAGGGCTATTCGCCCGGCAAGGTCTATGAGTCCGTGGCGCAGGCCGCACGCGCCCGCTTCGCCAACGCCGCCCGCGTGAAATTCACTTTCGCCGAGCCGGAAGGCCCCGCCCCCGGCCTCGACCATTGGGCCGCGGCCCATGCGCGGCGCGCCTTTTCACATCCGCAGCGCCGGGCCGCGCAATCGGCGCGCAACCGGCGCCAGCCCGCCATTCTCGTTTTTCTGGGGTGACGATGAGCGATAATCTCACGGCGCAAGCCTCCTATGTGTTGCGTGAAACGGGCGTCGACGAGACGGCGGCCAAGCTGCGTCGGCTCGGCGACGCCAATGCGAAGACCGCGCAACAGGCCGAAATCCTCACGCGCCAGCAAACGCTCCAGGACGCCTCGACCACCCGCCTCGGCGCCAAGCTCGACAATCTCGCGCGCAAATATGATCCGGTCTATCGCGCGCAAGCCGAGGCGCAGCGCCTCGAGCGGACGATCGCCGCCGCCGAGAAAGGCGGAATCGCCGTCCCCGAGGCGGCTACGCGCGCGCTGGAAATCGCCAAGCAGCGCCACGCCGACCTCGTCGACCCCAAGGCGATGGACAGTGCGACCGACAGCGTCGCGCGCTTCCGCAAGCAGGTCGATCGCGTCGAGGCCTTCGCCTGGAACAATACGAACTTCAGCTCGAATGAAATCGAGCGCGTCACCGGACCGATCCGGGCGCTCGCCGGCGCGATCGGCGTCATTCCGACCGTCGCCGTCGCCGGCTTTGCCGCCGTCGGCGCGGCGATGCTGGCGATCGAAATGCGCGCCCACAATATCAGCGTCGCTGCGGGCCAGATGGCTGATGATCTCTCGCTTTCGGGACAGGTGAATGCCTCCGGCGCAATCGGCGCGGGCGGTCAGCAATATGCTGAGCAGCTCACGAAAATGTCGAGCGCCTGGGATGTGATCGGCAAGGGCGCGTCGCTGTCGACCGATGAGGTCCGCAAGTTCGGCGCCGAGGTCGCAAAGCTCCCCGGCGTCACTGCGGAGACGGCCGCGGGCCTCGGCGATCTCGCGCGGGCCGAGCGCTACGCCTTCGGCGCGGAAGGCGTCGACAGCATTCAGAATCTCGTCGCGGCGCTCCGCCAGCCGGAGCAGGCGCTGCAAAATCTCATCGCCAATAATCTCGGGCTCACGGTCGCGCAGCGGCAAATGGCGCAATCGGCGCTCGAGAGCGGCAATGGCCAAAAGCAGGCCTCCGCCTATTTCCGCATCGTCACCGACGATCTCGTCAAGCAAAAGGCGGAAGCTGCTCTGCTCGACGCCGCGCAGCATTCTCTGAGCGGCGCGACGCGCGAGGTCGCGCAGCAAGCGCTCGACGCCGCCCGCGCCAGCGGTGATTTCGAAGGCGCGCTCGAACGTCTCGCCGCGACGGGAAGCGACGCCGCCCGCCGCCTGCTCGGCGTCGTTTCCTCGATCCGCAGCGTGCGCGCCGAGCTGGCCCGCGGCCTCTCTGGGATAGAGCTGACCAATCAGCTGCGCGCGATCAACGACAAGCTCTATCCGCTGCGCACATCCTCGCGCCAGGCCGATGCGCAATTCGCCGACTCCCGCGCCAATGTGGAAAATGCAGAGCGCACGGCTGCGGCGAACGAGGCGAATCTGAGGCGCATCGAGCGCGCCGGAGAGGCCGGGTCGGACGAATATAAGCGTGTCACCGCGCAGCTCGCGGAAGCAAACGAGCAATTGCGGCTCGCACGCGAGAATACGGCGGCGCTCGATGCGGCGCGTCGCAAGGCGGCCGAGGCGGTCGAAGGCGGCTCGTCCTACGATCGGGCGAAGAAGAATATCGACTCCGCTCACGACGTCGATAAGGACGAAGTCGCGCGCCATCGCGAGACGATCGCGGCGCTCGAGGCGCAGCGCGCCGACCTCGAGCGCTCGAATGTGGCGTCGAGCGAAGACGGCGCCGCGAAAGTCCGAGAGATCAATCAGAGCCTCAAAGACGAAGAAGCAAAACTCTCCGATGAGCGTCTCAAGGTGCAAGTCGCACGTATCGACGCGGAGATCGCGAAGGAAGAGCAGGGCTCGGAACGAAAGAAGCAGCTCGCGCGTCAGAAATTCGAGTTGGAAACGCGCGGCGTCGCGCCGGACTCCGCCGAGGCGATCGGCAAGCAGAGCGATCTGCAGAGCGTCCTAGACGAGGAAGCGAAGGGCGGCGGCGGCAAAGGCCGGTCCGGCTCGGCGCGAGCCTCGCTGGATCAGGTCGACCGCGTCATCCAATCGCTCGAAAAAGAGAACGCCTCGCTCCAGGGCGAAGCCGACGCCATCGGCAAATCCAATGTCGAGCGCGAGAAAACCATCGATCTCGCCAAGGCGGAGGAAGCGGCGAAAGAGCGCGGCTCCGCGCTCACCGAGGAAGAGCGCGCCCACGTGCTCGCCTTGGCCGAGGCGCACGCCACGCTGCGGCAAAAGGTCGATGAGGCGACGAAGGCGCAGGAAGCCGCCGAGGCAGCTCGCAAGCAGTTCGCCGAAATGGGCGAGTCCTCAGTCGAGCGCCTCATCGTCGAGCATCAAAAGCTCGCTGATGTGCTGAAGGATATCGTCAAGGAACTCGAGAAAATGGCGCTGAAGGCCGTGCTGACGGGGCAAGGCCCCCTCGCCGGCCTGTTCGGCACGCAAGGGCAGAATGGCGGCGTCGGCGGGCTGTTCGGCCTTCTCGGCAATATTGGCCATGGCGGCTCTCTACCGACGGTGGCGCAGGGCGGCATGGGGCCGGACATGCCCGTCGGAATGGCCGGGGGCGGTGGCGGCGGAGGCCTCCTCGGCTTCCTCGGCGGCCTCTTCGGCTTCGCCAATGGGGGCCTCATCACAATGGCGCACCTGCCCCGCTACGCCAGCGGCGGCCCCGTCGCGCCGGATGGCGGCTTCCCGATCCTCGCGCATCCGGGCGAGGTGGTCCTCAACGCCGCGCAACAGCGCAATGTCGCCGGCGCGATCGGCGGCCAAGGGTCGAAGATCGTCTTCGAAAATCACGCCCCCGGCGTCACCGTCCAGTCGCTCTACGCCACCCATGGCGAGGTCCGCTACATGATTCAGAGCGAGGTCGCCGCCAATAATGAGCGCCAGTCGTTGGCGCCTTTGCAGGCCTGGTGATGGCTTATGACCCGTCAATTCCCCATTGGCCGCGCAAGCTGCTCCCACAGAGCTGGGGTGGCGGCGTGGCCAATGGCCAGCTGCTCGGCCCGCTTCCCTTCGTCGGGCCGCCGCAGAGCAATGTCTCGCCCTCCGGCGCCCTCTCCTTCCGACTCGACGATATCCGCCTCTTCGATCCGCCGCGCGGTCCGGCGACGGCGACGGCCGCGCCACGTTCCCGCCGCGTGCATCTCTTTCGCGCGCTCTATTCGCGGCTGAACAAGGGCGGCGCCGTCTATATGCCGGTCATGGATTGGAGCCGCGGCCCGCGCGCACGCGCCGGCCTGCCGCTCTTCGGGCCGCTCTCGACGCATTCGGACGGCTCCACATTCTCGGACGGCTCCTCCTATTCTCAGGGCGCCGGCGATGCGACCATCGCCCTCGCCGCCGCGGCGCAGAGCTGGCGCGTCACGATCGACGTCGCCTCGACCATCGTTCCCGAGGCCGGCGATTGGATGTCGCTCGGCGATCGCGCCTATCTGCTCGAGGGCGTCTGGCCGAGCGACACTGTGGCGCATCGCTATGAGGTCCTGCTCGATCGCTGGCTCCGCGAGGCGGCCGCGATCGGCGACGTCGTCGAATTCGCGGATCCGTTCTGCCGCATGGTGCTTCAGCCGAAATCGCGCGGGCAGAGCTTTCCGCTCTCGCTCGGCCGCATCGGCGGCGCCTCGCTGGAATTCATCGAGGCCTACTGGGGATGAGCAGCATTTTCGCAGGCGCGATCGCCGCCGCCATCCGCGGCGACACGGTCTCCATCATGCTCGGCGCCAAGCTGAACTATCTCTCCGGCCCGGACGCCTATTGGAACGGAATCGGACCGCTCGACGCGACTGCGCTCGGCGGTCCCGTCTTCAAAGGCGTCGGCGCACTCGGTTCCATGTCGGGCTCGCTCGAGATCGGCACGCAGGCGGCGACGCAAGAGCTGACGCTGACGCTCTCCGGCCTCGATCCGTCGATCCTCGCGAAAATGCAGGATCAAGAAACCGAGGTCCAAGGCCGCCGCGCCGAGATCTATTTCCTCACCTTCGCCGCGCCGGCCGGCGCGCGCGAGACCGAGCGCGCGCTCATCTCCTGCGCGCGCCGCCGCACGCTGGTGATGGATCGAATGGTGCTCGAGGCGGGTCCGGTCGAAGGCGGCCATCAGGCGGCCATCTCCGTTGTCTGCGAGCCTCTGCTCGTCGGCAAGAACAGGGCGCGATGGGCGTTTCTCACCGACGCCGATCAGCAGGCACGCTATCCCGGCGATCGTGTCTGCGAGCGCGTGCAAGAGCTGATTCAAAAGCAGAGCATCGTCTTCTCGGGATGATCCCCGTCGCTCTCTTCCTGCGCGATTACGACGCCATGCCCGGCATGCTGTGCAGCGAGCCCGTGCTCGCCTATCTGCGCGCCAGCGGGCGCGTCGCCGGCGATATCCCGCCCGAGCGCCAGCGCGCGATTTTCGAGCGTTATGGCGTCGTGCGCGCGCTCGCCATTTGCGGCCGCGCGCTCGGCTTCCGACTCGTGCGGCCGTTGCGCCTGGCGGAAGGCGACGCCGTGCTGTTGCGCGCGCCACAGGTTCGCGGCGGCGCGATTTGCGGCCTCATCGGCCGCGACGGCTGCGCGTTGGCCCTCGCCGGCGACGCGCTGGTCGGATGGAGCGCGCCGGACGTGCTGCGCGTGGCGGAGTTCGGATAATGGCGGTCGCGATCGGCGGTCTGCTGCTCGGCGAGGCTATCGCCGGGACGGCTGTGCTCGGCACCACGCTCGGCGCGATCGTGGGAACGACGGTCCTCACGATCGGCACGACTGCGGCGACATTCGGCGCCGAGGCTCTGCTCGCCGGCTCGCATCGTGCTGCGCAGAAATTCACCATTCCGCAAGCGCCGATTCCGCAAGAGCAGGAAGGGCAAGAGACGCCGCCGCGCCTCTATGGCTACGGCCGCTACAAATCCGGCGGCTATCTCCTGTTCCGCGAATCCGCCGGCCAATATGTCGGCTACGCCATGTGCGTCGCCTGCCGACCGATCGATGGCGTCGAGGCCTATATCGTCGACAGCGAGACGCTCACCACGTCGACCGGCGCGACGACAGAGCCGACGCTGGGCGCCTTCGGCTATTATCCGAACACGCGCGACTTCGCCGATAGCGCCATCGTCTGGCCGTCGAGCGGCATGAAAAACGGGCAATACATCGCCTATATCGATGTGCCCGGCCATGGCCCCTCACCGATCGTCACGGCCGTCGGCCCCTTCGGATTCCTCGAGTTTCGCAACGCCACAGAGGCAGGTCACGCGTCGACCCTGCTCACCACCTATTTTGGCGGCGTATGGTCTGCAGACACGCATCTCGGCCGCGGCCTGGCGATCGTCTACACCAAATGGGCGACGATGACGCCCACCTTCCATATGGTGCACTTCCCGCGTTATCTCCCAAGTCATTCGCAGGTCCTTCGCGGCGCCAAGATCTATGATCCGCGCGACAGTGCGCAGAGCTTCCTCGACCCCTCCTCCGGCCTCTATTCAGTCGACAATCCCACATGGACCTATTCGGTCAATGCAGTTTTGCAGATCGCCGATTACCTCACCTTCCCGGAGGCATTCGGCCTCGCCTATGACGATATTCATTGGCCGAGCTTCA
>NZ_JBQUZK010000011.1:0-44147 GCF_056313885.1 Methylosinus sp. DMC45
CCCCGCGTTCAGCAAACCTCGGCAGAGATCCACTTAAAATCCGCGGGGAGTTGTCCAGAGAAGCGGGGCCAGCTCTGAAACCGTTCTACAGCAACACCGGCCGCCCCTCTGTCGATCCAGAGCTGATGATCCGCATGCTTCTCGTCGGCTATTGTCTGGGCATTCGTTCAGAACGCCGCCTGTGCGAGGAAGTGCATCTCAATCTCGCCTATCGCTGGTTCTGCCGTTTGGGGCTGGACGGCAAGGTCCCAGACCATTCGACGTTCTCCAAAAACCGGCACGGCCGTTTTCGTGAGAGCGACATTTTTCGCCGGCTCTTCGAAAATATCGTGGAGCGCTGCATGGCCGCAGGCCTTGTCTCCGCCGAGGGCTTCGCCGTCGATGCGAGCCTGATCGCCGCCGACGCCAACAAGCAGCGCTCGGTCCCGAGCAAAGACTGGGAACCCGCCCGGATCAAAGACGGCGCGTGCCGCGCGGCGCGCGAATATCTTGCGACGCTCGATGACGCCGCGTTCGGCGCGGCGTCGCCGGTGACGCCAAAGTTCATCGCGCGCTCGGACCCAGCGGCGCAGTGGACCGGCGCGCACAAGGGCCATGCCTTCTTCGCTTACGCGACCAATTATCTGATCGACACGGATCATGGCGTGATCGTCGACGTCGAAGCGACGCGGGCCATTCGGCAGGCAGAGGTCGGCGCCGCGCGAACGATGCTGGAACGCACGGAAGGACGCTTCGGCCTGAAGCCGGATTATCTCGTCGCCGATGCCGCATATGGCTCGGCGGACAATCTCGCCTGGCTCGTCAAGCAGAAGCAGATCACGCCGCACATTCCCGTCTTGGATAAGTCGGCGAGAGCGGACGGCACGTTCTCGCGTTCGGACTTCACCTTCGATCCCGAGGCCAATCGCTATATCTGTCCCGCGGGCGAGGACTTGGTCCAGTTCCGACGCGCCTACTCCGTTCCGCGGACCGGCATTACGGCCGACGGCACGCGGCGCTTCCGCGCCAGCAAGCAAGATTGCGACATCTGCGAGCTCAAAGCGAAGTGCTGCCCGAATGCGGTGGCGCGGACGATTTCACGCGATCTGGAGGAAGATTCCCGCGATGTTGCTCGTGCGCTCGCAGGGACGCCCGAATTTGAAGCGGCATGTCGGCGACGAAAGAAGGTAGAGATGTTGTTCGCCCATCTCAAACGCATACTGCGACTCGGGCGCTTGCGACTTCGTGGGCCGTATGGCGCCAAGGACGAGTTCCTGCTCGCCGCGACCGCGCAAAACCTGCGAAGGCTCGCCCGGTTACGGCCGGCAGGGTTCGCAATGGCGGCATAAGCCGCCCACGAGGGCGGCTTCGCCGCCGCCCCGGCGAAGATCGCACCGCCCAAAATCTCGAAAAATGCCTCCGAAGGGACCTGCGACGCTCAACGGCAGAGTTTTTCAACGAAATCCGCCATGAACGGCCATTCGTCGCGAGCGACCATAGTGTCCGCTTTCCCTAAATTTCGCAGACGTTCGTAGAGGCAGAGCGGCTGGACGAAGTTCCGGCTCCTGTGGCCCGGCAGACGTTCGCATGGCGAGGTTTGCGCCTGCATCACGACGCCAGCTGTGCCCATCGCCATCCGCCCGATCGAATTCCGCATTTTGATGGTCGCGCGCCTTTTCCATGCGCAGGTCCATTCGAGATGCGACGTTTGGTGTCGAGAAGGCCGATCTCGTCCTGTCCGAACTCAGCCTTGCCGATGCGTCGATTGATTTGGACGACCAGAGGCAACCGGTCGCCGCATGGATTCGATGACGGGCAACGTTCGAGCCTAGCAATCATAGGGTCCAGGGCGTTGAGATAGGGTTCCGGGCTGCGCGCTTCTTCCACCAGACATACACGCCTGTCGCACTGAGCATGACGATCGCCAGGCCGAGACAGGAGACGAAAACGCGGTATGGGGTTCCGAAGACATTCGCCGTATGGAGCTCGACGAGCCATGTCGTCAGCGTCGCGCCGCTGTGCTGGCCGGTCGGCAGGCTGAGCGCGGTCAATTCGCCGTCGCGCGCGTCGAAGAGGATCGACGTCGATCCCGCCTTGTCACCGATGTCGCGCGACGAGCGCACGCGATATTCGAAGAGGCCTTTCTCGCGCAGATCATAGAGCGCCAACGGGCGTTCGATCGCAAATCCGTGAATGCGCGCCTGTTCGGCCATCAGCCGCTCGCCGGTCGCTTGCGCCTCCTCCCACTCCATGAGCGGACGCGTTCCGTTGCGCGGAGGCGCTTCCGCCGCCCAGACGGGGCCGTCGTAATGGAGGAACAGCTGCGTCGCTCTCGTGTAGAAATTGGGGAAGGTGAAGAAGACGCTCGACCAGGCGAAGACGAGCAGAATCGCCCAGAGCCACAGGCCTCCGGCGCGATGCAGATCGAAATTGAGCCGGTAGAAGGATCCGGACGGCTTGATCAGCCACGCCCGCCGCCACCGCGCGACAAAGCCGCGACGCGCCTGTCCGCCGACCGGCGGCAAGGTGAGATAGAAGGCGATGAAGCAGTCGATCGTCCAGGTCAGCGCGACGGCGCCGAGAATCCAATCGCCGATCCCGCTCATCGCGAGATACATATGCAGCCCGTAGACGAAGGGCATGACGTCGTTCTTCGTCTTGGGCAGCCCATGCCAGACGACGCGCCCCCGCTCGCTCCCGTCGATCGGATCGAGATGGAGGAATTCGAAATCGAGCGGCGGCGCGCCGTCTCGCGCCTCCATGCCGATCTGAACCGTGCCGGGATAGCCGAGATAGACAGCTCGCGCGCGCGCCTGTGGAACCAGCGCCTCGGCGCGGCGCGCGAGCGTCGCGGCGTCGAGCATGACGCCGGGCCTCTCGCCCGGATAGAGATCGGGCGTCAGCCAATGATTGATCTCGAGCCAGAAGGCGAGCAGGCTGCCGGTCAGCCCGACCAGGATCAGAAATCCCGCCATGGCGAGGCCGGCCCAGCGGTGCAGCCGAATAAAAATATCGCGCATCATGTCACCTCGCCCGTTCGTGGACAGGTCGCCTCCCACGCCGAAAAGCGAGGGAGGCGAGGCGTCTTACCATTCGAAGCGCAGCGTTCCGGTCGCCGTGAAGGGCGGAGCGGGGAGCGCCGACAGCGGCGGATTGTAGTAATTGAAGAAATTATCGACGCCCGAATAGTAGCGCGTGTTGGTGATGTTGCGCAGATTGAGCTGCGCTGTCACCTTATGGCCTTCGTAGAGCGTCGTGTAGCTCACGAAGCCGTCGAGCCGAGCCCAGCCGGGAATGATGAAAGTGTTCTGAATGTCGCCCCAGGCGTGGGTCGAGGCGGTGACGCCGCCGCCGACGCGCCAGCCGAGGCCATGCTCGCCGAAATCATAGGTGAAGAAGATTTTTCCGGAGTGGCGCGGCGCATTGTCGAGATGGTTCTGATAGACGCCGCTCGGACCGAACCAGCCGAAAGGATTGAGCGGATCATGCCAATTGTCGGAGATCACCTTCGCGTCGATATGCGCATAATTGGCGACGACCGTCCATCGATCGGTGATGCGGCCGACGACGTCGAGCTCGATCCCGCGGCTGCGCTGCAAGCCAGCGAGTTTCATCGCGAATGGATCGGGCGAGGCGTAGTCGCGCGTCGCAATGCCGGATTTGGTGATCTGGAAGAAGGCGAGCGTCGCGGTCAGCCCGTCGAGTGGCTCGGCCTTCAGACCGACCTCCCATTGCAGGCCGCGTCGCGGTCCGAGATTGACTCCATTGGAGTCGAAGCCATTACTGACGCCGAAGGAGCGCGAATAGCTGCCATAGACACTGAGCTCGGGCAGCACGTCATAGACGAGGCCGAACCGCGGGCTCCAGGCTTTGTCGTTACGCGATTTCGCATGATCGCGCGCGGCGCTCGCCGCGTCCGCATTGGCGCTGAGATCGCCGCCGAAGGAAGACGACGTTCCCCGCGTGATATCGGCTACGTCATAGCGCACGCCGAGCAGAAGATGCGCCTTGTCGTCCAGCGCGGTGATCTGATCCTGGACATAGAAGGCCTTCTGTCGTTGCAGCTCCGAGGAATGGAACTTCGAGCCGAGGCCGGCCACGCTGGCGAAATAGGCGTAGGGTGAGACTGTCCCATAGATCGGATTGTAGATATCGATCGAGGAGGCCCTGCCATTGTCGGCGAAGTAATAGTCGGTGAGGCTGTTGACATAGTCGAGCCCGAACAGGAAATCATGCTTTGCGCCGAATGTCGTGAATTTCCCTTCGACGTCGATGTTGGTCGCGAAGGTTCTGCCGGAGATCCATTGATACTCGCCGATGCGCGGCAAAGTGCGCATATCGGCCGAGTCGACGCAGAACGGATAGCCGCAGAACATGGTGACCATGTTCTTCTCCATCGTCGGCGTGGCCGCGTAGAGAAAGCGATTGGTCACTTTCCAATTCTCGTCGAGATTCTGCCGGAAGCGATATCCGATATTGAAGCTCTCTATATGGTCGCGCGGATCGTTCGGCTCCTGGAATGAACGATAGAATGGCAGATTGGCCGGCGCCGAGCCGATCGTCGGGACGCCGATGTCGCTCTGCGCCTTCTGGCCGAGGAACTGGCCATCGACGGTGAAATCGGTCCATTCCGTCGGCCGATAGCTGATGACCGGCGCGATGAGCACGCGTTCGCCGCCTTGGAATTTGCGGAAGGAGCCGTTGTTCTGATAGGCGCCCGACACGCGATAGGCGAGGCCCGGAACCTCCGGCAGAGGCGTCGAGAAATCCCAGCTCGTGCGATAATGATCGAAGGAGCCGATCTGCTGATCGACGACATAGCGCGGCTTGTCGAGCGGCTCCTTGGTGATGATGCCGATGAGCCCGCCGGGCTCCGCGCGGCCGTAGAGGACGGAGGCCGGCCCCTTCAGCACCTCGATTCGCTCGATATTCGCCGTGTCGAAGCCGCTCGGATTGGCGCCGCCGCCGGGGATGGGGAGATTGTTGCGATAAACATAGAGGCTGTCGAAGCCGCGAATCTTGAAATTATAGCCTTCGAGCTCATTGCTGTTCGAGCGCACGCCGGGAACATTCTCCAGCGCGTCAGTGAGACTGGTGAGAGCCTGATCGATGATGACTTGCTTGGGCACGACATTCAACGAGACCGGAATCTCGCGGATGGGCGTGTCGGTCTTGGTGGCCGAGCCGGCCTCCTTCGTCACATAGCCGTCCTCAGCGGTCTTCGGCTCGCCGCGAAAGCGGGAGGCGGAAGGCTCGGAAGAGGCTTCGCCGGCGATATCGATCGTCGGCAGAGCCTCCTGCGCGGAGGCGTCGATGGAGAGAATCAAAGCGAGAACGCCGGCCGAGGCGCCGCGCGCGAGATGACACGAAATCATGAGCATGCTCCCGAGCGCCCGCCGCGGGCGCTCGCCGAATAGGGTTGTTCGGAAAAGGCGAGAGAGGTCAGGCCGTGCGGGTGCGGCGGGGCGGCGCGCGCGACGACCAGGCGGTCGCCCAGCCGGCGAGGGCGAGGAAGTCCTCGCGCGCGGCATATTGCGACGCGGCGCCGGAGGGCGCGGCGTGCGGAACAAAGCCGCGCAGCGCCGGAATCTCGGCATGTGCAGGCTGATCGCAGCCCGCCGCGCAGCAGAGACCGCCGGAGTGGCATTCGCCGCGGCGCGAGTCGTCGCTCGTCCGCTTGGATTGATGGCCTGTGCAATCGGCGGCGATCGAAAGGGCGACGCCGCCGTCGGGCGCGTGCCGCGGCCAGCGCGGCAGATCCGCCAAAAGGCCGGCGACCAAGAGCAGCAGCGCCATCAGGCCGGCGATCGGCGCGCGGCGACGCGCGACGCCCATGCGCCGCGCCGCACGCTTCGAATTTCGTCCCGATTGCCGCATCGCCATCGTCGTTTCGACCATCACGCGCCACAATAGCCAAGGTGGAACAGCAAAACCTGACATGAATCTGGCGCAGCCGCCTCGAGATCAGATTTCGGCCGGCCGTGTCCTTCCGGCCACAGCAGCGGGGTGATATGGCTCATATCTGCGCCAGCGGCGTTGCGAGATTGCGCCGCGCGCCAGTCGGAGCGGCGTCTGGATGCGTATATTGCTGGTGGAGGACGAATCGGAGGCGGCGCGGCTGATCGCGTCGCTGATCGGGACTGCGGGTTTCGCCGTCGATCGCGCGGCGTCGATCGCGGCGGCGCGGGAGGCAGTGGCGAAGACGCCCTATGATCTCGCCTTGCTCGACCGCCGGCTGCCGGACGGCGACGGCCTCACCCTGCTGTCCCATTTGCGCGCCGTCCTGCCGGGCGTGCGCGTGATGATGTTGACCGCCATGGACAGTCTCGACGAAAAGGTGGCGGGCCTCGACGACGGGGCCGACGACTACGTCACCAAGCCGTTTCAGGGCGAGGAGCTGATCGCGCGCATCCGCGCCTGCCTGCGCCGTCCCGGTGGGCCGCCGCTCGCGCCGATCGTGGTCGGCGCCCTGTCCTTCGACACGACGACGCGCGAAGTGTCGATCGCCGGCAAGATCGTCGCTCTGCATCGCCGCGAGCTCGATCTGCTCGAGGCGTTGATACGACGCGTGAGCCGTGTGACGCCGCGCGAGACGCTGTTCGAGGAAGTGTTCGCCGCAGGCTTCGACGTACAGGACAATGCGCTCGACACAGCCGTATCGCGCCTACGTCGGCGGCTCGATTCGCTCGGCGCAGGGGTGAGCGTCCATACGCTGCGCGGCGTCGGCTATATGTTGACGGAGCACGTTGGTTGAGGGGGCCGTCGCTCGTCGCGCGAACGGTCGCCTATCTCGTCGTCGCGCAGATCGTCGCTTTCGGCGTCGCTTGGTTCATGACGCTCGGTCTCGGCCTCGCAGGCGTCCAGCGGTTCACCTACTCGCTGGACGAATTGTCCACGGCTCGCGCGCAAAAGCAGGTCCTCGCGTCGCTCGCGCGGGACGAGGACGGACAAATCGTGATCGCTCCGACGCCGGAGCTGCGTGACGAATTGGCCCGCTCGCCGACGATGAGGATCGCGGCCTTCGACACGCTTCGCGGACGACCTCTCGGCGGCTCGGCCCCGGAGCTGGTCGAAGCGCTGCGACCTTTGATCGTCATGCGTCCCACCCATGTGCATTTCGTGCTGCCCGGGCAACTGCCCACCGTTCGCTTGGGGCTGCTCGAACCGCAATGGACGCGCTTCGGTCCCGTGCATGTCGCCGTCTATGAAACGAGGTTTCATCTGAGCGATATTCTCGACGATGCGGTGGAAGAGACGCTCGGGCTCGCGGCCTATATTCTCATGGCGATTTTGATGAGCGGGGTCGCCGCCTCGATCGCCGTGCGCTTGGGCTTGCGGCCGTTGCGTGAGATCGTCGCCGAGGCGGCGCGCATCGACATGGGCTCGCTGCATCAGCGTCTGTCATTGAAAGGCGTGTCGGCGGAGATCGGCCCGCTCGTCGAGGCCGTCAATGGGGCGTTGGCGCGGCTCGACGCCGGCGTCGCACGGCAGCGCCGTTTCACGGCGAACGCCGCCCATGAGCTGCGCACGCCGGTCACCATTCTCGGCGCCCGACTCGACGCGCCCGAGGAGCCGAGCTTTAAAAATGATCTGAGGCGCGATCACCGCAGGATTCGCAACATCGTCGAGCAGCTGCTCGCAACCGCGCGGCTGGGCGAGAATACGGCCCGCGTCGAGGAGGGGCTCGATCTCGCCGCCTTGGCGCGCGCGATGATCGGCGACGCCGCCCTGCTCGCCGTGCGATCGAAGCGCCACCTCGTCTTGGAGGCGCCGCAGACGCCGGTTCTCGTCACCGGAAGTCGCGTCGCGCTCGAATCGGTCATCGCCAATCTCATCGACAACGCATTGAGGGCAGAGCCCGAGGGCGGGACGGTGCTCGTGCGCATTTTCGAAGATGCATCGCTCTGGGTGGAGGATCACGGAAGCGGCGTCGACGAAAGTGACCGGTCTGCGATTTTCGAGCCATTTTGGCGTAAGAGCGACGCGGCGCCGGGCACGGGTCTCGGCCTCGCTATCGCCAAAGAGCTGATCGATGCGCATCGCGGACGAATCTGGGTCGAGACGACGCCCGGCGGCGGAGCGACATTCAAAATTTCGTTCGAAAATCGCCACGGGAGGAGGGAACGCAACACCTGACGATGGGGAGTGGCGATGAAGAGCGGAGCCGGATGTGGAAGGCGCCCCAGCCAACGAAACCTACAAATCAGTGACTGGCGGCTTCACGAACCCGGCCACGTCGTGAAGAAAGCTCCGGGAGGCGCGGCGCCAATATGCATCTCGAATGGGACGAGGCGGCCGGCTTTCTTCCGGATCACGACAGCACGGTTGCGGACGTGGCCTCCGACGTAGACGTCGCTCACTTGCAAGGGTACATTTGCAGCGCTTTGTTGGTGGCGAGATCGACATTGCGCGGTCACGCCTGTGGCCTTCGAGCTATAGGTGGACGTGTATGACGCGAGTTTCACCTTAGTGAGCGGGAGAACGATATTGTGGCTCCAGGCGACGATCGAGCGCGAGCGAGAAGCGCGCCGTGCGATGCCGGTTCGTGCGGAACTGTATTCGCGCGGATACTGGCGGAGCCAGACGCGCTCGCAGTCCGTGGAAATGACCGGCGTGACGTAGCTGTTCTGCGGTGTGAGGGTCGGCTTGCCGTCGCCCGGCCCGCTCGTCTTCGGCTTCTCCGCGCCTATGTCGATCGCCGGCAGCGCCTCCGCCCTGGCGTCGCTGCGCGCTCCCGTATCGTTCTGCGCCAGCACGATCGACACCGATTTCCCATTCGCGTCGAAGCGATAGGTCAGGCTCGTGCCGATCAGCAGCCTGTCCAGCGCCTCGGTCAGGGAATAGGCGCCGACGAGGCCCGGCGTGCGCCAGCCGCGCGTCGCCCCGGCGGGATAGAGGACATGGACATTGTTCTGATCGGCGATCTCGTTGAGCGCGCCGCCCAGCGTGCCCGGCGCGATGATGTATTCCCGCACGACGCCGAGGCGATCCTGGGGCGCGACGGACGCCTGCGCCGGAGAGGATGGCGCCTGGGCCGCGAAAGCGGCGCTTCCAACAGTCGGCGGGCGTCAGCGGCGCGCGCCGCGCGCGTCCGATCGACGTCGCGAGAATGGATGTCTCGAATAGTCTCGGGCATATCGAAATCTGCTTCTGTGCGAAATGTCGTGGTGGGACTTTCGTCGAAATGTTCCATGGCCTCGAGGCTACGGCTTCGAATACTTTCGTCAATCGGCGATCGTGGCCTCCAGCGCCGCGCCTGCCGATGCGCCACGCTCCTTGTGAAAGCGCCGCGCCTTTCTTTTCTTCCACCAGATGTAGACGCCGGTGACGCAGAGCGCGGCGACCACGAGTCCCATCGCGCAGACGAATAGTTTCATCGGCAGGCTGAACACCGCCGCCATGTGCAGAAACATGAGCCAGAAGGTGATCGCCGCCCCGGCCGGAACATCGCTCAGCATCAGCACGCGGGCGAGAGCGCCAGTGTCGGCGTGGAAGAAGACCGCCGTGCCGCCCCACTCCGTCCAATCCCTGGAGCTTTTGACGCTGTAGACATATTGGCCGTCGCCCCTGTTGAACGCGAAGCCGATCTCCTCCTCGATCGCAAATCCCTTTTGCGCAGCGAGCTGCGCCATCAATTCGCGTCCGCGCGCATAGGCGTCGCGAAAGCCGAGCGCGGGATCGTCGAGCGCGGGATCGTCGAGCGGCTTATCCAAAAGCGGCTTGTCGTCATGATGGCTCAGCACGCCCATGTCGAAGGCGGCGCTCATCACCGGCGTGTAGACGCTGCTCAGATTGAACGAGACGCCGGACCAGGCGAAGACGAGCAGCATCGCCCAGGTCCAGAGACCGAAGGCGCGGTGAATGTCGAAATTGAGCCTGTAGGGCCCGCCGCGGCGGCGAATGAGCCAGGCCGGTCTCCATCGGCTCCACCAGGAGCGGCGCGCGCCTTCGGCGCCGACGCGTAGCGGCAGCGTCAGATAGAATCCGACGAAGCAGTCGATCGTCCAGGCGAGCGCAACCATTCCGAAAAGCGTACGCCCGAAACTCGCGAAGTTCTCGGACAGAGCGAGCGACGTGTGGAGACGCAGGATGAAATTGAGAATCCCTCGTCGTCCGAGCGAGACTTCCTGCATGTCGCGGGCGCCGATCATCTCGCCCGTGTAGGGGTCGAGAAACAGCTGCCGCATCGGCAGGTCGAACGGCTTGCCCGTCTGCGGGTCGGTCTTCGGCGGCAGAAGGATAGCGAAAGACCGACCCGCCGGCAGCCTGAGGTCGATCGCGTCGACGCGCGCCCGCGGCTCCAGCGCTTCGGCCTTCTCGCGCAGATTGAACACGTCGAGCGCGGGTGCGTCTCGCACCGTCACGTCGAACAGATCTGCATTGAGCCGGTGATCCAGCTCCTCGCGAAAGGCGAGGATGCTGCCGGTGAGGCCGACGAGGAAGAGAAAACTCGTCATCGTCAGCCCGGCCCAGCGGTGAAGCGCCACCCAGAAGGAGCGTTGGAACATTCGCGGTCTCCCTATCCACGCGATGGCGGCGCAAAGATCGGCGCCGGCCACCCCGAAACGGGTGACCGGCGCTTGCCCATTATTCGAATTTGTAGGTGATATTGGCGAAGATCGAGCGCGGTTCGCCGCGCTGCATCGCGCCAAAGCCGTTCGACTTCCAATTGGAGCGGTCGAAGAGATTATTGGCGTTCACCTGAATCTTGATCTGATCGTTCACCTTATAGGAGGCGAACAAGCCGAAATCGTAGATCGGCGCGATGGTGAAAGGGTATTGACTGGAGAAGTTGCCGCCGTTCAGAATATTATTTAGATTCGACTGCGGATTATTGGGGAACAGCGCGGGCGTCTTGGCCGAATAATAGAATTTGGCGCCAATATCCAGGCCATTCAACGGGCCTTCCTTGAATGCGTATATCGCCGAGAAATTATAGAAACGCCGCGGTGAGAAGGTCAGCTCGCTGCCCTCGGCGGTAGGCGTGTTGGTGTCCCGCCCCGCCTGCCCGTGCATGAAGGTCAGCGCCGCGTTGACGCGCAGATTCGGCAGCACTTCGCCGGTCAGATCGAACTCCAAGCCGTGGCTATGGTAAGTGCCGATCAGCAAACTGCTGAGAGGATTGACCGGATTGGGCACCAACACATTGGTGCGGGAGATGTCGAAAGCGGTGGCCCCCGCCTGAACCCTACCGTGGAACAATTCCTGTTTAATGCCGATGTCCAGCTGCTCCGAATATTCGGGCGGAGCCGGATGTCCGAAACTGAGGTTGGCGCTGCTCGGCGTAAAGGATTTTCCCCAGGCGGCGAACAGCGAGGTCTCCTTGAACGGTTGAAAAACGCCGCCGAGATGCGGTGAGAAATATTCATAATTTTGTTTCGAATCTAGATAATATCCCAGCCCGAATATATTTTCCGGATTGCGTCCCACGGACCATGTTTTCGCGGAGTCGTAGCGCCCGCCGTACAACAGCTTGAATTGGTCGGCGATTTCGACGATGTCCTGTCCGTAGATCGCGTTGATCGCCCAATTCAAGGTTGAAGCATAATAACCGCTGCCATCCGTTAGGGCGCATCCCCGCTCATTGAAGAAACATTGCGTGTTCGAGTAGACTGGATAAAAAATATTGATCGACTCTGGTGTGGCCGGAAAGCCGAGGTTTGCGTTCATGGTACGCCAGAACTGTCTTCTGTACAGTCCGAAAACGGTGTTGTGTTTGATGAATCCGGTGTCGAATTTTCCTCTGATGTCGATCTGGCCCTGGAGTGTGTCTTCATGGGGTGTGAAATAATAATTGAATTGCCCGAGATTCAATTGTGATGCACCATCGAATGAATAAGTGGCGACTGGCAGATATTCTCTCGTGTAATTGTAGTCGAAAGTGGCGGTGATGTTCCAGTTTTCGTTGAATTTATGCTCGTATTTCAAGGTGGCGTTGGCGATCGGATGCACCGCGTTGAAGCGGAGGTCGCCGATGAATTCCTCGCGCGGCAGCAATTGGAAGATCGGGTAGATCGGCGACCCGGCCGACGAGCGCTCATGGGTGACGCCATATTGGCCATGGAAATCGAGCTTGTCGCCATTGTCGAGGAACAGGGTCAGCGCCGGCGAAACGAAAAAGGCGTCATGATACTCTTGATGCTGCGTGCCGTTTTTCTGCTCCAGCGCAGCGTTCAGCCGAAACAGCAGGCTTTTGTCGTCATGCAAGGGCGAGTTGAAATCGATTGTCGTGCGATGAAAGCCGAAGCTGCCGATGCCCTCGCCGACATGGACGAAGAATTTGTCGGTCGGCCGCTTGCTGATGAAATTGACCGCGCCGCCGTAACTGCCGGAACTGTCGCCATAGAGCGTGGAGCTCGGACCCTTGGCGAATTCGACATGATCGATATCGGCGAGGTCGATGGCCGATTCGGCATAGTAACGATACATGCCGTCCTGGAGCACCACGCCGCTGTTGGAAAAGCCGCGGATTTGGAAATTCGGCGAGTTGGCCGCGCCAACCTGGCCGCCGATGGGATTGCCGATAACGCCGCTGACCTGGTTGGCGAGGTCGTAGACCCGTAATTGCGGACCCTGATCCTCGATCAATTGCGGCGTGATCACCTTCACCGATTGCGGCACGTCGCGCAAAGGAAGGTCGATCTTGGTCGCGGTCGAGGCGTTGGGGGTGACGTAGGCGTCCTCTGGAAGATTGCCGAATTTGTCGGCGGCTCCCGGCTTTGTCGGCGGCAAGCTTTGTGTCCGCGCGGCGCCGATGTCGATCGGAGGCAGCGGCTCCGCTCCTGCGTCGCTGCGCACGCCATTGTCCGCCTGTGCCAGCACGATCGACACGGCGTGGCCATTGTTCGTGAAGCGGTAGCCGAGGCCCGTTCCGGCGAGAACATGGTCGAGCGCCTCGCGCAAGGTGAACTCGCCGGAAAGGCCCGGCGTCACCCGGCCGCGGGTGATCGCGGCGTTGTAGAGCACATGGAGGCCATTCTCGTCGGCGATGCTGTTCAGCGCCTCGGTCACCGAGCCCAATGGAATGCGATAGGGACGCGCCGCGTGGACGCCATCCTCCGGCGGAATGGCCGCCTGGGCAGGCGAAGCGCCGGGACCCGCTCCCGTCATGAATGCGCCGAGCGCCGCCGCCGCGATCGCCGAACCCATCTCGCTACCCTTTTTCGCATCGACTCGACGATTCGGTCTCTTTGTCATTTCCGGCCCCCTCGATCTTTTGATGGGGCGGCAGTTCGATGCAGCCCCTGATTAGATCGACGGAGCTGGGGGAGAAAACGAAACGTCGGCGCCGAAAAAAATTCAATGCTCTGCGCAGGCTCTGCGTGAGCCGGACAGAAACCTGCTACTCATGCAGCAAAATCAGATAATTGGACAGGCGCGTGGCGCGCAGGCCGAGATTGGCTTCGATCTCGGCGAGGGCCTGGAGCGGCTCTTCGGCGCCGAACACGCCGCTGACGCGTCGCTCGCAGGCGGCGGCCGGCAGGCAATAGACGAGGCCGCGCCGATAGCGTCCGAGCATCTTCAGCACGTCGCCGAGTCGCTGGTCGTTCACGATCAGCTTGCCGCGCCGCCAGGCCGTGGCGTGGAAGATATTGGCCGGCTCCGCGGGGCCGGCGGCGCGATCGGGAGCAAAGGAACACCATTGGCCCTCGTCGACGATCGTGCGGCCTCCGTCGCTCGCGATCTCGACGCTATGCTCGGTGACGGTGACGCGAGCCTCATTGCTCTCCAGGGCGACGTCGAACGCCGTGCCGCGCGCCGTGATCGTCCCGCCTGCCGCTTCGACGACGAAGGGTCTGGCGCCGTCCCGCGCGACCTGAAACCAGGCTTCTCCCGCGAGAAGCGCGACGCGCCTCTGCGAGGCGGTGCGGCGGACGGCCAGGACCGATTTCGGCGCCAGATGGACGGCCGATCCGTCCTCCAGCGTCACCAGCCGGGTTTCGCCTACGCCCGTGTGATAATCCGAGCGTAGCAGGGCGATCAAATCCGCGAAATTGGCCGCCAGCACGAACGCGCCAGCGACCAGGGCCGCCCCCCCCCCCAGACGCAGCGCGACGCGCGCGCCGTGGGCCGAACGCGGCGCCGCCGTTGGCGCGCCGAATGTCTCGAGATAGCCGGTAAACCCCGAAATATCCTCGAAAGCGGCGCTGTGACGTCGGTCGCTCGAGAGCCACGCCTCGAAGGCTGTGCGCTCCTCTCTGGACAGGGCGCCCATTTTGATGCGCACCCACCAATCCACCGCCGCGGCGCGCACGCTCTGCGGGTCGGCCTCGCCCCGTTCCTCACTCATCGCTCACGACCAGTCCTCGATGCCCGAGACTACGCAGGCTATCGATATGTACGACGGACCAGCATGTGAAAACGAAACGTCGCCCATGAAATTTTTATTCCGGTAGAGAGTTGCGGCAGCGCAGGATGGCGAGGTTCAGATGTCGGCGAACCATGGCGTCGGTGATGCCGAGCCGTCTGGCCGCCTCTTTCGCCGGAACGTCCTCCTGCATGACCATCTCGAAGACCTTTCGACATTGTGGCGGCAAGGTCTCTATGGCCGCCGAGACGAGGCGTCGCTTCCGTTCGTCGTCGATCTTCTCGTCGACTGGCGTTTCGCCGCTCGGGACGTCGGCGGGCGACTCGCCGAACTCGAAGCGCTTCGCCTCGGCTTTCACATGGCGATCGAAATCTGTCGCCAGATTGACGGCGATCCGCTGTAGAAACGCCGGAGGATCGGCGACCTCCTCCAATCGGGCGTGACCGAGCGCGCGAGCGAAGGTCTCGTTCAGGAGGTCCGACGCATTGTCGCGACCCGCTCGGCGCGTCAAATATTTCAACAATGCTCGGTTGTTGCGCTCGAAGAGCGCGCCGACGAGGCGGCGTTTGGTCTCGAACATCTTCTCGATTTCCGCGCGGGCAAGTCGCAGCGCCGGTCGTCCGCAGGACGACTCCGGGTGCAATCGGGGATCAGAATTTCGCCACAATGGCGGCGAAGCCGCCTCACGCGGAAAAAGGAGGCGCGCGTTGCGACCAGGAACTGATCCAGCCCACCGGCGATGATATCGCCGCAATCGGAAAAGCGTCGACCGAAGCAACCTCAGCGGGCGCGAATGAAGGTTCTGCGCCCTTCAGGAGGCCCGAGAGAAATCCGGCCCAACCGTCTAGGTGACCGGACCGGCACGGAATGCAGCAGGAACACGAAACATGTGTTCCTGGGGGATGATGGTGGTCGTCGGCGCCATCGGACGCGGCGCAATGAACGACCTCCGCGAAAACGACACTGTCGTCGGCCGCACGGGCCAAAGCGGTGGCCGCCGTGCCAGACAAGACGAGAGCCCAAGCCGAGAGGCCCACGATCAATACGCGGGCGACCCACTTCGGCCAGAGCGCAAACTTGTCCATTCCTCTTAATGAGCTCCCGGACGCGACGCCGTGTCAAGGTCTGGGGCCTATCCGACAAGAGAAAGCCTATTCCCTGTTGCCGAAGCGCAACACGGCCGATGCTGCGGCTTTTCCCTCGATCGTTCCGATCGTCCTCGTCCGAAACCGAAAGGGCCATACGCTCCGCCGATCGGTGCGCTTGGGCAAACCGCCGGACGACGAGGGCCGCGCCCTCGGAGTCGACGATCGCGTTTTCATCCAGACACCGGAATGTCCGTTGTCGGCGAAAGCGGTCGCTCGCCCTTCGAGTGGGAAGCGCCCGCGTGGGTCCAGGCTGTGTGAAAACCCCGTCTGATGGATTCTCTGACCGTAAACATTGCGCTAGAATCTGGCATGACGCACATTTCCGGCTCCGATCGTTCGCAATTGCTGCTCCTGCCCGAGGCGGTCGACGATTACGTCGCCGCCGACAATCCCGTTCGCTTCATCGACGCCTTCGTGGAGGCTCTGGATTTGAAGGCGGCGGGATTCGCGCGCGTCGAAGCGAAGGCGACAGGACGTCCGGGATATGCGCCGGGCGATCTGCTCAAGCTCTATATTTACGGCTATCTCAACCGCATTCAGTCGAGCCGCCGGCTCGAACGAGAGACCAATCGGAATATCGAGCTGATGTGGCTCATCGGTCGCTTGACGCCGGACTTCAAGACCATCGCCGACTTCCGACGCGCCAATGGGCCAGCGATCCGTGCGGCCTGTGCGAAATTTTTGACGCTGTGCCGACAGTTCGACCTGTTCACGCGCGCTGTCGTGGCCGCCGACGGAAGTAAGTTCAAGGCCGTCAACAACCGTGACAAGAATTTCACGGTGGCCAAGGTCGCCAAACGGATCGAGCAGGTGGAGGTGGAGGCGAGCATCGCGCGTTATTTGGCGGCGCTCGATCATGCGGATCGACAGGACAGCGATGTCGCCGAAGCCAAAGCAACGCGCCTGAAGGAGAAGATCGCAGGCCTGCGTCGGCAAATACAGGCGCTCGAGGAGATGGAACGGCAGGTGGAGGCGGCGCCCGACAAACAGATTTCTCTAACCGATCCCGACGCCCGCTCGATGGCGACCAGTGGCAAGGGCACAGGGATCGTCGGCTACAACGCCCAAATCGCTGTCGACGCCGAGCATCATCTCATCGTCGCGCACGAGGTGACCAACCTCGGCACTGATCGAGCGCAACTCGCGTCCATGGGGCGCAATGCTCGCGACGCCATCGAATGCGACGAAGTCACCGTGCTGGCTGATCGAGGCTATTACAGCGGCGAGGAAGTGCTGGCTTGCGAAGGAACGGGCGTATTGCCCCGCGTTCCTAAGACGCTCACCTCCGTCAACGACAAGCGTGGTCTCTTCACGATCCGGGACTTCATTTATGATCCGGAAAATGACTACCACACCTGCCCGGCGGGCGAACGGCTGACCAAGGGAATCGCGCGCTCCGATCGGCATGATAATGTCGACCAATACCGCAATCTCACGTCCTGTCCGACTTGCACGCTGAAACGCAGATGCACGCCGACCAAGTACAAGCGTCTCAAGCGATGGGAGCATGAGGGCGTCCTCGACAAAATGCAGTCTGCGCTCGACCGCATGCCCGAGGCTATGACCATCCGCCGACAGACCGTCGAGCACCCGTTCGGGACATTGAAGGCATGGATGGGCGCCACCCACTTCCTGACCCGAACCCTGGAAAAGGTCAAAACCGAGATGAGTCTTCATGTGCTCGCCTACAATATGAAGCGGATGCTCAACATCTTCGGAGTCGCGCCGCTTATGCAGGCAATCGCAGCCTAATCGCGATAGCCAGACAGCGTCCCGATTCCTCGTTCGTTCATAAGCAAAAAATCGTCACGCGGGCCTTCGAGGCGGCGTTTTCACACGGCCTCGGTCAGAGTTCCCCGTTCGCGGTCCCGAACGGCCAAGGGGCACCATAACCGGCCATTCGTCGCAGACCACCGCAGGGTCCGCTTTCTCTAAATTTTGCGGACGTTCGCGGCGGTGGATCGGCGGGACATAGAGTTGCGGCTTCTGAGGCCCGGCTGAAGCTCTCGTGACGCGTATCGTTCCTTGATGACGGTTGCGGGGTTCGCTATGCCAAGTTGGCGATATGCGTTTGCGCGCAGCGGCGGCGATTATCGCCGATTTCGCGCGAGATCGGATCGCTGCGGTCGAAGGCCAGCTCGGCGATGGACGCGACGAAGATCGCGGGATCGGCGCCGTCGCTGACTTCGACCTGGCGCATGAGGCCAAGGCATCGCTGGCGAACGCATCGGTCACCGTGCAAAGGAGCCCACGCTATTTTTTCGTCTGTGGGAAAGCTGTGTGGGAAATCCGCGCCGGGCGGGAGTTTCAGCAGCTAACTATTTGATTTTATTGGCGCGCCGGACAGGATGAAGCTGGGCACTGGGAGCTGGAGGTCGCGCTATGACCCGCGGCTGGCTTCTCTGTCGAGCATATATGTTTGAAATTACGTATCAAAGTTACCCAGGAAGGGGGGTGGCTCGGGTCCGTTCACCTCGACGCTTTTTGTCTCGAAGCGACTCGGCGCTCCAGAAAGTCCCGGTCCTTTTTCGTTCTCATGCGGCGTCTTCGGATCCTTGTAACGGCAACGTATCCAAATTGGCGGGAGGGCGCCGCACATGACGACGCCCGAAACCAGCGTCCGCTATGCTGAACGGTTCCGCTTGCTCAGCCGCATGGCTGCCAGAGAGGTGATGCAGGACGCCGATTCGCCTATCTCGCTGGCAGCGCTTGTTCAATGGCTCTCCGATCGTCGAGCGATGCTGCGGAACGCCTCATGGCGACAATATCGTTGTGCGATCGACCATCATTGCAAGACGGTTCTCGATCTCGATGAAGAGACGCGAAAAGATCTATTGAAATCGCTCTATGGCAAGTCAGATCCCGAGACCATTGCCGCCGGCAAGGGCTTGCCGCCGGCGACGTCGTCGCATGTCCTCAAACGACTTCTCGATTCGGACTGGGACAAATTGCTCGATTGCCTGAGGCAGGGCGTTGCGGGAAACTCGGTTTATGACTCGCCGCTGCTTGCCTATCTGGAAGCGGGGCGAGCAAGCGGCTTGCGGCCGTGTGAATGGGCTCGGGCTCGTCTCGTGACGTTTCCGGGGGCCGCCGTATCGGTTTTGGTTGTCAAGAACGCCAAGGAAGACGAGGTCCGCGCCCATGGCGACTTTCGACGGCTGGTCTTCGCGCATGAAACCTGCGGCGCATCCCTAATTGCCATTCGTCGATGGCTCGCGATTGTCGACAGCTGCCTTGCAGGAACTGTGGGCGGTGACCGTGCCGCCATATGGGAAAAATTTTACAATGCCCTCGGCGATCGGCTCTATTACGTCAGTCGCCGAATCTGGAATAGAAAAAGGCACCCCGCGCTCTATACAACGCGGCATATGTTCGCAGCGGCCGCAAAGGCTGTATTCGCTCCGGACGAGATCGCCGCGCTCATGGGGCATAAGCTCGATACGACAGCAACCCAACATTACGCTCGGCCGCCGCGCGGTCAACGTCGTATGCCACGCGTTGAGCTTCCGACGGCGCATCCCCGCGACCTTGGTAGAGTTGTGCATTCCCTTAAATTCGATCCAGAAGCGCTTAAGAGCCTTTTGAAATGCGCCTCTTTTGAAAGCTAGGCGCGAAGTAGCGGGAGCGTGGGGACTCCGCCTTTTTGGCTGTTCCACGATTTCTGACAATAATCGTCTGCGTTTGTCTCGAGCGACTTGCTTGCGCCGTAACTGAGAGACGGAAGTTCGGGAGAGCCACGATCGAAACCCGAAAGGTGAGTGTCATGCGGCCGCCTTTGGCCTTTAGCTTCTCGCCTTTCGCGCTCAGTCTTTCGGAACCCAAAACATTGGATCGCCGTCGTCGTGATAATGCTCAGACAGCCAGTGGCCCCATTCATCTGCCTTCTTTCGTAGAGCCAGCGGCGAATCGCTCCAAATCTTGACGCGGTGGAGATTTCTGATCGCGAGCGCGAGCGAGCCTTGCGACGTGGATAAGTAATGGCTCTTCTCGAACCAAGCCGCCGCCATCGCATCGTTCGCCGAGCGCGTCTCCAATTGCCCCATGAGCGACGAGAGCTCCGGCAACCACCATCCATTCTGGTTGGCTTCACAGAAAGAGATCGCATCCATCAAAATGGCGCGACAGGCATTGTGGTCGCCTTCCGCGAGACGGGCCTCGGCGTGAATGCCTTCGAGCCACGGCAAAAGAAGATGGAAATGATTGCGGCGCAATGTTCCCAGCAAGCGCGGCAAGTCCGATCGCACACGGCCTGAGACTTTGGTTTCCAGAGCGGCTTCGGCCGCGAGCCCCGCGACGCATCTGATCTGCATCGACTGACTTTGCGCCGACACGGCAAGCTCGTCGATCACAGCGCGCGCAGCGTCATAATCCTCCATCGCGCAATAGAGAGGAACGAGCGCCTCGTTCAGCGCCCAGGCGCGATAGAGCCCATGCTCCGGCGCGCGCAAGCCGGGGCGGATGTGTTCGTAGAGGTCGATCGCGCTTCGAAAGCGTCCTTGCAGCCAGAGTGTCTTCATCAAAAAAATCTGCGACATGAGACCGGGATCGCTGCCGATGCGCATGAAGCGGCCAAGGCTGACGCGGGCTTGGCGATCGACCACGTCTCTGAGCTCTCGTTCAGCCGCGGCCGTGCGGCCCATCGCCTGATGCGCCATGGCGGCGTAATTATCCGCCACGAGATCGTCGTCCTCGCCTAGGTCGGCGTCGCCCTGCGGCCGTAAAGCCTCCGCGCAAGCGAGCGCGCGCAGCGGCTCGCCGCGATACATCCAGAGCCAATAGAGACCTGACGCGGCCAAGGCTGCGATCCGGGCGCTCGACGGGGTCGACGCTCGGCTCGAGCCGGCTTCGAGCGCGGCTTTCGCGTCGTCGGTCGGCCCCTTTGTCGCCAGAGTCGCAGCCCCCAAAAACGCGCTCAGCGCTTGCCAAACCTCGGACGGAGCATCGACCTTCTCGCGGTCGGTGAGAGCGTCGCGCGCCATGCTCTCGCATTCGGACAATAAGGAGAGCTGCATCAGCAGCGGCGCCGCATATTGCGCCAATTCGACGGCGAGCGCCGGATCGCCGCGGGCGCCGAAGGCCCAAGCCTTTGCGACGCGCAGATTGGACAGATTGGGACAGGCGGGACCGAACCATCGGTCGACCGTCTGCTTATGCCCTTCGACGCTCGTCTGATCGCGGATGAGCGCCGCCAGATAGCGCGTCAGACGCGACAGAACGCGATCCTCCTCGCCGCGCAAGCGGAGCTTCGCCAGACAATGCGCTCGCGTCGTGTCCAACAACCGATAGAGCGCGCGCCCGCTTGCGCATTCTCTTATCACGAGCGATTTCTCGACCAATCGCGCCAGCGCCTCGATCAATCCATTTTGGGAAACGCCCTCTCCAGAGATCACCTGCAGACAGGCGTCGAGGTCTGCGCCGCCGACGAAAATCGACAATTGGTCGAGCACGGTCTTATCGCGTGCGTCCAACCGATCATAGCTCCAGTCGATCATGTTACGGAGCGTCTGATGCCTATCCGGCGTGTCGCGCGGCAGAAGACCGACGAGATCGAAATCCTTTTGCAGGAGCCGATCGAGATCTTGCGGGCTGAAGCTGGAAAGATGCGCGACCGCGAGCTCGATGGCGAGAGGAATGCCGTCGAGACGCCGAACGATATTTCGGATCGCATCCACATCGGTCTCGGCGAGCGTATATTCGCCCGCCATGTCTCGCGCGCGTCGAATGAACAGCTCGAGAGCGCCATAGGCGCCGGCGCTCGCAAAATCGAGATGCTCGTTCGCGCTGGGCAAGCCGAGCGGCGCGAGCCGAATGACCCGCTCGTCGCGAACACGCAAAGTCTCGCGCGAGGTCGCGAGGATCGGCGTCGCGAGACCCATGCTTCGGATGTCGTGAATGAAGCGCCCGACGCTGTCGAGAACATGCTCGCAGCAATCGAGAACGAATAGCGGCGTGTTCTTCGGCAGGGCGGACAGCGCCGCCTGAGCGAGGTTTTGCGCGCCCGCGCCGACGCCGAGCTCGCGCGCGAGTGCGGGCCAAATATCTTCGTCTTCCGATCCATTCGACAGGTCGAGCCAGATCGGATCAGGACGCGCCTCCGCAAGGAGCGCGCGCGCGACGCATTTTGCAACGGTGGTCTTGCCGATGCCGCCCGGTCCAGTGATGGTGACGGAGACATTCGGCCGTAGAGATTCGATGGTTTCGCGTATCGTGTCGTCCCGACCGACGATCGCGCCGGTTTCGAAGCGCTTTCGGCGTTCCGCGCTCGGCGTTGGTCTCTCGATCGCACTTTCGACAAACCGAGGCTCTGAGCGAAAGCTCACCGTTCCGCTGAAATAATAGCCGGTTCGAGCGACGGTCCCGATCAGCCGAGCCCCATCCGATTTCAGCGCGCTTCTCAATTCATTGATCTGAAATCTCAAAGCTCCATCCGAAATCTGCGATGCTCCCCAGACCTCCGCGACGATGTCGGCTCGCTTGACCGTCTCGCCCGGTGTCCGGATCAAGAGAAGCAGGATGTCGAGCGCTCGATCCCCGATCGGCACGGATTGATCGCCGCGGGATAGACGACGGGAGCGCGTTTCCAGCCGGAAATCCCCAAAGGTGTAGACGCCCTCCATAACATCCCCCGAGACGGGCTCTTCTGCGGCGATCCGCGCCGCGCCTTTCCCATCTAACATAAACTAACAAAATCAGATTTGTAACATGAATTAAATACACATAATTGTCTCTGTCCGGGACCCGCGAATTGTCTCCCGACCGTCGAGCGCGTGGGCCTACCGAGGCGGAAACGGCGCAGAATCCTTTTCGCAACATGCTGAAGGAAAACGAAAATGGATGCAGCGGCAAAAGGCGCGAGCCCGAAAGCGGGCGCCATAAAGGACTCTCTCGGCTGTTCGCTGACCGAGCTGAGCAAGGATCAGGCATTGGATGCGGGCCATATGGTTTTTCGCCGCAAGGCCGCCAGCGGGCGGCATCGTGCGCAAGTCGCCACGCAGGCGCAGGATCGCGGCGTTCTGATCGGGATTTCCCTGGCCGACGGACACCGGCGCAGCCTCCGAGAAGGCCGGGCCGCGCATGATTGCCTATTCGATCATGGCGACATCTATCTCCGAGACTTCGAAGAGAACTACAAAGCCGAGATGGATGGAAGCTTCGACTTCTTTCTCATCGAGTTGATGCCGGAGTTTTGGCGGGATGCAGAGAAAGTCGCAGGCGTTTCACCGGACGTCGGACTGGCCCGCCAGCTCGCGAAGCGAGACATGACATTATATCACCTCGCAAACGCCGTTCTCCCACTCCTCGAGGATCCGGAGCTCCTCGATCCGATCCTGGTCGAGCAGATGGCGACTACGATCGGCGCGCATCTGTTGAAGCGTCATGGCGATCGGCGAAGCGAAGCGACGGGCTTCGATCGCGGACTGGGTTCCGTGATGGTTCGGAAGGCGAAGGAGATGCTCGTCTCCACCGACGAGGAGGATGGGACGTCGATCGCCGCGATCGCTGAGGCCTTGAACATGTCGCGCAGTCACTTTTTCAGGGCTTTTCGCGAGTCGACGGGTATCAGCCCCTATCAATGGCTGCTGAAGCAGCGGATCGACAATGCGCAGCGCTTGTTGCGCACGACGAACCTCCCCTTGTCGGAAATCGCGCTTCACTGCGGCTTTTCCGACCAAAGTCATTTCACGCGAATTTTCAGCAGGGATGTCGGTGTGACGCCGAAGGTTTGGCGGCAGCGCGTGCGATAGTAGGACGCCCCGCTGTCACAGGACGATTGTGAAATAGCGCATACGAACATGCAAGACGCTTCGCGGCAGCCGGCGTATTCGATCGTCGCGAGAAAATCGTGAGGATCGATGACGACTTGGTCCAGGTAGACGACCGCGGCCGGCGCGCCTGTCGCTGGGTCGGCAAGACCACGCCGCTGATCGTATGTCTCGGACGATGGCTCGAGGTCGCGCAGTGAGTGTTCGGCGAAGGGGGGGGAACATCATGTCGTGGCGCGGCGGCAGAAACGCGTTGGCGTTGATCGTGATCGTCTCGGCTTGCGGCGCGCATGCGGATGAAGCCGCGAGCGTCGCGCCTAGCCGACCGCGGCTCATGTCCAATCGGTGGCAGGAGAATTGGTCCGCGCTCGCCGATCCCGGCCTCCGCACAGAGGCCGGAGACGAGCTCAAATTCATCCCGCTGTCGCCGAGCGATCCGAATTTATATCTCTCTTTCGGCGCGACTCTGCGTGAGCGATTCGAGCTCGCCAATGCGCCGTCCTTCGGCGTCGGCAAGACCAATCGGAACAACAGCTATCTGCTTCAGCGCATTCAGCTACACGCCGATTTGCATTTGAATGAGGATTGGCGGATCTTTGCGCAAATCGAGGACGCGCGCGCCTTTGACAAGAAAAATCTCGGAAAGGCCGATCAGAATCCCCCCGATCTTCGTTTGGCCTATTTGGAATATGGCCACGCTTTTCCCGAGGGCGCGCTGAAGGCGCGCATCGGTCGTCAGGAGTTCGCTTTCGATCTCCAGCGCTTCGTCTCGAATCGCGACGGTCCGAACGTCAGGCAGGCGTTCGACGCGGCGTGGCTCGATTTCGAGGTTGAGCCGTGGCGCGTTCTCGGCTTCGTGAGCCGCCCGGTTCAATATTATCGGGAACAGGCTTTCGACGATAGATCGACGAGAGATGTTCAATTCCATACGCTACGCCTGGAGCGGCATGTCTTCGGCCAGAACGAGCTCTCCGCATATTATTCCTTTTACGGCAATAGAAGCGCCTCCTATCTGGACGCTTCGGGAAGCGAGCGTCGACATATTTTCGATATTCGCTTCGCTGGAGAAAAAGACGGATTCGATTGGGATGTCGAGGGAATGGCGCAGTCGGGAAGCGTCGGCGCCAAGAGCATTCGCGCATGGGCTGTCGGGGCGCGCGCAGGCTATCGCTTCTCGATGCTGCCGTTGAGGCCGCGCATCGGAATTCAAGCGGATGCAGCCTCTGGGGACCGGCGCAGGGGAGATGGACGGATCGAGACCTTCGATCCGCTGTTTCCCAATGGCTATTACTTCACGCTGGCGGGATTCACGGGCTATGCCAATCTCATTCACCTCAAACCGTCCCTCACTCTCGCGGCGAGCGACAAGGTGACTGTGCTCGCGGGCGTCGGCCTGCAATGGCGCGAAACCACAGCGGATGCGATCTATGTGTTTCCGAATATCGCCGTCGCCGGCACTGCCGGATCGCCGGGCCGCTGGACCGGCGCCTATGAGCAATTGCGCGTGGATTGGGCTGTAACGGCAAATCTTTCCGCAGCGCTCGAATGCGTGCATTTTGCGGCAGGCGACACAATTCGTCGCGCTGGTGGACATGACGGCAATTATCTCGGCGCGGAAGTCAAATTTCTGTGGTGAACGACCTATGAGGCGATCCGCTCGGAGCCGGAGGCGCTCGATGATGCGGCGATGAGATGCGTGACTTTAGGCTCCTGGTCGGCCCCGAATTGGCGAACCATTTCCTGAAGGATGCGATCGGTGTTCGTCACGCGACGATGCTGCCGCAAATGCTCGAGCCAAGAAGCGACGTAGAAGATTTCGACGAAGCGTCCCTCTTGGGCGACATCTTCGAAAATATCCCAGGCATAGGCCCCGTCGCGGCGTCGTCCTTCGCCGAGCTCGCGGACAGCCTGCAAAAAGGCGTCGCGATGCTGGGAGTCGACAGAATATTCGACGCTGATCATGACGGGGCCTCGATCCGCCTCCGCATTGATCGAGATCACCGGGTTCGGCCAATGCATGGACGGAGTGAGATCCGTGCAGGCGCCTGCGGACAGCTTCCATCGGCGGCTCGGGAGAATGCCGAACAGAAGGCCTGCCGCTGCGACGTAATTCGTCGTCGAAAGATCGAGCATCGTGGCTATTTGCCCCCAGACTGCGCTGCCGAGGGTCATCGCGCCAAAGAAAGCGGTCGCGAACATGGCGAGTCCGCGTCCCCTCACCCAGTCCGGCAGCGAGATCTGCGCTGAAACATTGAGCGTCGCGATCACGAGGATCCAGGAGAAGCCGGCGAGAACACATGCGGCCAAGGCGGGCGTCGGCGAGCGCGCGAGTCCGAGCGTCGCCAATGTGGCCGCTGTGCCGCAGGAGCCCAGAATGACGAGCCCGTCTGCGTCGAGCGCTCGCCTCAGACGCGGAAGCGCCAACGCGCCGATGACGGCGCCTAGACCGATGGCGCCGAGAAGCATGCCATAGATGGCAGGGCCGCTCTCGATTTGGCTGCGCGCGATCAGCGGAAGGAGAGCCCAATAGGCGCTCGCGAAATAGAAGAAGAAAGCCGCTCTCATCAAAGTGGCCCTCAATGGCCGATTATAGCGGGCATGACGAAATCCGATGATCAATGCGCTCATCAGCCGTTCGGCCGGCAGCGCATGCTCGGTGTTCGCAGGCGGACGCCACCATAGGAGCGCGCCGATCACGGCGAAATTGCTCGCGGCGTTGAGCCAGAACGGAGCCGCGTTTCCGAACGCGCCGATGACGACGCCCGCGAGGGCTGGACCAATGGCGCGGCTGATGTTGATGCCGACGCCATTGCCCGCGACCGCCGCGGGGAGATCACGGCGAGGGACCAATTGCGGAACGATCGATTGCCAGGCGGGCGCGGTGAGGGCTGCCCCGATGCTCAGGAGGAAGGTGCAGAGCAGCAAGAGGAAAGGAGTGATGATATCGAGCCTGACGAGCACGGCGCTCGCTGCGGCAACGATGGTGACGGAAATTTCCGCATAGATGAGGAAGCGGCGTCTGTCGACGATGTCGGCGAGCGCCCCGGCCGGTAGTGCGAAAAGAAACATGGGCAGGCTCGACGCGACCTGAATCAGCGATACTGTCATCGGGCTAGCGTCCAGGCCGGTCATCAGCCAGCCTGATGCGGCGTTGTACATCCAGGTTCCGATGTTCGAGACGACCGTCGCGGTCCATATGATCGCGAAAGCACGATGGCGGAACGCGGACCAGAAGGATTGGCCCGAATCGTTCGGCTCATGAGATTTGAGATCGCGCATCGGTCATCTCCTGGCAAAGTTGTTCAGAGCAGTTCGGCGGAGGTCGTTTGCGAGCAGGGTGGGGAGCGCGTCGATGAGTGCTCTGTGTAACCTGCTCGTTCTTTGTCGTGGGTGGCCGGCTCTTTGCTTCAGCTGCGCGCGGCGCTCCTGAGCGCCTGGCCTTCTGCGTAAAGGCGCCCGGCGGCGAAAGCGCCGGGGCCGAGCAGAGCCTGCACGATCAGGAGCGCCGTCCATAGCGCCGGAAACTCCCATCCGCCATTGGCGTTGGAGAACAGCCAGCCATTGGGAAGATGCACGAGCAGCGCGCCGATCATCACGGGAATGAGCGCGACGGACACGATGCGCGTGAGCGCGCCGAAGATCAATGCGAGGCCCCCGCCGATCTCCGCGGCCACGACCACATAGGCGAGCAGCGACGGATAGCCGAGCGAATCGAAAAATTTCGCCGTTCCCGGCAATGTGAACACGAAAATTTTGAGCAGCCCATGCGCGAGAAACAGCGCGCCGAGGGTCACACGAAGCAGCAGAGCGGCGTATTCCGCGTTACGAACATTGGTCATTGTCTCGATCCTTTTTTCACGATTTGAATGGTTGCCGGCGCCCGGGAGCCGGTCCCGAGGTCACGCGGCGTCGACGAGAACGATCTCGCTGTCCTCCAGCGCTGTGACGCGTAGGACGTCGACGTCGCTGATGGCGGCGCCGTCGCGGGCGTTCACGCGCAGATCGTCGATCCGCACGGCGCCGCTCGCCGGCACGAGATAGGCTTTGCGCTCGCGGCCGAGCGTATATTCCGCCGTCGCGCCGGCCTCGAGCGTCGCGCCGAGGACGCGCGCATCGGTGCGGATCGGCAGCGCGTCGCCGTCCTTGTCGAAGCCGGAAGCGAGCGTGACGAAGCGTCCTGACCGCTCGCCCTTGGGGAAGGGGCGCGAGCCCCAACTGGGCGCGCCGCCGCGCGTCGTCGGCAGGATCCAGATTTGAAAGATCCGGGTCGTCTCATTCTCGAGATTATATTCGGAATGCGCGATGCCGGAGCCCGCGCTCATCACCTGCACGTCGCCGGCCGCGGTGCGGCCCTTGTTGCCGAGACTGTCCTGATGCGTGATCGCGCCCTCGCGCACATAGGTGACGATTTCCATGTCGCGATGCAGGTGCGTGGGGAATCCGGAGTGCGGCGCGATCGTGTCGTCGTTCCAGACGCGCAGATTGCCCCAATGCATCCGCTCGGGATCGTGATAGCCGGCGAATGAGAAATGATGCTTGGCGTCGAGCCAGCCGTGATCGGCGCCGCCGAGGCTGTCGAAAGGTCTCAGTTCGATCATTTGCAATCTCCTGTCGCGTGATCGGTCGCTGTCGATGGAGACGGATTTAAGGGTTGCGCGCCTTTCTGATCAGTCGGATAATTTTTGTCGAACTATTCGAGAAAGTTGAAAAGTGAGCAATCCCGGCGCGCCCAGCCTCGACCAGCTGACCATTTTTCTGGCCATCGTCGACGCCGGCAGCTTCGCCGGCGCGGCGCGGCGGCTGAACCGCGCCGTCTCGGTGATCAGCTATGGGATCGCCAATCTCGAGGCGCAGCTCGGCATTGAGCTGTTCGAGCGCGAGGGAACGCGCAAGCCACGGCTCACCGTGGCGGGGCGCGCGCTGCTGGCGGAGGCGCGGGCAATCTCGCGCGGCGTCGAGGATTTGCGCGCCAAGGTCAAAGGCCTGCTCGAAGGGCTGGAGGCGGAGGTCGATCTCGCCGTCGATGTGATGCTGCCGACGGAGCGGGTAGGGACCGTGCTGCGGGACTTCGCGCAGCAATTCCCCACGGTACAACTGCGGCTGCATATGGAGGCGTTGGGCGCGGTCACGGCGATGGTGCAGGGCGGCGCGGCGATGATCGGCGTGTCGGGGCCGCTCGCGCTCGGCGTCGAGGGGATAGAGAGCATAGCGGCCGGATCGGCGGCCTTGGCGCCTGTCGCGGCTCCAGACCATCCGCTCGGACGCATGGCGCGCATCCCGCCCGGCGCCGCGCGCGAGCATACGCAGCTCGTGCTCACGGATCGCTCGCGCTTCACCGAGGGACGTGATTTCGCGGTGATCAGCCCGCGTACATGGCGGCTCGCCGATCTCGGCGCCAAGCATGCTCTGCTGCGCGAGGGCGTCGGCTGGGGCAACATGCCTTTGCATATGGTCGCGAGCGATCTGGCGTCGGGCGCATTGGTGCGGCTCGCCATGCCGGATCATCCGGGCGGCCTCTATCGCTTTTCGTGCATTTGGCGGCGCGAGGCTCCGCCAGGCCCGGCCGCCTCGTGGCTGGTCGATCGCTTTGTCGCGCTCGGCGCAGCCGATTTGCCGGTCGAAGGGCTGAGCGACGTTTGATCGGAATCTCATTCTCGAGAAAACCTCGTCAACCCTTTGCCGGCTCGCTCGATGAGGGATGAAGCGCGCAGAGGATGGTTCCGAGCAGGATCAGCGCTCCGGCCAGGAACAGCGGCGCCGCGAGACCGCTATGGACGACGAGAAACGCGCCGATCCCCGCGCCGAGAAAGATTGCCGCGACACTGCCCAGGCGCCGCGGCCAATTGGCGTCGGCGCCGCCGGCGAGCGGCGAATCCGCGGCGAGTCCGGTCAGCGTCAAGGTCAGAACGGTCGTGGTCAGATCGGGAATCTTGAGCTGCCGAATGGTCGCGTTGCGAAAACCCATGGCGACGGCGGTGAATGCGATGATCGCGTAGATTGTTATCGCCGAGCGCGGGCTCGTGGCTTCGACCCCGAAGGCCATGACCGCGCTCGCCCAGATCAATAGCGCCTCGATGATCGCGGCCGCGGTCAGCCAGCGACGCAGCGGCAGGCCGACATGCGCGCGACCGATGCGTCCGGCGCCGAGCGCGCCTAGCAGAAAGGCGGAGAGGGCGACGAGATAAGGAATCGGCTCGAAGGCAGGCGCCCCTGTCGCGGCGAGGCCGAGGAAGACGATATTGCCGGTCATATTCGCGGTGAAGACCTTGCCGAGGCCGAGCACGCTGATCGCATCGACGAGGCCGGTCGTGACCGACAGCAGCAACAGCAGCCATGGCAGCGGAGACTGCGAGGGATCGTCCATGAGCGGCTTTCGGTCGCGCTTGCCGAGGTCGAGCATGGCGATGAGGGCGAAGCCCGCGACGAGTCCGAGATGCTCGAAAAAGGCGTTCGCCGCCGCTATGCGCTCCGGCCCCTGCATCGTCCAAAAGGGATTGGCGATGAAAGCGGCGAGCAAGGTGAAAATCCCGAGCGCCGCCGCTCCGAGCCACGCCAATCGATCGAGAAGAATGAGCGCTGGACCGATGAGCTCGACCGCGATCGTCAATGCGGCGAAGAGGGTGGGCGGATGCAGTCCGAAATGCGCCTGTTCCGCCACAGCGCCGGGCCAATCCAAAAGCTTGCTCACGCCGCCGAGCAGATAGGCCGCGACGAGCAGCAGGCGAATGAGGAAGCTCGTCCATCGCGACGAGAGAATCGCCGCGATGGGCTCGGAGCTCGCGCTCATCGCGCGCGCGCCTGATGGATTTCGGCGATATAGCCGCCTGGAAATTCGACGAACGCCGCCCGTCGATCTCCGGCGTCATAGGGCTGTGCGACAATTCTTGCGTCGGCCGCCTTCGCCTTGGCGAGCGTCGCTTCGAGGTCGCTCACCTCATAGCCGGTGAAATCGCGGCCCCACGGCCAGGGCAATTGTCCGTTGGAGACCAGAAGCGTGAGCTTGCCATAGCCGGAGGCGATGCGGACGCGGCGGATCGTCCTGTCCGGCTGACCGACTTCGCTCCCGGGCGCCGACTTCTCGTCGGAGAGGATGCGTCCATGCGAGAAGCCGGTCCAGCGACGGATGAACTCATCGGCGGCGTCGGCGGTGAGATAGACGCGGTTTTCGGGGATGCTCGTCAGCGGCGCATAATTCGGCTTGGCCGTATGCCAATAGAGCTGCATGTTCACGCCGCCCGGCCATTGCACCACGACGTCGCGGCCGATGGGGTCGGGGAAGGTTTCGATCAGCCGTATCGCCCCATTGCGTCGCGCCGCCTTCACCGCGGCGTCTATGTCGGTGACGAGATAGCCGGTGCGCTCGGCCCCGAAAGGATAGGGAACGGGCGTGAGAAAGCCGAACACGGAAATCGTGCCCGCAGGCGTGAGCACGAGCTGCGATTTGGTGAGGCTGGATGTGGGCGTGACCTGGAATTGGCCCTGCTTGCTGGTCTCGCCGCCGAATGTCGCGACGAAGCTCGCGACGAATTTGTCGAAGTCCGCCGCTGCGACATAGACATGAGTCGTGTCATATTGCGGTCCCACGGCGAAGTCGGTCGCCGCGCGCGGCCGGGCGGCGGCGGGAGCCGCTGTGGCGATGGCGGCGCTGAGGCCGAATGCGGCGGCCGCGACGAGGAATTTGGTTCGGCGCATATTTATCTCCAATTTCGGAATCGACACTCAAACCGCCCAGCAGCCGCAACCGAAGGCGCCCCAAAAGCTCCGCGCATCGGCTGTCGGAACTTGCGCGCCAAGCGCGGCCGCATGGTCGTGCCCATGCACGGCGCAGGCGGAAACGCAGCCGCAGGCGGAGGCCAACTTTCGCGTGGCGTCGGGCGCGCGGCGATAGCCGCCGAAGGAGGCGACGGGCGACCAATCTGGCATGGCTTTCAGCAGCGCGGGCGCGAGCGTGGCGTAATCGCCTTCGCCGTGAACGATCTTGCCGCCGAGCAGCGTCAGCACGGAACGTATGTGGACGATCTCGCTTTCGGCGACTTTGAAATAATCATCGGACAGCAGCGCGAGATCGGCGAGCTGCCCCACTTTGATTTCGCCCTTCTTGCCTTCTTCGTTCGAGAACCAAGTGTTGGCTTCGGTCCAGAGGCGCAGCGCCGTCTCGCGATCGAGACGGTTGCGCGCGGGATAGAGCGTGAGGCCGCCGAGCGTCCTGCCGGTGACGAGCCAGGAGAGCGAAACCCATGGATTATAGCTTGCGACGCGCGTCGCATCGGTGCCCGCGCCGACCTTCAGGCCGGCGGCCATCATGCGTGTAATCGGCGGCGTCGCCTCCGCGGCTTTGGCGCCATAGCGCTCGACGAAATATTCGCCCTGAAACGCCATGCGATGCTGAACGGCGACGCCGCCGCCCAGAGCCGCTATGCGGTCGATGTTGCGCTCGCTGACTGTCTCGGCATGGTCGAAAAACCAATTCAAGCCCGCGAGCGGAATATCTTTGTCGACCTTCTCGAATACATCGAGCGCGCGGCCGATCGTCTCGTCATAGGTCGCATGGAGCCGCCAGGGCCATTTGCGTTCGGCGAGCAGGCGCACGACCGGCTCGAGATCGGCTTCCATGCTCGCCGGCATGTCCGGACGCTCGACGCGGAAGTCTTCGAAATCGGCCGCGGAATAGACCAGCATTTCGCCGGCGCCATTGTGGCGATAGAGATCGTCGCCATCGCCCGGCTTCACCTTCGTCGACCAATTCGCAAAATCGGCGAGCTCTTCCCGCGGCTTTTGCGTGAAGAGATTATAGGCGATGCGCAGCGTCAGCTCGCCGTCTCGATGCAGCGTCTCGATGATCTGGTAGTCGTCGGGATAATTCTGGAATCCGCCGCCGGCGTCGATGACGCTGGTGACGCCGAGCGAATTCAGCTCGCGCATGAAATGCCGGGTGGAATTCAGCTGATAATCATGCGGCAGCTTCGGACCCTTGGCCAGCGTGGAATAGAGAATCATGGCGTTGGGCCGAGCGAGCAGCAGTCCGGTCGGATTGCCGGCGGCGTCACGAACGATCTCGCCGCCCGGCGGATTCGGCGTGTCCTTCGTGTAGCCGACGACGCGCAACGCCGCCGCGTTCAGCAAGGCGCGATCATAAAGATGCAGAATGAACACCGGCGTCTCGGGCGCCGCGGCGTTGATCTCGTCCAGAGTCGGCAAGCGCTTCTCGGCGAACTGATGTTCGGTGAAGCCGCCGACGACGCGCACCCATTGCGGCGGCGGCGTGTTTTCCGCCTGCTTCTTCAGCATCGCCATCGCATCGGCGAGAGTCGGCACACCGTCCCAGCGCAGCTCCATATTGTAGTTGAGCCCGCCGCGGATCACGTGAATATGGCTGTCGATGAGGCCGGGCACGAGCCGCCTGCCGCCAGCGTCGATCACATCCGCGTCGGGCGCCGCCGCGCGTATCTCCGCCTCGGAGCCGACGGCGAGAAATTTGCCGTCACGGATCGCGACGGCGCGGGCGACGGGATTGGCGCGATCGAGCGTCGTCACCTCGGCGTTGACGATAATCAGGTCCTTGGCTTTCATTTCGAGCCTCCGGTGGCGCGAGCCTGTCATTGATGGATACCGACGCGTCCGCGTCAGCCGTCGCGGTCCCTATTCGTGGGGAGCGGCCCCAGAACATGCTGCGAGCAATCATGGCGAATGAAGCGGGTGAGCTCGGCTCGATCGGCGATCCGTTTGGCGATCGGAACGATCTGCTCGCCGAGCAATATACCGGCGAGCCCGACGAGCGCGACGACCGGCGGCGCGGGGGAGCGGACGCCGAGCAGGCTGTAGATGACGCCGATCAAAAGTCCGGCGCCGAGGGATAGGAGATAAGAGCTCATCGCGTTTCGCTTCCTGCTTCTCGTGAGAGTGACGGGCGCGGCGGGGCGCGAAGCTGAATAGCGAGCGCCGCCGCGCTGAACGCCATCCCCAAGACGGCGACCGCCGGCCATTCGCCGAGCCGCCAAGCGATCATCGCGCTGAACGAGCCCCCCGCGCCGCCGAGGAACATGGTCGTCATGAACAGAGTGTTGAGCCGTCCGCGCGCGTCGGCGCGCAGCGCATAGATCACATGCTGATTGGACACGAGCGCCGCCTGCATCGCCAGATCGAGCGCCAGAACGCCGGCGACGAGTCCTGCAAGATCGCTCCAGAGAGCCATCCCCGCCCAGGAAGCCAGCGCGAGAGCCGCGCCCAGGCGAACGATCGTGGACGGTCCGCGCGCGTCCGCTAGGCGTCCGGCGAGCGGCGCGGCGATTACGCCTATTGTTCCGACCACGCCGAACAAGCCGGCGGAGCCGGCTCCGAGCCCGAGAGGCGGCGCTGCGAGCCGTAACGCCAGCACGGTCCAAAAGGCGGAAAAAGCCGCGAACAGGAAAGCTTGCGTGAACGCGGCGCGCCGTAGCGCCGCCAGATCGCGCCAGAGGCGCCGCAGAGAGCCCATCAGCTCTGGATAGGGGAGGCGCAGCTCGCCGCGCACATCGGGGAGAATGGCCTGGAGAGCGAGCGCCACCAGCAGCATCGTCGGAGACGCGGCGAGGAACATGGTGCGCCAGCCGAATTGTGCGGCGACGAAGCCGGCGAGCGTGCGGCTCAGCAGCACGCCGAGCAATAGTCCCGACATCACCGCGCCGATGGCGGCGCCCCGCCGCTGTGGCTGCGCGAGCTCCGCTGTGAGTGGAACGAGCTGCTGCGCGACGCTCGCAGCGAAACCGACGAGCGCCGAAGCGATGGCCAGCGTGAGCGCATCGGGCGCCGCGCCAGCCAAGACCAGCGCGATCGCGAGCAGCACGAATTCAGCGACGATCAGCTGCTTGCGCCGCGTGACGTCGCCGAGCGGCGTGAGCAGGAACAATCCCGACGCATAGCCGAGCTGCGTCAGCACCGGAACGCTCGTCGCCGCGCCAGGGCCCAGCGACGCCTCGATCAGGCCGAGCATCGGCTGGTTGTAATAAATATTGGCGACCGCGAGCCCGGTGGCCGCGGCGAGCGTGAGCAGCAAGCCGCGGCTGAGACGCTCTGCCGCGATCTCGTCAGAGCCGCCGAGCGTGTCCATGCTAGACCGCCGGGACGGGCGCGAGCGTGGGACCATGCGAGACGCGCTCCGGCGCCTTGTGCACCATCGTATAGGCGTAATCGACGCCCATGCCGTAAGCGCCGGAATGCTCCTTCACGATCGACATGACGGCGTCATAGCTTTCGCGCCGCGCCCAGTCGCGCTGCCATTCGAGCAGGACCTGCTGCCAGGTCACGGGCACGACGCCCGCCTGAATCATGCGCTGCATGGCGTAGTCATGCGCTTCCTTCGACGTGCCGCCGGAAGCGTCGGCGACCATGTAGATTTCATAGCCGCCTTCCAGCATGGCGCAGAAGGCGAAAGAATTGTTGCAGACCTCGGTCCACAGGCCCGAGACGACGACCTTCTTACGTCCATTCGCGGCCAGCGCGTCGCGGACCTTCTTATCGTCCCAGGAATTCATCGAGGTGCGCTCGAGGAGCGGCGCCTCGGGGAAAACGGCGAGCAGCTCTGGATAGGTATGGCCGGAGAAGCTTTCCGTCTCGACGGTGGTGATCGTCGTCGGAATCGCAAACACCTTCGCCGATTTGGCGAGGGCTACGGCGTTGTTCTTGAGCGCCTGCCGATCGATCGACTGAACCCCAAAGGCCATTTGCGGCTGGTGGTCGATGAAGATCAGCTGGCTGTTCTGCGGCGTCAGCAATTCGAGCTTAGCGGTCATGTCGTTCTCCAATTGTGGATTGCGGATTTGGGCGGCGCCTCGCGCGTCAGCGCTTGATGAACGCGAGCACGTCGTGATTGAATTTCTCTGGGTCGGTTTGGGCGAGGCCGTGCGATCCGCCGGGATAGACCAGAAGCTCGCCCTGCGGCGTCAGCCGAACGGCCTTCCGCGCCGAGGCCGCGAGGGGAACGATCTGATCATCATCGCCATGGATGAACAATGTGGGGATCGTCATCTTGGCGAGATCGGGCGAATAGTCGAGTTCAGAAAACTCGCGGATGCAATCGTAGAGCCCCTTTAGCCCGCCCTCCATTCCTTGCAGCCAGAAGGCGTCCTCTAGCCCCGCGCTTCGCTTCGCGGCATCTCGGTTATGGCCATAGAAAGGAACGGCGAGATCCTTGAAGAATTGCGATCGATTGCTCGCGACGCCAGCGCGCGTGCTGTCGAACACGTCCATCGGCAGACCTTCTGGATTGGAGGACGAGGCGAGCATGATCGGCGGCACGGCGCCGACGAGCACGGCTTTTGCGACGCGACCGACGCCATGGCGTCCGACGTAGCGTGCGACCTCGCCGCCGCCGGTCGAATGCCCGACGAGAACGGCGTCGCGCAGATCGAGGAGCTCGAGCAGCTCGGCGAGATCGTCCGCGTAGCGGTCCATCGTATTGCCGTCCCAGACCTGCTGGGAGCGGCCATGGCTGCGACGGTCGTGCGCCACGACGCGATAGCCGCGCATGCCGAAGAACAGCATTTGCCCTTCCCATGCGTCGGCCGTCAGCGGCCAGCCATGCGAGAATACGATCGGCTGGCCGTCGCCGAAGCTCTTGTAAAAAATTTCTACGCCGTCGGATGCGGTGAAGTAGCTCATGCTCTCGGCTCCTCGGCTGCCGTGATCGGAGGCGCGTTGCGGCTCATCGCGCAACTTTTTCTGAGAAATGCACGAGCCGTTCTGGCGATGCCTTCCTCGTCGCTCGCTTGAAAGACTAAGTCCGGGCCGGCGCCTCGGTCTTGAACGTTCGGCGTGGCCTTATAACGATCGTGCTCGGCGGCTCGGCTCGCGGGCAGATCTGGGCGAGGTAAGTCTGAGAATACCGTGATGGGAACCCGGCCCCGCACACAAGATTCCTGACAGTCCCGATCTTTGTCAATTATTCGACACGGCCAATGGATCGAGATCATGCGGAGAGGGAGGGAGATGACGTCGGCCATGCTCGGACAATGCGCTGGGGCTTTGCAGCGCTGTCGCGGGCCGATCTCAGAATTCGAGGATTATCGTGCACTTTTCGTGCAGTCCGCGGCTTGGGCATGAGGGAGATCGATATCGGCGCCGGTCTGTGGTGAGCGCTCGTCGCTTTGCGGGGCAGATCCCTGGCCCGTTCCGAATCAATCTTCGGAGAAGTGGTCCCGTATCGATCTCCCTGGCGGGCGGGGCAGTAGGCGAAATGTGAGCGCGTAAATCGTGGAAAAAGCGATTGTTCAAGCGCCATCACCGCGGCGGATGTTATGTCGCTCGTGCTCCGCCGGCGAGCGATCGTTGGTCTACCGCCTCAGCTAAATACGGCCGGTCGCTCTCACGACGGCGATGTCGTTCGCGGCGGCCCAGGCGCCGATGTCCCGCCTAGTGAGCGCCGTCGCCATGAGGCCCGGAAACTGGTCGGGTGTGCAGGCGAACACGGGACAGTCGAGCGCGGCGATCAGCCCTGCGTGATTGGCGTCATAGCCGGGGCGGCCGAGATCCGACAGAGCGAGCAGGACGATGACATTCACGCCCGCTTGCTTCAGCGATGCGACACGGGCGATCATGTCCTTCGCACTTCCGCCCTCGAAGAGATCGCTGATCAGAACGAGATGCGTCTTCGCCGGCTGCTCGACGAGGCCCTCGCAATAGGCCAGCGCCTTGTTGATGTCGGTGCCGCCGCCGAGCTGCACCCCGAACAACACATCGACAGGATCGGCCAATTGCTGGGTGAGATCGACGATCGCCGTATCGAAGCAGACGAGCGAGGTGCGCACCGCCGGCAGCGACGCCATCACCGCCGCGAAGATCGACGCGTAAATGACAGAGGCCGCCATCGAGCCCGATTGGTCGACGCACAGGATCACATGATCGATATCGGCGCGCTGCTTCGACCGGCGCGCGAAGCCGATGAGCGTCTCGGGCACGATGGCCCTATGCTCCGGCTGATAATGGCGCAGATTGGCGCCGATGGTCCGGCGCCAATCTATGTCCGCCGCGCGGGGACGCCGCGTGCGCTTTTGGCGGTCGAGCGCGCCGCGCAGCGTTTCGAGCGTCCTATGCGCGAGGCGCCGCATAAGCTCGTCCACCACATGCCGCACGACGAGGCGCGCGGAGCACTTGGCCTTCTCCGGCATCGCCGAACGCAGAGACATGAGGTCGGCGACGAGATGCACGTCGGGCTCCAGAGTCGCGATGAACTCCGGATCCAACAGCAGCGCTTTGAGATTGAGGCGTTCGAAGGCGTCCTTCTGAATCACCTCGACGACGGAGGCCGGAAAAAATTCGCGAATGTCGCCGATCCAGCGCGCGACGCGCGGTGCCGAAGCGCCGAGCCCGCCACGGCGGCCGGTCTTGGGGTCGCTCTCATAGAGCGCGCCGAGCGCGCGAGAGAGGCGCTGGTCAGCGTCCGAAAGAGCGGCCTCCGCCTCCTCGCCGCCGACCGCGAGACGCCAGCGGCGCATGCGTTCCTTGTCGTTGGTCATGACGCGGCCTCGAGTCCGAGAATGCGCAGCAGCAAAGGAAGCGCGGCCGCAAAGGCCGGATCATCCTCCTCGGGTTCTGGCGCGGGCGCGTGCGAGAGCGTGCGCCGCCCTTGCGCGACGCCATCGATAAGCCGGATGCGCGCCGTGCTGTCGAAGCCCGAGAAGGCGCGTCGCAGCAAGGGAAGCGCGGCGAGAAAGGAATCGTCGTCGAGATCGACGATGAAAGCGTCCACGAGCGCGAGCAGCGCCGCGTCCTGAAGCAGAATTTCCGCGCCGCCGGCGACGAAATGCTCGAGGAAGGCGCCAGCCTCCAGCGGCGCGGCGGACATGCGGCGCGCGAAAGCCGCGGCGGCTGCCTCCGCGGTCCAGAGGCCGAGATCGAGGAGGCGCCGAAGCGCGAAGCCCGCCGCCGCCGGCGCGCTCTGCTCGTCCTCGACGATGAGCGCCAGCGCCTTGCGCCAGCCGGCGACGAGATCGGGCGCGTCGAAGATCGCCAGCGCCTCGTCGAAGCCGCGCATGGCTGCAACGCGCGCCGCGGCGACATCGGCGGCGAGTTGACGCGAGCCGATGCGCACGCCCGCATTGACCTCCACCGCGAGCGCATGCACCAGCGCGCGCAGCGCCTCCTCGGGGAGCCGCCGTGCGACGCCATAGCGCAGCGCGCTCGCGAGCGGCGCGACGGCGAGCATCAGATCGGTGAGATCGCTGGCGTCGACGGCGAGCGCCTGGAGCGCTGAGATCGCCGCTCCGGCGGCGTCGGGAAGATCGGCGACGAGGCTCGCGCGGACGATCTTGGCCATGTCCATGACGCGCGCGCAATGCGCGGCGCGGTCGCGGATGATATTGCCGGCGGCCTCCTCGATCGTGACGCCGTAGATCAGCGCCTCGGCGAGCGCGACCGAAAATTCCGGACGCCAGGAGAGGCGCCAGATTTCGCGAAACGTGCCGCGGCCGGCGTCCGCCTCGATGAGCGTCCCCCAGGAGACGCCGAGCAGAAGCAGCCGATGCAGCAGCGTCGATTTCGCGAGACCCGCCTCGGTGCGCAGATCGAGACGTATGTCGCTCTCGATATCCTTCGGCTCCAGCCTCACGCGCTTCTGCCAGAGCGCGAGATCACGCGCGAGCGGGCTCTGCGGCGCGTCGCCGGAAATCTCGCCGATTGTCTCGCCGATATAGAGCCGCCGCTCGACGACGCGCAGCGGCACAGGATCGCCATTGCAGAGCGCGGCCAGCGCGCCATCGCGCATCTCGTCGAGGCCGGGCGTCGCGAGATCGCGCAATCCGCAGAGCGACAGTGTGAGCCGCGCGGCCTCTATGGCGGCGGCGGGCGAGGCGGCGAAGCCCTCCGCGCGGAGCAGGGTCGCCGTGCGCGCCTGCCAGCCGGCCGCGAAGGATAGGGGCTCGAACGTCTCTTCGCGATAGGCGCGCCAGAGATGTCGGAACCAGCCGGGCGAGACGACGCCGGCGCCATAGCCGGAGGCAAAGGCGAGACGGCTGTCGGTCCAGGGCGCCCAGGTCGCTTCGACCTTCACTTTCGCGAGGCCTTTGATCGTCGCTTTGTCGACCGTGGGCGAAACTTTCGCGCGGAGGCCGTCGATGTGCCAGGCGCCGACGATCGCGACCACGGCGCCGCCGAAATCCTGAAGCGCCTTCCGGATGGAGAGACGCATGAAGGCTTCGCGGATCGCGTCGCGACGGGCGGCGGGCGCGCCGCTCTCCTCGGCTTGGCGGCGCGCCTCGGTCATGGCTTCGCCGATGGCGGCGAAAGCGGCGACTGGATCGCTCGCGCCGCCGCTCTCCTCGACGAGCGTATTCCACAGCGCTTCGCCATTGGCGACGCCGGCCGCTTCGGCCAGAAGGTCGAGCGGGTCGGAGCGCTGCGCCTCCGCATTCTCCTCCGCATCCTCGTCCTTCTGCGTGAAGGCGAGAGAGACGCTCGCCGGCCAATCGATGAAGCGCAGAGGACGGCCGCGCGCGAGCGCCCAGCGCATGGCTTGCCATTCGGGCGAGAATTCCGCGAAGGGCGCGAAGACCGCGCGCTTGGCCTCGCCCGGCGCGTAGAACAGCATGGCGACCGGCGGCTTCAACCCGTCGCCGCCGACATGCGGCGCGAGCGCTTCGCCTTCCGGCGCGCCCTCGATCAGCACGACGGCGGGGTCGAGCCTGTCGAGCGCGGCGACGAGCAGCGCCGCCGAGCCCGGCCCGTGATGGCGCACGCCGAGAAGATGGAGATGGGAGTCCATCGCGTCAGATCACGTCGCGGATCGCGCCATAGAGATCGTCCCATCCCTCGCGGGAGCGCATCACATTCTCGAGATATTCTTGAAGCGCGACCATGTCCTGCACCGGGTCCTTGACGACGGCGCCGACGAGATTGGCGGCCATGTGCTCGGCCGCCATCGCGCCCTCGCCGAAATGCGCCGCCTCGGCCCAGGCGCCGACGCCGACGGAGATCGCCTCCGCCGTGGAGAGCGAGCCAGAGGGCGTCTTCAGCTTGATCTTGCCGTTCAGCGTCTTGCCGTCGCGCAATTCCCGAAACAGAGTGACGATGCGCATGAGCTCCGCATCCGGCGATTTGATCGGCGGCAGGCCGAGTCCTGTGACGGTCTCGCGCACGCGCTTGACGACGATTCCGGTCTCTTCCTCGATCGTCGCCGGCGACGGCAGCACGACGACATTGAAGCGCCGCTTCAACGCGGAGGACAATTCATTGACGCCCTTGTCGCGATTATTGGCCGTCGCGATGACATTGAAGCCGCGCCGCGCGTCTATGGCCGTGTCGAGCTCGGGGATCGGCAGCGTCTTTTCCGACAGCACGGTGATGAGCGTGTCCTGCGTGTCGGAGCCCATGCGGGTCAGCTCCTCGAGCCGAAGGATGCTTCCATCCTCCATGGCGCGCGTCAGCGGCGTCTTGACGAGCGCGTCCATGGATGGACCATGCGCGAGCAGCATGGCGTAGTTCCAGCCATAGCGGATTTGATTCTCGTCCGTGCCGGCGGTGCATTGAATGAGCCGCTTCGACGTGCCGGAGACGGCCGCCGCGAGATGTTCCGACACCCATGATTTCGCCGTGCCCGGCAGGCCGAGCAGCAGCAGCGCGCGATCCGTCGCCAGCGTCGCGACCGCCGTCTCGACGAGGCGCCGATTGCCGACATATTTGGCGGAGATCGGCGTTCCGTCCTTGGCCTTTCCGCCGATGAGATAAGTGACCGCCGCCTGCGGCGACATCAGCCAATTCTCGGGCCGAGGCCGGTCGTCGCCGCGCCGCAGCGCGTCGAGCTCCTGCACGAAAATATCTTCTGCGGACCGGCGCAATTTCAGTTCGTTCATATTATTGGCCATGGGTCGAAATGCTTTCGAGACTGTCGAGAAGATCGAGCGCGACGAGGCTTTGCGCGGCCGCATCCGAGGCGTTGGCCTCGAGACGCGAGCGCAGGCGCGGGTGGAATTCGGCGGGCGCCAGGGCGACGAGGCGGGGCTGGAGCGCCGCTTCGACGGCTTGCGCATCGGCTTTCGCCACCAACTGAAAGAGATGGTCGAAGGTCGGCGCGGCGAGCGGGGCTTCGAGAATGCGCAGCAGACGGCTCATCGCTTGCGCCAGCACTCCACCGCCGCGAGCGTCGGGCGCTTCCGCCTGCAAAATGGCGGCGGCGAAGGACTGCCGATCGTCCGGCGGAAGATCGAGGCTGTCGGCGAAGAAATCCTCGATCAGCAGCCAGAGCGGATCGGCGCCGAGGGGCGCGACCTTGCGGAAGAGATCGAAGCGGCGAGCACGGAGCGTCATCAGCAGCATTGCGCCGAGGAGCGGCGCATCGCCCTTCGCCGCCTCGATCGCTTCCTCTTCTGTCGCGCCGAGCGCCGAGACGAAATCGGCGATCTCGATCTCGGAGAATGTCTCGCGCACCCATTGACGCCAATTATTCTTTGCCACGGTCGCCGGCAGCTCCATCGTCAGCGCGAGGCGTTTGCGCAGCAGGCCCCGGCTGCCGACGCGAATGCGTTTCATCGCCTCCGCCAGCATCGGATCGGCGCCGGCGAGCTTGCCGAGAAGGCGCGCGGCGAGGTCGCGCACCTTGGGCGCGCGATCCTTGGCGAGCCCTTCCAAAAATGCGCGGTCCTCGACGCAGAGCCCGACACGAAAGGCTTTCAGCAGACGAAAGCGCATGTCGGCGGACTCGCCGGACCAAACGGCCTCCGCCAATTCCCGCGCGCGGGGCGCATCGCTCAGCCGGCGCCGCTCGAGAAAATCGCCGCGGCGGGCGGGCGTGGCGTCGATCCAATTGTCGTCGACGATGAATTCCGCGTCGAAATAGCTGCGCCGTTCCTCGATCGCCTTGTCGCGCTCGATGAAGGCCAGCGCGTCGGCGCCGAACCGTTCCGCATGCGCGCGCAGGAAGGGCTCCAAGCGGTGAAAATCGAAAGGATGCGGCGCGACGCGCGCGCGCTCCATGGCGAGCGTGACGGCGAAAGCGAGATCGTCCTGCGGGGAGAGCGCAGGCTTGCCGGAAACGAAGAGACGAAGCATCAGCGTGCGCTGCTCTTGCCTAACGAGGCGCCGCCCGGAGTCGCGCGGACCGACCGCGAAATAGGTTTCCGGCGCGGGCGGCAGCGCGAAGCGCAACGCCGTCGCGAGCAGCGCCAGAGCTTTCAGATCGGCCTTCGGATCGGCGGGCGGAACGGCGAGGCGCGAATAATCGAGCGCGCGTCGCGACGTCCCGACGACGAAGCCGGGCAGGAGAGAGGAGACGGCCGCGCGCCTCATGCCTGCGTCCATCGGCCGAGATCGGAACTCGCTTCGGCGAGGAGAAATCCGCGTCCATCCCAGAGGCCGACGCCGTCGAGTCGCGACGCCATGGCGAGGCCGGGCGCGGCGGCGTCCTGCTCCGAAGCGAGCGGCAGAGCGAAGCCTGCGTCCGTCTCGTCGACGAGAAAGGTCCCGGAGGCGGCGCGTCGGACGCGCGCGCCGTGGAAGGCCATCGGCCAGATATCGAGCCAGGGCCGCGCGGCGAGCGCGCTGCGATAGGTCTCGAAGGCGCGCCCGAGCGACTGCTGGGGGAGAGGCGCCGCGGAGCTCTGCGCCGAAGGCCCGATCTGGCGCGCGACCAGCGCTCGCAACGGCACGGGAGAGCCGTAAAAGACAAGCTCGGCCTCGAACCCGTCTCCAGTCGAATAGCCGAAAACGTTGCCGCCGCCGGACAGCGGCACGAAATCGAGCAGCAACGCAAAGCGCGGCCCTTGCGCGTCGCGCTCGCGCAGGAGCCAAGTCTCGACCCGCCTCAGCCGATCCGGCTGGACGATGGCTCGCGTCAGGAACACGCGCCAACGACCCGAGACCCGCAGCGCGCCGGAATCGGCGAGCAAGGCCTCGCGCGTCTGCGTCCAGCCGATCATCTGGCGCACGTCGTCGCGAAGCGGCGCGTCGAGCGTCGCCTGCCGACGATAGGCTTCCGCGATCAGATGAAGCAGTCCGAGCTCCTCGGCGGCCGCCTGCGGACGCAGCGCCTCGCCGAGTCCGAAGAGCCGCGCCGGTAGGCTGTCGAGGCGCGTCGCGAGGCCGGGGGCCTTGGCGTCGACGAGGCGCTCCGCCATCTTGCGGCAGGACGAAGCCGCATCGACGACGAAGACGGCGAGGCCGCGCTCGATCTGATCCTTCAGCCAGACATCGAGCTCGTCCAGACCCGCTAGCACGCCCGCCTCGCGCGCTTTGCGGTTTTTCTCGCGCAGAGCGGCGGCGCGGGCCTCCGCCTCCGGGGCCGTCTCCGCGGTCGCGTTTTCATCGAGGATCGCCTTCGCGATCGAGGTCTCGCGCGGGGGCTGCTCGGCGGACTCGGCGGAGGGGCCGCGTCGACGCGCCGTCCAGTCGCGCACCCATTGCGGAGCCTCGCCTTGCGCAAAACTCGCCTGTCCCTCGACGCGCAGCCACATCAGCGCGAGCGAATGCTTGCAGGGAAATTTTCGGCTGGGGCAGGTGCATTTATAGCCGGCGTCGGTTTCGCAGACGATGACGCGATAGGGCGCCGAGCCGGACCCCTGCGCCTCGCCCCAAACGAGCCCCTGCTCGTCGCTCGCCAAAGTCGGCCAGCTCGAGGGTTTCAGGAGCTTGCGCGCCGCAGCGAGCGAAGCCTGGTCCGGCGCGAGCGCCTCGATGCGAGTGAGAGTGAGCGCCACAAAATCACCTTGCGCCTTGGGCGACGAATAGGCTGAAACGAAACTGTGCGGAGAGAATAGCCGATCGGAGCGTTACTCCCAAGTGTGTCGAGGCCGGCTCGGTCGCTTCGGAAAGAGCCCGCGAGCCTCGTGGCTGCGGCCGGAAGGCGCCGGAACCCGACCTTGCTAAGTGCGTGTCTGAACGCCCGGTTAAGGGCCGGGAGCGGGCTGGCAGCCAGAGCTGGCCCCGCTTCTCTGGACAACTCCCCGCGGATTTTAAGTGGATCTCTGCCGAGGTTTGCTGAACGCGGGG
>NZ_JBQUZK010000012.1:0-37123 GCF_056313885.1 Methylosinus sp. DMC45
CGGCGAGCGCTTCACAAGAGCGATGGTCTGACGATGTTCAACCCGCCCGCCCACACACGAAATTCCTGACACTCCCCGTTCCGCGGGCTGGCGCATCTCCAGTTCGCGGACACGCCGCAGCGCCGTCTCCCAGTTTTTTTTTCTAGTTGCGCGGCAATGAGACGATTGTCGGGATCGCAGGCGGCGTAACGCCGCTCGGCCAGACCGGCCTCGTAACGCGCCTGCTGCATTTCCATATCCAGGATGCGTTGCTGGTCTTCCTGTTGTTCCCGGTGCATTCGCTCTGCCTCAAACGCCGCATCGATCGCCATTGGCTCCACCGCCAGCAACAGCTCTCGGGAGACAGCCGCGTCGACTCGCGGGCCGCCGAAGGTCATGCACCGTGGCAGCCCCGTCATAAGGTTTGGCTTGTCGCAGCGATATACCGGCCGAATCTGAGGATTGCCTGTATATGCGACGCTCAGTCGTCGTCCGCACCGCCGGCAAGTCATCACGCCTGACAGAAGCGCCTTGCCGCCCCGGCCGGACTTCGCGCCTCCGGCGCTGCCGTAATTATTGAGGGCGAGCTGCCAGCTCTTACCGTGCTGCCCGGGTCAGCTTTCTGTGAAAATCAACAGCAGAGACGCCGCGCGGGAAGCCGACCTCCATTCACCTCTGCAGATCATAAAGCTTCTTATACAGGCCATCCGCTGCGACCAATTGCTCGTGCGTTCCGGTCTCGATGATGCGGCCGCAGCCCAGGACGATGATACGGTCCGCTTCACGGACCGTTCTCAAGCGATGCGCGATTACGATCGTCGTCCGACCCACCTTGAGTTTCGCTAGGGCCTGCTGCACAATCGCCTCCGTCTCCAAATCGATGTTCGCCGTGGCCTCGTCGAGAATCAAGATCTCCGGATCGCGCGCGATCACCCGCGCGAGCGCGAGAAGTTGCCGCTGACCCTGCGAGAGATCATATCCGCGATCGCCGAGAACGGTGTCGAAACCCTGCGGTAGCGCCCGCACGAAAGGCAAGGCGTAGGCCGCCTTTGCGGCGGCGATCGCTTTCTCCAAAGTGATGCTTTCGTCGCCGAGCGCTATGTTCTCGTAAACAGTCCCCGCAAAAATGTGAAAGTCCTGAAAGACGATCCCGACACGCCGGCGAATGTCGGACGGAGCAACAAGCATGATGTCGATGTCGTCGATGAACAGCGAGCCGTCCGGCACATCATAGAAACGGCAGACGAGCCGCGATAGAGTCGTTTTTCCCGAGCCGGTCGGACCGACGATGGCGATGTTCTCACCTGGATTCACAATGAAGTCAATTTGCGAAAGAACTTCCGCGCCACTCGGGTATCGGAAAGAGAGATCCCTGAATTCGATCTTTCCACGAACAGAACTCGGCAAGGGCGAAAACACTTCTGGACGCCGCAACGACTCATCGTGCTCCAGAAGCTGGAATATCCTTTCACATGCCGCCCGCGCTCGGAACAAATTATTCGCCTGATCCGCGAAAGCCACGATTGGACGAAACAGCATGTCTCCGAATTGAACGAACAGAATAATCGACCCTAATGTCGACGAACCCGTCGCGACATGCTCCGCGCCGATCCACAAAATTAGAACCATCGAGAGATAGGAGAGGCTGTCTACGAAGGGGTAATAGCTCGTTTCGATCCGAGCCGCCCTGCCTTCGTAAAGGTTCGACTTGTCCGCGAGGGCGACGAAGTACCTGTAGTTGATTTCCTCTCGGCTGGACGACTGAACAATCTCGATTCCGGAAATGTTTTCGTGCAAATATGCGTTGAGTTGGGACAACATATCGCGCATGTCGTGATAGAGGCGGCCAGTCAAGCGTCTGAAGGTAAAGTTCGCGAGTCCCGCCAAAAGGACAATGGGCGTGAGTTGCGCGGTCATGCGAGCATCGACTCCAAGCATGACAGTCGTTGCGATAATGAGCGGCGCGAAAACGCCGGCAAGCGTGGCGAGACCCATCAGAAGATCGCTCAGACTCTCGACGTCGCCCATCACCCGGGTCAGCACATGTCCGATCGACGTGCGATCGAAATAGGACGCCGGGAACCGCTCGACACGCCCGAACAACGCGATCCGCAGGCGGCCAAGACTCATATAGGTCACTTCCGCGAATAGACGCTGGGAAATGTTTCCGCATACGACAGCAAGGATAGTCCAGAACGCTGCGAGCGCGCAGGCGGCGAACAACGGCGGAGCGTTCGAGGCCGCGGCGAGCCAATCGGTCGCCGCCTGCTGCCCGAAATCGGGTGACTGGGTGGCGCGCTGCGCCAGCAAAATACGATCGACAATGACCTGCCCAACAACGACCGGCGCGAGAATGGCCGCGGAAGCGCTAACCAACGCGCAAACCGCTCCTTTTATAAGGATAGGTTTGAAAGGTCTTATCCAGGGCCATAGCCGCGCGACAGTCGACTGTCGCTTGCGAGCTCCGGACGCGTGGTTGGCGCGCGAGCGCGTGTCGGCGAGTATATTTACGGCGGGGTTCATTCGACGACTCCGTTGGCCGGCGCGGGTCGGGCCTCTTGTCGCCGCAGCTGTTCCGCGTAAAGACCGCCACTGGACCTTAGTTCGTCGTGGGTGCCGGCTTCCACCAGGCGACCGCGCTCCAAGACAAAGATGCGATCCGCGAGACGAGCGGTCGAAATACGATGCGTGACAACGATCGTTGTCGCACCCTGTCTGAGGGCTCTTATCCGAGATAGAATGCGTGTTTCGGTTTGCGTGTCGAGCGCCGAGAAGCCGTCGTCAAGGAACAAGACTGATGTTCCGCGAATGATGCCGCGCGCCAGGCTGGTTCGCTGTTTCTGCCCCCCGGATAGGGTCAGGCCCTTTTCGCCGACCGATGTTTGTAGCCCCTTGGGTCCGCGGCGTATTGTCTCTTCAAGCGCCGCGGCGCGCGCCGCCGTCCATACGGACTCCTCCAGGCGGTTCGGTGTGTCGTAGGAAATATTCTCCGCGAATGACGTCGAAAACAAAAACGGATCCTGTCTAACAAACGTCAGCTCCTGGCGCAGACGCTTCAACGAAATTTGTCGAAGATCGACTCCGTCGAGGGAGATCGAGCCCTCAGTTGGTTCGAGCTGACGCGCGAGGAGACGCAAAAGAGTGGTCTTACCGTCGCCAACCCGGCCAACGATCACGATGAACTCTCCTGGGGAGATCGTCGCCGAAACGTCTCGAAGCGCAAGGCGACCATTGGGATAGCGGTATGTCAAATTCTCGAGGACGATGCCGCCTTTGATCTCGAAATTCTCGTCGGTTTCGCCGGAATCGACAATTTCCGGCGGTCGATCCAGAATTTCAAACAGTCTAACGCACGCCGCCGATGCTTTCATCAGCGCAAAGAACGCATTGCCGCTGCTCTTTAGAACTCCGAGCATGAGGCCTGTGTAGAGAAGAAATGCCGTCAGGGCTCCAAGAGTTATTTCTCCGCTTTGAACTTGCGAGCCGCCCACGCCAACGACAAGCAAAGTCGTTACGCCGGCGCTTGCCGTCATGAGCGAATCGAATTGCGCCCGCAAACGCATCGTTTCGATGTTGGCGATCGCATAAGAGGTCGCTCCTACGGAGAAGTGGGCGATCTGCGAGTCCTCAAGCGCGTGCGCCTGAATGGTTCGGATCCCAGCAAAACTTCGGCTCGCTTCGTCTGTCAGGGCACCGAATTGGGCCGAAACAGCCGACGTTGTCTTGCGAATGGATAGGGCGAGAGCCCAGGATAGCATTCCAACGACCGACACCGCCGCCAGGACTAAGCTGGTCAGCAATGGAGATTGAACGAACATGAACAATGGCGCGATCGTCACGACGGCGACCACGGCGAGAAGTTGCTGAAGAGCGACGCGAAAAAAAAGCCGGATCGATTCTATATCGTTGGTGGCGCGCGCCATCAGATCGCCGAGCGAGAAGGTCGCGAAAAACTCCGCCCCTTGCCTTTGCAGATGGCCAAAAGCTTTCGAACGCAGATCGCGGGCAAGATCGACGCTCACGAGAGCATTCCGCCTTCTCCCAAAGCTAATGGCCGCGTAGCGCAGGGTTGCTATCCCGAGAATGCCGATCAGCGAGAGCGTCAGATCGAATTGCTCGTTCGAGATTCTGTTCACGCTCTCTTTCAGCAAGAGAGGAAAGCTCGCTTCAACGACATGCGCGGAGACGAGGGACGCGAGCGCGAAGCCCCATCGACGTCGATAGGGCCAGAAAAACGGCCCGAGTCTTTTTAAGGACTGGAATATAGAAGGAGAGGACATGTCGCGATGGTCGTCTATTCGTGGGGATGAAGCTTCGACGGCTGCCACCGACGATGTTCGGGAAAATGCGTGAAAATGTGTCATGCGATTGAGCGGCTCTTCTGCTCGTGGCTGGCGGGGTGCCGTATCAAACAGCGCCTTCGCAGGGTCTTGTCCCCGTATTCTTTGTCGAACACTCCACGTTGTTGCAGAATTGGGATTACCTGATTGAGGGTCATCCTCACTTTCCGTGCTCGGCGATTGACGAAAGCGGCGACATCCGTGCGCGCAGGAGTGCGGCGCCTGCACGGCCATACATGGAGCGCTTGAGAATTTTCAGCCGATTGATTTGTCCCTCTGTTTGTCCGTTGCTCCAGGTTTCTGTCACTCCATTCTTGACGACTTTGATGTCGCGTCGCAACGTGCAGACGAAACGCTGGATTTCGAATAGGCCGCAGCGCAGCGCGTCGTTCAGCCAAGTTTCGAGCCCCTTGAGGTTCTTGCTGCGAAGAATGCCGCGAAAGCGCATGGCAAGCCCGCGCATAATCACGAAGTCCGGTGAAGCGTCTTTCAGAGCTGTCACCTTCGCCGCCTGAGCCGGCGTCAGCTGACCACGCGGCTTCATGCAGAGCGCCGCAGCGACAATCGGGGAGATCAGCCACCCGGTCGCGGGATCAACAGCACGAGGCGTCGCTGGCGCTTCAGCAAGGAGGTCCCCTGTTGTCGTTGGCTCCGTTTTCGCGAGCTTTGGCGCGAGCACAGAAGATGACAACGGTGCGCCACGTTTCGTGAGTCCCAATCGTGCAAGAACGCGCTGGATATTCGAATAGCTGCGCAAATATCCTCGCGACTTGTCTTCCTCGAACAATTGACGGCTTCGGGTGCACCCGTCCGACCAACGGCTCAGAATGTAGTCACGAAAATATTGCGTCGAGGTCGGGATGGGCGTTCTTTCTCCTCGAACCGGTGCGGTTGTCGCGAGCACCCACTTTTTAGCCGTGCGCCAGCCAACGCCCAAATACCTGGCGATATCCCGCACCGTCGCTCGCGCATTTTTCAGAATCTGAACGCGATCGAAGATCGCTTGCCTCGAGCGGTGATGTGCTTGCTTCGTAAGACGCCGATGCTCCGCCATCTCCAATCGTCCCTTCGTCGCGCGCGAGAGCGAGCCGTTGCGCTCATCCGCGGCGTCCGGCAAAGCCGGACAAGCCATCCCCCTGTCGGAGCGGCTCATTTGCTTCTCGATCGTCTCCCTCAAATTTTGCAACAGATGGAAGCGATCGGCAACCTGCCGAGCCTGTGGTGCGCCTACCCTCACGCCCTCCGCATAAAGGCCACAACGATCGCGGCTGACAATCTCGACCTCGGCGTGCTGGCCGAGCCAGACGGCTGTCGACGCGGCCGAGCGATCAGGAAGCACGTTGACGACTTCGCGCCGTTCGAGATCCACCATGATCGTTCCATAGTTCACGCCCTTGAGCCAGTTCCACTCGTCGATACCCAGCACACGCACTTTTCCACTGGTTCCGCCGGCGACGTCGTGCTTCAAATGCATCAGGATCGTGTCGTCACTCGTTGGAAGGCCGGGGCGCTTCATCAACCGTTCGGCCAGCCGGCCACCGACGCCGTGTCCGAACAAGCCGGATGAGCTCGGCGACCCTCTCGGTCTGACGCGCGTATGGCCTCGCAATATCGGATAGCTGCTCTGAGAATGTTTGGCGGTCACACTCGTCGTTCAGGCAACGCCAACGGCTCGTATGGAGCTTTACGGTGACCAAAGATCCTTGGACCGGCAAATCCTGAAGGCTCCGGATATATCGGCTATGCTGGCGCGTCGACCGCATGTTGCAGCCAGGACATGCGCCGACTTCCGGCGGGCAAAGGCCGACGAGCCTCGATCTCGCCGACCTCCACCGCCAGTCGCAGGGTCTTGGGCGCGACCTTCAATAGGCGTGCGGCGTCGGAGAGGTGGAGCCGGGGCTCGACGCCATCCTGGGCGGCCTTGAACACCGGGATGTGATGGTGCGAACGCAGCGAGGTGACACGCTCGCGGTTCGGTCATTGGAACAGCATCTGGAAGCGGTTCGATCGCCTGAGCAAAACCGGCGTGTTCGACGCGTTCTTTGACACGCTCGCATCCATGAGCGCGTCCGCCCATCTCATCCAGATGTTCGACTCGACGATCATACGCGCTCACGTCTCCGCCGCCGGCGCAAAAGGGGGCAAGCGGGGCAAGCGCTCGGGCGCTCGCGTGGCGGTTTCACGACGAAAATCCACGCGAAAGCCGACGCTTCGGGCACGGTCATCGGCTTCGACCTGCCCGGCGGCGAGGCCTCGGACACGCGCCACTTCGAAACCCTGCTCGATATCGGACCGGATATAAAGCCTCGCGCTGTCGTGTACGACAAAGGCTATGCCAGCAAGGCGAACCGCGAGGCTGCGAGGAAGCGGGGCATCGCTCCCGTGATCCCATACAAGGCCAACGAAAAGGACAGGCCCAAGTTCTTCGCCAAGACGCTCTACAAAGCTCGCGCTCGCATCGAACAAGGCTTCGGCCGGCTCACACGCTTCAAAAGGGTCGCCCTCCGATGCGAAAAGACCGAGCGAAACTTCAGATCGATCGTCAGTTTCGCCGCTGGTCTATGCCTCATCCAATTCGTCCACACCACCTGTCGTCATTGCACGCCGGATCTTTTTGGGGGACGGCGTCGCCGGTCCATTGGCGTGAACACGTATCGTCGCCATCATGGCGAAAGCCAGCATGACGAGCGAGACATGACGTCGCCATCCATGCCATGAGCGCGTTTCGTTGTGATCGAGGCCCATCTCGTTCTTGGCGGTTTCGAAGCTATCCTCGATCGCCCAACGATGGCCTTCGATTTTCGCCAGCGCTTCGATCGTGGTTCCACTCGGCGCCCATGTCGTGAAGAAGGCGAGATCGCCATCGGCGAGCTTGCGGCGGATCAGCAATCCGCGCGTCCAGACTTGGCCGCCCTGCGCCTCATTGTCATCGCCGCCGGCGAGATCGGTGAGCTCGAGGTAGACCCAATCATGCAGTCGCTCGCCTTTCGTTCCAGAGCCAGCCGAAAGACGCTTCCAAGCGGACCGCGGCAAACGGTCGGCGATCTCTTTCGCCGTGCCCGCGACGGCGCTCGGTTTGCCCCAGGAGTAGAACGTGTCGTTGGATCTGACGCCCAGCACATAGCCTTTGCCGGCGCGTCGCAATGCCATCTCGATGTCGCCGAGTCCGTAGACCGTGTCAGCGGCGACGAAGGAGAACGGAACATTCGCGGCGATCGCGCGCTCGATCATGGCGAGCGCCAACGCCGGCTTGGTGGCGAAGCCGCCATTGGCGCTGTCGATCAAGTCCTGCGGGACATGCGCCTTCGTCATACGTTCTTTGTCGCCCGTCCAGCTCTTCGGCAGATAGAGCTCGCGGTCGATGAAGGCATGGCCGCGATGCGACACATAGCAAGCGAAAACGCCGATCTGGCAGTTCGTGATCTTTCTCGCCGAGCCCGTGTATTGCCGTGCGACGCCGCAGGACGCCTTGCCTTGCTTCAGAAAGCCGGTCTCGTCGATCACGAGAACCGCGCCGTCGTCGGCCAACATCTCCAGCGCATAGTCGCACACGATGTCGCGCAACGCATCGGCGTCCCAACGGCCCCGGCCCAGAACGGCCTGCTGTCGCCACGGCCCCGGATCACCGGCGGCCTCCGCCCGCATCCAGCCCGTCTTGCGTCGTTCTTCGCCGAGCAGGCCGTCGAGGAAAGCTTCTGCCGATCGCGCCACGCGGTGTTGCGTGAACAACGGATGCCTCCGACGTTTCACATCACGCAGCGACGACGCCCACAACTCCAGCGTCGTCTCGATCGAAGCTCCCGCCATCCCATGATCCCCGAACCGAATCATGGTGGCCCAGTGAGTCAGAAACCGCCAAAATACGCAACGGTAATGCTAAGGTCGTGATTTCACAACACCCGCGCCGTAGTCGGCCGCGCAAAATCGATCTGGAAATATATAAATGGCGGCATCTGATCGAAAATTTCTTCGGCAAGCTCAAAGAGTTCAAACGCATCGCGATGCGAGCCAACAAGACAGATCAGAGCTTTGCGCCATGATCCATCTCGCCGCAGCCGTGATAAGCTCGCGCTGAATCCCAACAGGCCCTAATGTAATCGGGGCGAGGGATCAGCGGAAGGCGGGCGCTTTTCCGCCATCATAGGCATGATAGCGCTCGCAACCCATAGCAAGCTTTCAAAAAGGCGCCTTGACGGAAAGGCGCCGTCCAGACATGACATCACTCCTCGGGTTATATGATGACGTTGACAATTCTGCCCGGGACGAAGATCACTTTTTTTATCGTCGCGCCTTGCACCCATTGGCGAAGGCACGGCTCGGCCGTGATCGCAGCACGGACCAAATCTTCGTCCGCGTTGGCAGGCACCACGACTTCAGCGCGCCGCTTTCCGTTAATCTGGACCGGAAGCACAACTGTCGCTTTAACAAGCGCGAGTTCGTTCACCTCTGGCCACTTCGCGTGATGTATACTATTTGTCCTCCCAAGGTGAGACCATAGCTCTTCCGTCATGTGTGGCGCAAATGGAGCCGTTATTCTCAACATGACTTCAAGATCATCTCGACTCATATGCTTGCTCTCACATTCATTGAGCAAAGTACTGAGGGCTGCCACTGCTGTATTGAACTTAAAGTTTTCGATATCGGAGGTGATTTTCTGCACCGCATTGTTGAGATGCAATGCAATCTCAGGAGACGATGGCGCTGGGTCGGCTGAAAGGCACTTCAGTGCGAAGCGCCAAAGGCGTTCCAGAAATCGTCTTGTGCCGACAAGATTCTTGTCGATCCAGGGAACGTTCTTTTCAAATGGCCCGAGTGCCATCTCGTAAAGACGGAATGCGTCCGCGCCAACATCACTAATCACATCATCAGGATTACGGCTGTTCCCTTTGCGCTTCGAGATTTTAGTTCCATCCGAGGCAAGGACATAACCAAGAAACTCCAATCGCTCAAACGGCTCGACGAAGGGAACCATACCGCAATCGTAGAGAACCTTGTGCCAGAAGCGGGCATAGATTAGATGAGCAACCGCGTGATCTGCTCCTGCATAAACATTAACCGGGCCCCATGTCGATGCAGCTTCGGTCGAAAACGGCGTAGACTCATTGCCTGGATCCATATATCGTAGCCAGTACCACGACGAGCCAGCCCATTGAGGCATCGTATTTGTCTCGCGTCGGCATGGAATCGACGCCTCGGATGTCCGGCGATCGGCCAAGCCCCCGGTTGCCGGATCGATCCAAGCATTGACCCAACTCGACAATGCAGCCAGCGGCCCACTCGGCTCACCGGTTGGCTCATAGGACTCAACAACCGGTAATTCAACCCAATCGAGTTGTTCCGGCACGACAGGGACGGCGAAGTGTAGCTCATCTCCATCAATGTAAGTAATGGGCTCGGATGGTGCCCATGCCCCAGCGGGTCCTCTGAGGATTTGCTCGTACGCCTGCCTGCCTGAGACCCATACGATCGGAAATGGCTCCCCCCAAAACCGCTGCCGCGAAAATACCCAATCGCGCATCTTGAAGCTTGTTTTCTCCACGGCGTCGACAAGCTTTACGAATTCAAGTCTAGCCGCGTCGATTTTCAGGCCATTATATCTGTCCGCGTTGATTAATAGATCTCTGTCAAGACAATTAACCATCGGCAAACCGAGAACGTGGGCGATCTCGCGGTCACGGTCGTCATGCGCCGGCACTCCCATGACTGCGCCGGATCCATAGGACGCGAGCACATAGTCGGCGATCACCAGCGGGAAATCTCGTCCAGTGACCGGATTTTTGCCCGAAATTCCGGAGAGCACAACGCCGGTCTTCTCTCTCGATGTCGTTCGATCTCTACCCGAGCGAGATCTGCTTGTAGCAAGATACGCCTCGACGGCGTCTCGGTTTGTCACGAAATGAAGAATCTGAGCAACCAAGGGAGAATCGGGAGCTATTGCCACAAACGTGACACCCGGTAACGTCTCAATGCGCGTTGTAAATATGGGTATTTTTATGCCGTTGCCGGTGTCGAACGAAAATTCGTGTCCGACACTGCGCCCTATCCAATTCCGTTGGGCAGTTTTTACCGATTCTGGCCATCTGGTGAGAAGGTTCAAGTCATCAATCAAACGTGAGGCGTAAGCGGTGATTCTCAGAGTCCATTGCCGCATAGGTTGTTGGAAAACGGGATAGCTACCCCGTTCACTCTTTCCATCAACAATATCCTCGTTGGCAAGCACCGTGCCGAGGCCTGGACACCAATTTACATAAGAAAGCGAATAGTAAGCCAACCCACGTCGGAACATCTCGAGGAATATACGTTGCGTGTGCTTGTAAAACGTGGGATCTGTCGTGTTGATCTCTCTTTCCCAATCATATGCCAACCCAAGTCGAATGAGTTGGCTTTTAAACTTCTCAACATTTCGCGCAACGGTCGTAGCCGGATATTCCTTATTGGCTATCGCGGTTTCCTCAGCCGGAAGTCCAAATGCATCCCAGCCCATTGGATGAAGTACTCGAAAGCCTTGCATTCTCTTCATGCGACTATAGACGTCGGTTCCGACATATCCTCGAGGATGCCCAACATGCATTGAATTTCCGGATGGATACGGAAACATGTCGACCACAAATCGTGTCTGTCCATTGATATGGACGTCGGCCGAATATGTCTTGTCTAGAAGCCACCGTTGCTGCCACTTGCTTTCGAATGACGCGGGGTCATAGATGGGATTCATGATCGTTCTTTCTCCTGGATGACTGAGTCTAATGCTGTTTCTTTCGATGGGAAACTCACAACACGCACATGCGTGGTGCGGTTACCAGCCGGCACTCGACCTTTCAGCCGACGGTAGCTTTTCGACGCCGACATCACGAGTTCGAACACCATGAGGCACCGTGTTCTGCTAGAGCGAGCCCAGCCTCTGTGCGGCCAGCCCAGAGTAAAGTTCCAACAGCGAGACGACGGGGACCCGACTGTTACGAACTCCAACGCTTCGTCGACTGCGAACCGATTCAATCCGCGCACATCGATAGCGACGCCAGTCGTTCGAGACAGCCGCTTCATAGAACTGGCCCGCGGCATGTGGCAAAGCTCAACCTAGTGCTGCGCACCCAATTCGCCATAACGACGACGGCAACTTCGGTCTTGCAGATCACACTCAGCGTCGGTGCTAGCTGCTTGCGCTTCCGCAGTGCGGATCCCACGGCCGCAGGAATTGCCTTCCTTCGTCGGAAGGCGCGGCAGAGACGCAGCAGCCGTTTTAGCGAGCGGCGGGGCGATCTTGTCTTCGACGGCGGCTGTCGGAGGCGGCTCCGGGGGCGATTACTCATCGAGAGGCGAAGCGGGTGCTCCATGTCGACTCCTCCCTCAATCGTCACGACGACTCACGGTAGCGAATGCCGCATCGAAGCTGCCGTGTTGACCGCTCGAGCGAGCCGCAAGCCGAGCCCGCTGGCGACGGCTACCCCCACCGGTTACCATAGTCGCGCCCGGTGGCTTTCTCGCGTTCTCAAAATAGGACTTGCCGTGCGCCAAACAAGGTGAGAGTCTAGCGTCACCCCGACACTCCCGCGCACGCCAAAAAAACGGCCCGACGGCCGGGCGAAGGGTCGGTTTTCCCCTCGCGAGGACATCCATAGCCCGGCTGCCGCCTCCCGGCCGGAATCTACCGCGACCGCTTGCTGCTCAGACTGTCCGGCATCCGGGTCAGTCGATCGTCAAGTTTTGGCCTTCTCCTTTGCTGGCTTGTCCGCCTCCGCCGAGCTATCCTTGAACCGAAAGCTGTCGTTCCCGGTTTCGAGGATGTGGCAGCGGTGGGTGAGGCGATCGAGCAGAGCCGTCGTCATCTTGGCGTCCCCGAAGACGGCGGCCCATTCGCCGAAACTGAGATTTGTCGTGATGATGACGCTGGTCCACTCGTAGATTTTGCTCAGCAGATAGAACAGTAGCGCCCCGCCAGAGCCGTTGAACGGCAGGCAACCGAGCTCATCGAGGATGACGAGTCAGGCCGAAACGAGCGTCCTCTCCGAGCTGATCAGCCCCCGATACGAGCGGCGCTCGCCGCTCATCAAGGGAAATCAGCCCTTCGGCGGTAAGCGTACACCCGGCGCCGTTCACTCGGTGGGCTTGAAATTCCAGGGCATGAGGGCCTCGATGTTTTTGTTTGGCCATCGGTTGGCGATTCGTTCGAGAGTCTGCTGGGCCCAGGCGTAGGGATCGACGCCGTTCATTTTGCAAGTCTGAAGCATGGTGGCGATGGAAGCCCACGTCCGCCCACCGCCAGCGGACCCGGCGAATAGTGAGTTCTTGCGCGTAATGGCTTGAGGCCGGATCGCCGGCCGTTGGAATGCGGAGCGCCCGCGAGCTTGCGATATCCTGCATAGCCGTCGCATTGCAGGATGCCGCGATAGTCGCCCAGGTGGCGCGCCGCGCAATCGCCGGATCGGCTCTCCTCGAACCGATAGGCGACCATCGGCGGTCCCGCGCCTCCGAACGGCCGATCATCCCGCGCATAGGCCCACAACCATGACGTCTTGGTCTTCCCGGCGCCAGGGCTCAGCGTGGGCAGCGTCGTTTCGTCGGCGAAGATCCGTTCGCCCTCGCGGATGCGCGCGAGCACATGCGCCGCCAGCGGCTCGAAGTGGAAACCGACCGCGCCCATCCATTGCGCCATCAGCGAACGTCCCAGCTCGACGCCGTCGCGAAGGTAGATGGCCTCCTGGCGGTAGAGCGGCAGCCCGTCGGCGTATTTCGACACCGCGACTTGCGCGAGCAGCGCTTCCGTCGGCAAGCCGGCTTCCACGATGTGCTCGGGCGCCGGCGCTTGCAGGATCGCGGCAGGGTCCTTGTAGGCGTATTTCGGCCGGATCGTCACGATCAGCCGGAAGCGCGCGCGCACGACATCGAGCCTGACGCTCTCCTCCCGCCCGATCTCGACTCGCTCCTTGCCTTGGAACTCCTCGGGGATCTCTGGCTCCAGGATTTCCTCGACCCGCTCCAGATGCGAGGGAAACCGCGGCTTGTCGCGCTGCGCCTTGCGCGGCTTGGAATCCGCCTTCGCCGCCAAACGCGCGTCGATCGCCGCTAGGCCGGTTTCGACTTCCTCGAACACGAAGCTCTGTTGCTCAGCGTCGTCAGCGCCGAGCTTTTCGGAACGTTTCCCGAAGCGGTCGCGATGAAGCGTCTTGATGATCGATGTCAGCCGATCGATCTCGGCTTTCGCAGCCGCATTGGTTTGCGTGAGATCCTCGACCTTCGCCGTCAAGCTCGATGTTTGCGAACGCAATGCCTGCGCGTCGGTCTCTGAACGATCGACGCGCGCCAAGGCGTCACGCGCCAGCGCCTTCAGTTCGTCGACGTCGTCAGGAAGCTCGCCGAAGCGCTCGATCATGTTGCGCAGGGTACCGCTTTCGTCGCTGAAAGTCCCGCATTTTATGGGCTTTTCAACGCTTCCGGCGCGTCTTTTCCAAGGTCAGCCGGCGCTCTGCGGCGCCCGCGCCTCCACCGCGCGAACCCGCTTCCAATCGAGCCCTTCGACCAGCGCCATGACTTGCGCGTAGCTCAGACCGATCTCGTGGTTCCCCGCTGTCGGCCAGCAGAAATGCGAATGCTCGAGGCGCTTGGCGAAAAGGCAAAGACCCGAACCGTCCCACCACACGATCTTGATCCGGTCGGCTCTTTTCGCTCAGAAAACATAGAGAGAGCCGTCGAACGGATCGGCGCCGGCGTCCCGAACCAACGAAACCAATCCTTCTGGACCTTTACGGAAATCCACGGCCGCCGCCCGCAACAGCACCCGTGCGCCCGGCGGGATCATGCCTCACGCACCGCGCGCAGCAGGCGGCGAAGGTCGGCTTCCGAAATATCCGCGTTCACCCGCACGACCGCCCCGCCCAATTCTATCTCCACGCGCCGCGTCTTTGCCGCACGCGGCTCCGCCGGCGCTTGGCGCTCGAGTCTTTTCCGCGCGGAGAGCGGCAGCGCGTCGCCACCCGAAAAGTTGCGACGGCGTGATATCCAGCGAACGCGCCAGCGCCGAGACATTCGTGCCGGGCTCCAGCGACGCGGTGATCGCTCGGTCCTTGAAGTCCTCCGACCAACGTCGGCGTTCTCCAACCGGCGCTCCTTCGAGACGTTCGGCTCGACCTCGATGAACTGGTTCGTGTCAGTTCTGCGCATAGGCGTAGACATAGATGTTGCTATCCATGTCCAATCGCTACCACTTTCACGCCGTGCGCCGCCAGAATGGCGCCGGGTGAACGCTTACCTTCGGCGAATGGGAAAAAATCTTCCCAGACCAAGCCATGACGCTCGCCGCGGTCGACAGGCTCGTCCATCATGCGACGATCTTCGAGATGAACGTCGACGGCTATCGACGTAAAGCCGCGCTCAAAAAAGCCGCTGGTCCACGCCGGCCCTCGGCATGCGCGACAATCAAAACCTCATCCTGATTGTCGCTGTTCCGTGTGCCCCAAAGGGACGCACTCCAACCATGGGTTCCACTTTATAAAAAGCCGGAGCTATAGGAGAACATCCATGATAATGAGCTTTTTTTAAATGATTTTTAATCCAAATCAAAAAACGAACGTTAAATTCATGCGTCCAGAGTACATATCATTACCACGGAATTTTGCTATCTCGGTCGCATGGAACGTCCATGCATCGAAAATAATAGCTCTATTGTACTGATATGGAATCCGGACATAACTCCCATTTGTATTCTGATTGACATATTCAACGCAGCCACCTTGCTCTGAGGCGTACTCATCCGGAGACATCGACGCTTTTCTTTTAACATCAAATAGAATCATGCCGCCGGAGTCACGGTCTTCATTGTATTCGTCTGGTGTGAGCCATAGGTTAAGACTTATCGACCCGCCATCACAGTGCGGGAAAAGACCATGATTATGATTACAAATTATCGCCCAGTGGCGTTCATCAGCACTTTCTGAAAGTTGCAGCGCCTCTCTGATTTCTCGGACAAGCGTTAGAATAATAGAACTTCGCGGATTGTAATTGAATAATTGATCTGCAATCCAGGACTGACCATCGGTACTTCTTGCAATTGTACGCCTATTCCATTTATCGGAGGAAAGAAGCGATTTCCGCAATTTATTGACAGCATTATCGGTCAATAAATTATCAATTACACAATAATTAAATGGGCTTGTAGCCATAAGCCTCTCACGTACCGGCGTCCACTCATTTATATTTAAAATACGCATGCTATGTCCTTCATGCAATCACAATTAATTTTATATATTTCAGCACATACTGCTATATTTTTTACCAAACTCAACGATTATACTAGCAGCCTCTTTTCGCTCTGGAAATCCGTTATATCTAAGTGTTGAAAACGGCACCGACTTTGCAATGTCAAACAAAGTGACGAGACAGTCATCCAAGTCCGTCCCAATATCTAGGTGGGATCGAAGCAGATATCGAAAGGCTTCTTCAGAGTCTAGATGGGATAGAGTCATGGAGCAATTTTCTTGTTTACTTAAAAAAATCCCGCACGTGATTGTCGAGCCGTTTCTTGCAATAGATGGTACCACCAAATTTGGTGATGTTGAAATTTTTGGTCCCGGTCCATGGGGCCCGGCACTGGTAATTCCCATTGCGATCGCGAATGGCTCGATCACTTTCGACCGCGTGCGAACACATGCTAACTCATCTGTTAAAAGCGACGCCATCATTTGGTTTGTAAGTTCAACCGCAAGCGTGGTTTTTCCGTGCCCCCTCTCTCCAATCAAGAGAACAACCGCAGATTGCGCTACCGTGACACACGCCGCGTGAATTCCCACGAAACGCCCTTTAAGAGGAGCCAGATGAAACGGCGGCAACGGCGGAAATGTATCTGTCCACTCAGCTAAATCTGAACACCCAAATCTTCCGCATCGAACACCGGCCAATGGCACTCCAGCCTGGTCAAATGGGCGAGCTCTAAAAAAATATCGATCGGCACGAGGTAAATCACTCGAAAACACAAAATCCGGCGTACGAGTAATATCTCTACTACAATACGGTTTGAAATGCGCCTCTATGTCATCTAGGCAATCATAATGATTGCATATAACAAGAATTGTAATCCCCAAAATGTCGAGTATGACCCATTTATCATTATTGCCGTTCATGTTCCGTATTCCGTAAACGTTGTTTTATGATAGTATCTATGTATGCAGATTCAGCGTCGGCTAATACATCTACGGCTATTTTCACGCAGTACTCAGTAGTCGTATCGAAAATTATACAGGCATCGTTGCCGTGAAACTCAAATAAACGCAGACCTATGCTGAGTAGCTTCAAATGTAGATCGACGCTTAGCATTTTCCTGTGATCCTCCCGAGTGAAAAAAAATAAAAGCAATATTCCTCAGGGTTCGATATCGAGAAAGTCTCCGATGTAAGCTTGTCCGAAACAGCAGGTGTCATAAAAACACCAAGCTCTAGATCGGCAGCTACGATACATATCCGTTGTCCGATTCTTCCGAGCCTAACAAGGGCATCTTCATATGAGGCCGGCATGGAAGGGTCTACGCGCGCGGCGAGCCAGATAGCTATACTTCCAAGCCCAGCCGGGGCCTGCCCTACCACTAGCGCCGATATGCCAGAAGACGATGTTAATAATTCAGCAGTGTTTCGTGTTGGAATAAACCCGCAGTCCCATGTATAGAGGTCACGCTCTAGATCGTTTACGTTTTGCGGTAAAATGTATATATCGATTTTTGACAGGATTACCTCGTCGACATCGAGGGAGCGTTGAAGCAACAATTCCAATGACGATCGATCCACAGGATCGGTGGTAAACCGCCTCGACGTCTTTCTATTATAGAATGTCTCGACATTAGATACCAGATCTCCACCTGAGCCGATATTCTGTTTTTGCGGCGGAGACGATTGCCAACACGATATCGCCTCAAGATGAGCAAGGAATGAGAGATACCATCCGTAACGTGCCCATAGTCGAGCACCTGTATACATCGGCTGTGCAATCGAACTTGCTAATAGTGCTCCCGAATTGATTAGTGAGGAAACTCTTTGAGGTGCTGTGTTTGTGGCGCTCGCGATCCCCTCAACTGTGGTTATACGGTCTCCACGGTTAGAAGGGATACAATGTGAAAGAATACGAAAGTCAATAAGATCTAGATCCTGCCCGGCTGCAATTGGCCACGCAACCAGGCCACGTATGCCAGATGGTATGAAGGACATAGTCAAAGTTGGATTAGTGAGAAATGACTCTGAGGTCGTTTCGGGAGGACAATTTGACGGATATGTAGAACCGGAGTTACTATTCTCACCGCACAAATTAATTGTAATTACGGGCGGCTCGGAGCAGCATTGAGGGTCTGATATATCAATTTGAGGGGGCCTACTAGTAGACCCAACCAGACCCAACCTCCGGCACAACCAGGATATCGTTTCCAGTACGTGCCCCACGTCCAAAAGAACCGGTCGAAGAGCACGTAGGTCCCTATAGCGCCACATAGCACGTTCAACTTTCAGCCAAAGTACTAGACTGATGGGACTTCCATCATCATCATCGTTATTAAGGCACACATTTGGCTTTGCGACCAGGCTATGGTTTGCTCCATCGTAAATATAGTATCCGGGTTCGAGATCACCGATCGCTCTACGGAGTATAACGCTACATTCTGTTGGATGTCGCGCCCCTCCTGATGGACTGGTACGCCTAATGCAGTCAACGGCGGCAGTTTCAATTCGGCCTGTCGGCCGGAGCGAATGGTAAAGTAGATACGAAAGCGCTTCGACATTTAATTTGCCAGGAGCAACGTCTACGTCTTCGATTGTTGGAAGATGCAATGCTTTTGTACTAAGGCGTAATGTGCTCAACGGGGCAGGCCACATCATCATGTAGGTTTTCATCAACTGGCGCTCGTCATCAAGCCAGTTCGGATCGCTATAGTCATGAAAAGGATAGTTAAAACTTGCTTTGTTGTGAAATGCGAATATAGTGCTTTTGTCATTTTTGTCGCTATTTGCTGTATTTACGACAAGTCCTAAACGGACCAGCTCACCCAGACGATCTTCGGGTACACTTACAGATGCAGATGAGAAATCTGTCAGACTTTTGATAACATCTGGAACGACATCAGGCCCGATAGCGGCAAAGCTCCTACGTGATGACGTATCGAATATTATCCATCTGGCTGGTCCCGCATATCCTGGCGAGAATAGCCGCGATTGAACTATAAGCAGATTTTCAGAAGGGCGCAGGTCCATTAGTCATTCTCCTTTGCGTGATACACTGCCAAGCTAGACGCAAAGGAACAGGCATCATCAAACATCATAGTCACGTTTATTCGGAATGTATGAGCGCCTTCAAGTATAAAATTTACAGCATCACTTGCATGGAAACACCGTGATTCGAATAAAACGGCACGATTGAACCTATATGGAATTATCGTCGATATACCGGTCGAATGCGCTTTAAAATATTCAGATGATCCTAACTCGTGAATCAATGTATTTGCTGGTGGAACAACATTACTAATTATTAGTCCACCGCTATCAGGTGATTTGTTAAATTTATCTGGCGTAAGCCAAAGGTTAAGTGTTAATGATCCTGCGTCTGCGTGAAAGTCTAAACCTTTATTTTTATAATGCATGAAGGCCCAGGTTTGTACAAGATTATAATTATCTACAATTGCTGGCATTTTATGCTTAAACTCTTCAGCTATGAGCCGAATCTCATGGACGTCGGGGTCCCGCAGATATAACTCTGCTGAAGTCGCATTCTTGTGATGCCATCCCCAGTTCGTTGTTATTTTTTCTCGAAGTAATGTGATGGCTTCTGGTAAAAGGAAGTTATCGATGACAACGTAATGGATTGGATCAGCGTCCAAGAATACCTTCGTACAGGTCTCCCAGTCTTGATCAGTTAGCAAACAGTTACTATAGATATGCATTCCGTAACCCCGTCAGTGGCACGAACGAGAGATAGGACTAACCGCGCTTACTTCCATAGAAGGCAAACCGTTCTTTAAATATATATATGTCCTCAAAAAGCAAAGCACAGTTCATTCTAAACGTCGAGCTACTAGCGTTATCGAAGTATATTGACTCGGAAGCGTGGAATGTACGCGCATCAAAAATCATAGCTCTATTGTATCTATAAGGTATTCGTACGCATTTGCCATTAGAATTATTCCGAACATATTCGGTACAATATGGTGCAGCGTTAAACTCGTGAATTTTCATTCTATCCGCCCGTTTTACGTCATAGAAAACTAGGCCGCCAGATAATGGATCTAGATTGTGTTCGTCAGGGGTGAGCCAGATATTTAACGTGACGGAACCTGTATCCGAGTGCGGATATAAACCGCTATTTTGAGTGTGCAGAAACGCAATACGCTGAACGCATTCCAGATCACGAACAATAGTTGGGCACTTATCCTTAATTTCTTTCGATAATTCGGAAATGAAGGCTAGATCGAAGTCGCGGATATAGAGCTCATTGGCCTGATTGTTCATAAATTGCCAGCCCCATTCATTTAAAAGCGAGCTTCGAACGTGCTCAAGCCACTTTTGTGAAAAAAAATTGTCTATTAAAGCGTAATTATACGGAAACGAAGAATGGTAATCGCGCTCAATTCGTTCCCAGTCCTGCTCATTAAGCATGGCGTGAGTAAATAAGTCATCCATAATTTTGCGCTTCCAAGGCTGCTGACACAACAGTTCCGCCGGGTCGCCCCTCCCCCATCAGTGGGGATTAAAAAGGGGGAGAGGCCGTAATTAAGTCAAATTACTACTGCGTGTTTGATTGCAACAGAGCGCGCCTAAGCGTAGGCAATTCTTCTATTAGCTCGGTACCCTTCGGAATAATAAAGCTAATGCTTTCGTCATCGAAAGAATTAGCGGGCTGATTTATACGATAATGCTGGAGTTCGTCGAAAGTAAGAAAGTATGCTTCCTTACCTCTCGAATACCTCACCAAAATAGATGGATTCAATTCCGGGGTCCGTAAAAAAGGCGGTATTTCGTCCACAAGCTCACCGTCTGGTATGGTGTATGTCACAGTCGAGTCGTCTACCCGAGCCCAAGTCGTTGAGTCAGCTTTGTAAGCTGCGAGAGCTTCTGATTTGATATAATAAGCGCAATTCCTCAATGGATCTTGAATTAGTATGTTTGGAAGTGTTTTGAAAACGCGGCGAAATTCATTTTCCTTTTGGAGAGTGGCCGCTGCAACCATGATCGAGCTCCATCTTAGTGTGCTACTACATAAGCCGACTTTCGACGGCACAGGTGTCATCAAACGATGACGTCTGTCAGGATGACATTTAAACAAGTAATAGTCTACCTAAAAATTGGTTGTTCGGACAGACCTGATCCATATGAAAACATGAAGACTGGAAGCTGATAGCAACATTTAATGCCACTTTAAAAGGCGTCAAAGCCAGCCCGGAAAATCGATCAGTCTTTGAGGCCGTCCGTGAAGCTAACGCTTGACTACAAAGTTGTCGTAGCATGAAGCCAGAAGCGCCAGCGCATTACGATCGTGGTTTTCGCAGTCCTTGGCCTGTCTTCGGCAACTACCCAGCCATGATGAAAGGGTTCTTTCGATCTCGGTGTCGACAAAGCGCAAGGCCTTCTTCTGCGCCTCGTGGAACTGCGGACTCTGATAGCCGTCGTCCGCGAACGGCTTGGCAGAAACGAGAACATGGTGCGCACGGCGAGAATGCCTGCATCGCGGTTCCTGGTCCACCTGGGGTCGGAAAGTCGCACTTGGCGGCGGCGCTCGGCCTGGCGCTCATCGAAAACGGCTGGCGCGTTCTCTTCGTGACAACGACGGATCTTGCCCAGTGACTGCAAGTCGCGCGACGCGATCTCACTCTCGAAGCCGCGAGTTTCGGCAACTGATTTTGTGCTTTCAGCCGCCGCCAATTTTTCGACGCCGCCATCACGAGCTTGAAAACCGTGAGACGCGCCGTATCCTTCGAGAGCGCGCCCTTCATGCACACCGTGCGATGACGCACCGTCGAAAACACGCTCTTGATCGGGTTCGACGTCCGCAGATGCACGAAATGCTCGGCAGGAAAGTCGAAGAAGGTCAGCAGTGTGTCGCGATCCTTCAGCAGGCAGTCCACGGCCTTCTGATATTTCGGCGCGTATTTCTCGCGCGCTTTCGGCTTTTCCACTCGACCGGGCCGAGGCCGGTCTGGATCATGCGCGCCGGATCGCGCCCGTGGCGAACGACCCGCCGCCGCCCGTCCGGCAGCGCGAGATCGGCGTGGGCGTCGAGAAACGCAGCGAACGCCGCTTCGACGGCCTGCGCGATGAGCCGCTTCGCCCCCGCCCGGAGGCTCTCGGTGAGCGGATCGTCGATTGCGCCTTCCTGCCGGAGTGCGACAACTCTATTCTCATTCATGGCGTAACGCTCCTCTTGGAGGTTGGGGTCGGCTGGACACCAACCCCCGTTACGCCCCTCTCCTCCCGCCGTCATCGCCCACTTTCCGCAATAGCTCTCGCCATGTCGCCATGGATCAGGCCGAAACGCGCGTCCTCTTCGAACTGATCAGCGCCCGATACGAGCGACGCTCGTTGCTCATCACGGCAAATCAGCCCATTCGGCGAATGGGGAAAAATCTTCCCAGACCAAGCCATGACGCTCGCCGCGGTCGACAGGCTCGTCCATCATGCGACAATCTTCGAGATAAACGATGACAGCTGTGGCGGCATCGCTTTTCTCCGCCATGCCCTCTATATCACCGCCCTCGTCGCCTGCTGCTTCAATCCGCAGGAAAGGCCGGTATGTCAGGCTCGTCGTAGCTGGAAGCCCACCTAGATGGCGTAACGGGCCGCCGCGAGGCTCGGGCTTTGCGGTGAAGTGGTCACCCCCCAGAATGATGGTGTGATTGACGGAGTCGGACTTTCGTCCGCTCCAAGCATCGTCGGAGGATGACCATGGACTATTATGCCGGGATCGACGTGTCTTTGGAAGCATCGAGCGTTTGCGTCGTGGACGGCGCCGGAAAGATCGTGCGGGAGGCGAAGGTGGCCAGCGAGCCGGCAGCGTTGATCGGCTGGTTTGCCTCGTTTGGGCTCGATGTGACGCGGATTGGTCTGGAGGCCGGACCGCTGTCGCAATGGCTTTACGGAGCGATGAAGGAATCGGGCTTGGCGGTGGAGCTGCTGGAGACGCGTCACGTGCAGACTGCGCTCAAGACGATGCCGGTCAAGACCGACCGCAATGACGCGCGCGGCATCGCGCAGCTGATGCGGCTCGGCTGGTTCCGTCCGGTCCATTGCAAGTCGATGGCGGCGCAGGAGACGCGGGCGCTGTTGACGGCGCGCAAGCTGGTCCAGTCGAAGCTCTATGACATCGAGATGAGCCTGCGTGGCATTTTGCGCGGCTTCGGGCTGAAGGTAGGTCCAACGACGCCGAAACGCTTCGCACGGCGGATCGAGGAACTCGTCGACGGGCATGCGACGCTGGAGCTCATCGCCAAGGCGCTGCTTGCGTCGCATGCGGCGCTGCTGCGTGAGTTCGACATGTTCGAGAAGCGCGTGCGGGCGATGGCTCGAGCGGATAAGCGCGCCAGACTGATCATGTCGGCGCCTGGCGTCGGCGCGATCGTGGCGCTGACCTATGTTTCAGCGATCGATGATCCGTCGCGGTTTTCCTCGTCGAAGCGGGTCGGGCCGCATTTTGGCCTGACCCCGAAAAAATATCAGTCGGGGGAGAAAGATGTGACTGGGCGGATCACCAAGATCGGCGACGCCGGCGTGCGCACTGCGCTTTATGAAGCCGCCAATGCCATACTGACGCGACCGCTGAAGGGTGGCGGCCTCAAAAGCTGGGGGATGAAGCTCGCCCGGCGCGCCGGCATGAAGAAGGCGAAAGTGGCGCTGGCGCGCAAGCTCGCCGTGATCCTTCATCGCATGTGGATCGACGGGACGTCGTTCGACGCAGGGCGCGCGGCTTGCGCCACGCTGGCGGCGGCGTAAGCAGGGGAAACGCAAGAGTTTCGGGCAGGCGCGCACCAGCCTTCCCGAGCGTTCGTCCCTCGCCGGGACGATGGACGGGGTCAGACCGCACGATGCTCCGTGGCTCACGACCACGCGCAACTAGATTGGCCGGCCTCATCCTCATCTTATCCCATCAAGTGGCGGCCCACTGAGCTTCGGCGCCGACCACGGACAGAAGAGTGAACCGGCGAAGGGAAGAACGTGAGGGGTTGACAATGAAAGGCCCGTTACAGAAGAGCGTTGTCCGAGCATGGCGATTCAATAAAGCGGGACGGATTCCCATATCTCGAGCGGAGCGCTGATCGGCATTGAGCGGCGCGAGCGGTTGGAGGGGGATCATGGCGCTGTCGATGGATCTTCGCGAGAAGGTGATGAAGGCGATCCGGGGCGGGATGTCACGCCGACAGGCCGCCGCCCGGTTCGATATCGGTCCGGCGACCGCCGTGCGCTGGGCCAAGCGCGTCGAGATCACCGGCGAGGTCGCGCCGGGCAAGATGGGCGGCGACCGCCGCTCGCAGCGCATCGAGGCGCACGCCGATTTCATCCTCGCGCAGATAAAGGACAAGCCCGACATGACGGTCATGGAGCTGCGCGACAAGATCAGGGAGCGCCACGAGCTCGCCGTCGGCTATGGGACCGTGTGGCGGTTCCTCGCGCGCCATGGGATCACGCGCAAGAAGAAAACCGGCCATGCCGCGGAGCAGGACAGGGAGGACGTCGCCGAGGCCCGAGAGGAATGGTTCGAGGGGGAACTCGATCTCGACCCGGAAAAGCTGGTTTTCCTCGATGAGACGAGCGTCTCGACGAACATGGCGCGGCGCTTCGGCCGGGCGCCGCGCGGGGAACGTTGCCGGGCGTCGGTCCCATTTGGACACCGGGAGACGACGACGCTGATCGCGGCGCTGCGCGTCGATCGCATCGACGCGCCGATGATGATCGACGGCGCGCTCGATGGACGCTCGTTCCTGGCCTATGTCGAGCAGGTTCTGGCGCCGACGCTCTGCGCAGGAGAGATCGTGGTGCTGGACAATGTGTGCACCCATAAGGTCGTGGGCGTGCGGGAGGCGATCGAAGCGAAAGGCGCGAAGGTCCTTTATCTTCCGCCCTATTCGCCGGACTTCAATCCGATCGAAAAATCCTTCTCGAAGATCAAGTCGGTTCTCCAGCGCATCGCGGCACGCACTGTCGATGCGCTCGACGCGGCGGTCGCCCAGGCCCTGCGAAGCGTCACGCCGAGCGAATGCGCGAATTACTTCGCGGCATCCGGCTATGATGCAGCTTGATCGGATTCCGCTCTAGGTCGCGCATCACCGCCGTCATGCTCAGCTTGATCGTCCTCGCTAACGCCTTGTTGCGCGATGATCGGATTTGAGCCGAAAAAGCCTCTTACGCATAACGGATACTCTAGCGTAACGCAAACGCGCGACGTTCGCGTATTTTCTTGGGTCGCTATTGTGTCGCCAGCGAAGATATGACCGTAAAATCAACTGGGTTTCATGCGGCTTTCAGGAATGGCGGGGTAGGCTCGAACACCCAGGCAAAGTAATTCCGATGGGTCGGCTCTGGCGGCCGCCAAGCCAAACTTTCGCTCAAGTCGTCGTTGAGCACGGCCGCGCGAACTTGCAACGTGCGATGCGCCCCTCCAGATCGCCTTTTTCGCGTAACATTGCCATGTCGGCGATCAATTCTTCAAGTTGAAGCATCGCTCGATCGACCGCGCCGTGCCACAGTTTCCGTTTGAGCGCGCGAATTTCCTCACCAACGCGTAGCCGCCCTACGCGGCGAAGCGCCTCTCGACGTGAAGAAAATCAGAGGAGAAGGGTTCGCTCGACCGCTCGACCCTCGACGAACATTCTCATTTCCAGCCTTTCTGGATGCATATGCAATGTGACGGCCTCGATGTCAGCATTGTCATACCGTTCTTCTGTGATCTCGCTCGACGAGGCGATAAGAGTGACGGCCCAGAATGACCACAAGACGATATACCGAGAGGTAACGATCGGCGGTCCCGCGACCCATTGAACATCGACGTAGGCATGCCGGGCAGGATTCGTCAAATCGACGACGACGACCGCATTGCTGGCACGGCTGTCCGGCACAAAAATTGGTTGTACAAGCGCATGACATTGATTCTAATCCGGTCCTGAGTTTGGCGACTCATCGGGACACGGATTGGAAATCAACGTCATGCGGCATAAAAATACAGTCTTTCACGATCTGCTCAAACTGCTTCCGTGGAAAACCTTCGACGCGCTCGTCGCGCAGCATCGCGCCGACGACCTCGTTCGCAGCTTCACGACGCGCCATCAGCTCGACGAACTGTGTCAGCGCCTGGAGAGCGTCGACTTCGAGGACGAAGCGATCGCGCCGGAGGGCGATCGACGACAGCCGAATGATCCGACCTATGTCTTTCCACAACAGCTGTTCGAGGCGGCGACGGAGAAGGCGCGAGACTACATCGCCGACGGCGACATCATGCAGGTGGTGCTGTCACAGCGCTCGACGAGACGGCTGCGATGCGAGGGGATCGACTATTACCGCGCTCTGACGAGCGTTTGCGGAGGCCCCTACAGCTATTTGCTGACGCTCGGCGACGCTCGGGTTGTCGGAGTGTCGCCGGAGACGCTGTTCCGTCTCCGCGACGGCGCCGTCGTCAGTCGCCCCATGGCCGGAACGCGGCGGCGCGGGGCGGATGAGGTCGAAGATCTGCAGCTCGAGCTCGAGCTGCTCGCAGACCCGAAGGAAAACGCCGAGCATATGATGCTGGTCGACCTCGCGCGCAACGATCTCGGCCGCGTCTGCGAGGTCGGCAGCGTCGAGGTTGCCTCCAAGCTCGTCGTCGAGCGCTATTCTCATGTGATGCATCTGGTTTCGACCGTGGTCGGAAGGGCGTTTCCCCAGCTCGACGGCGTCGACGTGCTGCGAAGCGCTTTTCCGGCCGGCACGCTGAGCGGCGCTCCGAAGATCCGGGCGCTGGAGATCATCGACGAGTTGGAGCCTTGCGGTCGCGGCGTCTATGGCGGCGCGATCGGATATCTCAGCTGGGACGGCGACGCCGACTTCGCGATCGCCATTCGCACGGCCGTGCTGAAGGACGGCGTGCTGCAAATGCAGGCCGGCGCAGGCGTCGTCCATGATTCCGATCCGCGGCGGGAATGGCAGGAGACGATCGAGAAAGGCCGGCTGCTCACGACGGCAGCCGCGCTCGCCGAGACGATTCGATTTCCCGCGCGAAGCGCGCAGTTCCCGAGCCGCCGGACGGTCTCGGCAGACTCGAGGATAACTGCAAATGCACCTCATGATCGATAATTACGACTCCTTCACCTACAACATCGTTCAATCTTTCGGCATCCTCGGCGCTTCGGTCGCCGTTCGCCGCAGTGACCAGATCTCGCTCGACGAGATCGCCGAGTTGAACCCGGAGTCTCTCATCATTTCTCCGGGCCCCTGCACGCCGAGCCAGGCCGGCGTGTCCGTAGCGGCGATTCGCCGCTTCGCCGGCGGGCTGCCGATGCTCGGCGTCTGCCTTGGACATCAATGCATTTCGGTGGCGTTCGGCGGCTCTATTCGACGAGCCTCAGAAGTCGTTCACGGAAAAGTCTCGAAGGTGACGCACGATGGCCGCGGGCTCTTTCACCGGATACCGCAAGGCTTCGCGGTCGGCCGCTATCATTCGCTCGTCGTCGACGATCTGCCCGATTGCATCGTCGTCAGGGCGCGCGAGCAACGCGCTGACGGACGCGACGGCGAGATCATGGCGCTAGAGCATGCCGAGTTGCCGATCTGGGGGCTGCAATTCCATCCGGAATCCGTTCTGACCGAGCATGGGTTGAAGCTGCTCGACAATTATCTGAACCTCGTCGCAGGGTTCAACGGGCGCGGAACGTCGAAAACCCCGTGGCGCGTCTTAGAGTCGTCGGAACGGTAGTTTGCCGCGTAGCAATTTCAGCCCGCACGGCGCAACGGGAGCGCCCCGTGGAGGACACCGGAAATTACGCTGCCGCCAATCCCGGCTGCGCCGCTGGAACTCTGCCGCCCTGGCCTTGTTGCCGCAGGCAGACGCGAAGCACCATCGGCGATCCGCTGCGCCAACCGACGGAGTAATGCAGTTTTATCGCCAAGCGTTTCCAGTCGCATCCCGCGGTGAACGCACGACCGTGTCCTCCGGTCCCAGAACGCGTCCATCTTGGGCGCGAAGCTCCAGTTTCCGCACCGGAAGGCCACTCCTCTTGTCGACTAGAAGGACGTGAGCCTCGTCGGGCTCGAAGAAAAAGTCCTCGCCCCACTGCCTGAGAGCGACCAGGAGCGGAAACAGGCCGCGCCCCTTTTCTGTCAGCACGTATTCCTGATAGGGGCTACCGTCGGACGCGGGGATAGTGTCCATGATGCCGTGTGCGACCAAGTTGCGCAAACGGGCCGCGAGGATGTTCTTCGCAAGCCCCAGGTTCTTTTGAAATTCCCCGAATCGGCGCAGGCCATCGAAAGCATCCCGAACGATCAGCAACGACCACCAGTCTCCGATTGCGTCCAGTGGCCTGGCAACGCCGCAGCTCGAATCTTTGTGGCTGACTCTCTTGACCATCGTGACTTTGCTCCCGCGCTCAATCTCCCGCATGCCATCTCCCGTCGAAGCCGGGAAGATCGCGGTTTGTCGCCTTTTGGATGTAGTAGTTGCAAATTAAAACCTCAAGCGATATGACGGCGCATGGTTTTAATTTGAAACCACAGGCCCAACTAGTGCTGACTCCGTGAGGAGAGACGTGCATGACCCGATCCGACGCCACCTTCGGCGGTAGCTTTCCGTACACCCCGCATTTCACCGCGGCTCCCGGCTTCCGTATGCATTATGTCGATGAGGGACCCCGCGAAGCAGGGGTCATACTCTGCCTGCACGGCGAGCCGACCTGGGGCTATCTGTTCCGCCACTTGGTCCCGGTGTTGAGCATAACGCACCGTGTAGTCGTCCCGGACCATATGGGCTTCGGCAAGAGCGATACGCCGCCGGACCGGGCCTACTGTCTGCAGGATCACATCGATAATCTGGAGCACTTCGTTCTTGCGCTCGATCTCGACGATATCACCCTCGTCATGCACGACTTCGGCGGTCCGGTTGGCATGGGGCTCGCCGCCCGGCATCCCAACCGCATTCGTCGCGTTATCTCGACCAACGGACCGACGCCGTTTGGCCAGGCCGATCTCATTGAGCGAGTGACTGCGAATGCCGGCGTCTCGCCCTGGTTTCAATGGATCGCGAAAGCCGAAGCGGACGGCAGCCTCGAAGCGGTGCTGGGGCAGCTCGGTTTCAATATCCTGAGCACGCTCAAGCTCAACGGCTTCGAGGACAACACGCTCATCACCGACACATGGCTCGACGCCTACGGATCGCCCTTCGCAAGCCCTGCCGACTGTCTCGGCGCGATCGGCTGGGCCAAGGGCTTCGCCACGGGCACGCACAGATTCGAGACGCCTGACACAGCGGCCATCCGCGCCATCCATGCCAGACCCGCCCTCGCCATCTGGGGTGAAGCAGACCGCACGCTTGACGCCGAGCATTTCCTGCCGCTCTTCACCCAGCTCTTTCCGGCCGCGCCGGTGCATCGTCTGGCTGGCGTTGGTCACTACTGCCTCGAAGATGCCCCGGACGAGGTCGGTAGGCTCATCACGGAATTCATCCGGCAGGCCTGAGCGCACAGCGATTTCTCGTCCCCGTCCGGGCCGGAAGATCGGCTAGCGGCTTCCCGAGAGCTGGACAGATTGCATATCGAAACCACAACCGCCACGGCCATTGCAGTTGCAAATTAAAACTTCCAGGTCGGAGTGGCCATGGGCATCGAAAGCGCAAAGCAAGTGGAAGGTGAATGAACACGCGCTTCTTGCCGCCTCGCGCCGTCAGAGACGGATGACGAGCTTGCCGAAGTGGCGGCCGCTCGCGAGTTCGTCGTAGGCGGCGTGCGTCTCGTCGAACGAAAAAGTCCGATCGATCACAGGACGGATAAGATGCTCGGCGAGGAAGGCGTTCATCGCCTCGAACTGCTCGGCGGAGCCGACATTGATGCCGTCGATGGTTCCGTTGATCAGCTGCAGCCGCATCAGGTTCGAGTGCGGTCCGAAGCCGGTAAACACGCCGATCTGGGCGATATGCCCCCAGGCGGCGAGCGCACGCAGCGAACGGTCGAACGTGTCCGGTCCGCCGAGTTCGAGAATGTGCGAGACGCCGAGCCCGCCCGTCAGCTTGCGGACTTCGACATCCCAGTCCGGCGTCGTACGATAGTTCACCGTCGCGAAGGCGCCGAGCTTCGTTGCGCGTTCGCGCTTCTCGTCCGAGGACGACAGCACGATGGTTTTCGCGCCGAAGGCGCTCGCGATCTGCAAGCCAAAGAGCGCGACGCCGCCCGTGCCCTGCACCAGCAGCGTGTCGCCGACCGCCAAGCCACCGCGCACCACCAGCGCCTGCCAGGCGGTCAAGGCGGCGCAGGGAAGCGTCGCGGCCTCTTCCAGGCTCAGGCTGTTTGGAACGGGCGCCAACGAGGCCTCGGGCACGACGACCAGATCCGCCAGCACGCCGTCGGTGTCGCCGTCGCCGAGCGCCGATGGGCCGTAGGCCTCACGATAGGGACCGACAACCCAATCCCGGTAGAAAGTTGGAGCGACGCGGTCTCCTGCACGCCAACGGGTAACATCGGCGCCGGTCGCAACAACGCGGCCGGCTCCGTCGGAGAGCGGAATCAACCCCTCGCGCACCGGCCCCAATTCGCCGCGCAGCACGAGCAGGTCGCGGTAATTGAGGCTCACTGCCTCGATCCCGACGAGAACCTCGTTTGGCCCAGGAGTCGGCGCCGCCTCCCGGATCTGCTGGAGGCGAAGGCCGCGGTCGACGCGCGTAAGCCTATAAGCTCTGCGTGTCGTGGCGATAGATTGGCGTGAATCGGTCACGGGTTTCTCCATTTGCAATAAACTAGCGATCGATATTAAAATAAGCCTTCGCATCCTCGCAAGGGATTTTTATATTGGTCACTACAAAAACCATCGCAAAGCGGCCGCGCGGCCGCCCGCGAGCGCTCGACCGGGACGAGGCGCTGGAGACGGCGCTCCGGCTGTTCTGGCGTCGTGGCTATGAGGGGACCTCGATCGCCGACCTGACCGAGGCCATGGGGGTGACGCCGCCGAGTCTCTACACCGTCTTCGGCAGCAAGGAGCAGCTCTACCGCGAGGCGCTCGACCGCTACGGCGCCACCTACGGCTCCTTCGCCCAGCGCGCGCTAGCCGAAGAGCCGAGCGCCCGGCGCGCGGTCGAACGCATTCTGCATGAGGCGATCGAGGTCTACGCGGAGGGGCCGGCGCCGGCAGGCTGCATGCTGGCGAGCGGCGCGGTAGCGTGCGCGCCCGAGCACGCATCGGTGGCGGCGGATGTTGCAAGGCGAAGGCTGGCGACGATCGCGGCGATCAAGGCGCGCTTCGATCGCGCAGCCAGCGAAGGCGAACTCGCGCCGTCGACCGATACGCAGGCCCTCGCCTCTTACTATGCCGCCGTTGTGCAGGGGCTGTCGATCCAGGCCCGCGATGGCGTCAGCCGGAAGATCCTCGACGCATTGGCGGACGTCGCTCTCTCGGCGTGGCCGGGCTCGCGGGCGGATCAACCAGCGCAAAGTCCATGAGGGACCGGCAGCGCCCGACTATGGCAATTGATCGAAATCGAAGTCCCCGAACTGGCCACATAGTCGTCCCAAAATCGGTTGCGAGGGTCGTTTCGAGCGGCGCAACGCCGGCGCCCTCACGTCGGCGAGAAGACGGTTCTCAGCGGCGGATTGAGTTTCGAACGGAGGCGCGGTCTCGACGGCGGCGGCTTTTGGTCGTCATGAGATCGAACGCCGCAAGAAACGCATCCACCATGGCGTTCAGCCGATCCGCGCCGACACCGTCCCGGGCCTGCACCGACAAGCCGTGAAGCATCGTGGCGCAACAGTCGCCGAGCGCCGCCTCATCGGCATGCTCAGCGAGCTCTCCGGCGTGTTTCGCCTGCCGTAATCGATCGATGATCGACTTTGTTCTCACCTTGCGATGTTCGGACAACCAAGCGCCCAGAGCGGCGTTTTCCTGCGCGCAGTTGGTCGCGGCAGTGACGACCATGCAACCTCTCTGCCCTTTCGTATAAAGCTCGATAGCAGCCCGGAACATGTCGTCCAAGGCGGAACGAATGTCCGTCGCCTCGGACAGGGCGCGGTCGGCGAAACCGCCTTCTTTTGCTTCATAGAGTTCGATCGCCTCGCGGAACAACGCCTCCTTCGAGCCGAAAGCCGCATAGATGCGCGCCGACGCGATCCCGAGAACTGCCACGAGGTCGGACATCGACACGCCCTCATAACCGCGCGCCCAAAAGAGATCGCGAGCCTTCTCGAGGGCGGCGCTTCTGTCGAACTCTCTGGGTCTGCCGGCCATGTGATCGCGCCATTGTTGATCGCGCCATTCCTGATCGCGCTATTGTTGATCGACCCACAAATAATCGGCTTGACATCGGCGCGCAAGCGCGCATTCTTTGTCGGTCAACAAATAATTGTGACGCGATGAAGACGATCAAAGGTCCGAGCATCCATCTGGCGCAGTTCAGCGATGCGCGAAAGCCTTTCGACACTCTGGCCGCCATCGCCGGCTGGGCGAGCGAACGCGGCTTCGAGGCCCTGCAAATTCCGGCCTGGGATCAGCGCCTGTTCGACGTCGGCAAGGCTGCCGAGAGTCAGACCTACTGCGACGAGATCTCGGGAATTCTGGCCGATCGCGGACTCGTCGTCAGCGAGCTGACGACGCATATCTTCGGACAGCTCGTCGCCGTGCATCCCGCCTATGACGCGATGTGTGACGCCTTCGCTCCCGAGCAGATTCGCGGAAACGCCGCCGCGCGAAGCGAATGGGCGCTGCGACAAATCGAACTCGCGGCCGTGGCCTCGCGCCGGCTCGGACTGACCGCGCTGGGAACATTCTCCGGCTCGTTCCTCTGGCCCTATTTCTTCCCCTTCCCGCAGCGCCCGGAAGGTTTGGTCGACGCCGCTTTCGACGAGCTGGCTCGGCGATGGAAGCCCATTCTCGACGCCTGCGACGAGCAGGGAATCGACCTCTGCTTCGAGCTTCACCCCAGCGAGGATCTGCATGACGGCGTCAGTTTCGAGATGCTGCTCGAGCGTGTCGGCGGGCATCGCCGGTGCCGGATTCTCTACGATCCCAGCCATTTCGTCCTGCAGCAGCTCAAATATCTCGACTTCATCGACATCTACCACGACCGGATCGGCATGTTCCACGTCAAGGACGCCGAGTTCAATCCTACCGGACGTCAGGGCGTCTATGGCGGCTATCGGTCATGGCTCGAACGCGCGGGACGCTTCCGGTCGTTGGGCGATGGGCAGATCGAGTTTCGTTCGATCTTCTCGAAGCTCGCGCAATATGATTTCGACGGCTGGGCCACGCTCGAATGGGAATGCTGCCTGAAAGATAGCGAAGACGGCGCGCGCGAAGGCGCAGCCTTCATTCGCGACCACACGATCAGGGTCACGGAAAAAACCTTCGACGATTTCGCGGGCACGCCCCTGAGCGCGGCTCAGACGAACGCGATCCTCGGCATCTCCTGAGCCTGTTCGAGGACATTCATCATGACGAACGTGATCGAGCCGGACACTGCGTCCGATGGCTTTGCGCATCACTATGCGCGCATCGACGGGCAGAGAATTCACTGCTCTGTTCTCGGCGATGGCGAGCCGGTTCTCTTGATCCCGGGCTGGCCGCAAACCTGGTACGCATGGCGCCACACGATGGCGGCGCTGGCCGAGAACGGTTTTCGCGCCATCGCCGTCGATCCGATCGGCGCGGGATATTCCGCCCGGCCGGATCATGGCTATGACACTGGCTCCGCGGCGCGCGCGCTGCACCGGCTGATGATCCAGCTCGGCTATGACCGCTACCGCGTCGCCGGACATGATGTGGGAATGTGGGTCGGATATGCGCTGGCGAGCGATTACCCGGAGGCGGTGGAGAGGATCGCGCTGACCGAAGCCGTCATTCCGGGCCTCGCCCCTGCCCCGCCGATCTTCGTTCCGCCGTCGGACAATATTTTCCTCTGGCATTTCATGTTCAACCAGGTCCTGGACCTGCCGGAGTTCCTCACCTCCGGTCGCGAGAAGGAATATCTGAGCTTCATGTTCGACAAATGGTCCCACCGAAGGGATCGCGTCGCCGCGGACGTCTACGCCGCCGCCTATGGAACGCCGGGCGGCATGCGGGCGGGCTTCGCCTATTACCGCGCCATTCCCGAAACGATCCGGCAGAATCGCGAGCGCGCGAACAGGCCGCTGGCCATGCCGGTCCTCGCGATCGGCTCCGAATATGCGACCGCGGATGCGCCGCTGGAGACGCTTCGCCCGCATGCGAGAAATCTGCGGGGCGACATCGTACGCGACTGCGGTCGTTTCATCATGGAAGAGCGCCCGGACGAATTCAATGCGCAGATCGTTCCTTTCTTCCTCGAGGGGCTCGCCTGATGGCCATCGACCCAGACATCGCCGCATTGCTGGCGCGCCTACCCGCGGCGCAAGCGGCCTCTCTCGACAGTCTTCGTTCCGAAGTCGATCGCGCGCTGATGTCGATGCAAGGCGCGCTCGAAGCCGTCGATCGAATCGACGATCTCATTGTCGAAGGGGGCGCCCCCTCTGTCGTCGTCCCGGTTCGAGCCTATCGGCCCGCCGGAGCGAAGAAAAATGAAAAGCAGCCGGCGATCGTCTTCGCCCATGCCGGCGGATGGCGTCTCTGCTCGCTGCAGGCTTACGACAATCCATGCCGCGCCCTCGCCAATGCGACGGGCTGCGTCGTCTTTTCGGTCGGCTACCGCTTGGCCCCGGAGCATCCCTATCCTATTCCTCTCGAAGATTTCTATCGCGCTTTTTGCTGGATCGCGGACCGCGCGGAGCAATTGGAAATCGACAGACATCGCATCGCCGTCGCCGGCGACAGCGCCGGCGGAAATCTTGCCGCCGCCGCCGCGCTATTGGCGAGAGATCGCCATGGTCCGCCGATCGCGCACCAGCTTCTCATCTATCCGGCCGTTGACACCGATCTCGACACGCCTTCATACGAGGAATTCGCCGACGGATATTATCTGACGCGCGATATGATGAGGCTTTGCTGGGAGGACTATCTCGGAGGCCGACTGTCGGCGCCCCCCGTTTACGCGGCGCCGTTGCGGGCGGATCTCTCCGGCCTGCCGTCGGCGACGATCATGGTCAACGAATTCGATCCGCTGCGCAGCGAAGGCGAAGCCTATGCGCGCAAGCTCCGAGACAATGGCGTTCCCACCAGACTCGTTCTCCTCGAGGGAATGATCCATGCCTGCATGCACATGCTCGGCGTGGCGCCGGCGGCAGGGGCTCTTTTTGTCCAAGCCGGTCGGGCAATCCGCAAAAGATTCGGCCTCGATCCGCGTTGAGCGGCCGTTTCGATCAACGACGTCGGCGCAAGCACATTCGAAAGCAAGAAACAGATGGCGGAAGGCGCTAGAGCATGCTCGAAACGATCGATGCTTCACGCGGAGTCCAAACATGAAAGCAATATCGGCGTCGACCGCCTTTGCGCTGGCCATACCCATGGGAGGATTATCGGCGACGGAATCCTCGCTCGTGCAAAGCGGACGTTACGAAGTCGCCGTGGCTCTCGCGCTCCCGCATCTCGTCGACGCCGCCACGCGAAAAACGGTGACGATATGCATCGACCCGGATAATACGGCTCCGTACGGGCTCGAAGCTCTGAGCGACAATAATCCATTGGCGAAATGTTCGCCGAGAAATTCGCGCCTCGTCGACAAACGCTGAGCTTCGACATCGTCTGCGCGGGGCCTGACGCGGCCAAGGCCGTGGCGACCTATCGATTCACGTCCGATCGCCGCGCCTTCGAAGGCCAAATCGCGAGGACGACGGGCGGCAAGAACATGACCATGACCGAGACGCAGCTCGGCCGTCGGATCGGCGATTGCGTCGCCTCCGACGTCCCTCGCCGATGAAGTTCATCGCGCGCTTCTAACGAGTCCGCGCCTCGTGTCGCAATCTCGCGGCCGGCCCCGGCATCCCCATCTTTTAAAAGCAAGGATCGGGAGGCGGGAGGGTGATGGAAAGGCTAAATCATGCGCCGAAACCAATTCCAGGACTCCCGGAAATGACCTCGACGCTTCGAATGCCCCGACACGACAAAGACGCCGCGGCCGAGGAGGCACGATGGAAAGATCGCAGCTATGACGGCGCATTCTTCTATTCCGTCGCGTCGACCGGCGTATATTGCCGGCCGTCCTGTCCCGCGCGTCTCGCCAAGCGCGCCAATGTGCGGTTCCACGACACGCCGGCCGAGGCGGAGGCCGCCGGCTATCGGCCCTGCAAGCGCTGCCGTCCGAACGAGGCTTCGCGCGAGGCGCGACAGGCTGAGAGCATAGCACACGCCTGCCGCCTGATCGAAGCAGCCGAGGAACCGCCGAAGCTCGACGATTTGGCGCGCGGCGTCGGCCTTAGCGCCTACCACTTTCACCGGCTCTTCAAGGCTGTCACCGGCCTCACCCCGAAAGCTTATGCGGTCGCCCACCGGAACAAGCGCCTTCGCGAGACGCTCGGGACGAGCGCATCCGTGACCGAAGCGATCTATGATTCCGGCTTCAACTCGAGCGGCCGCTTCTACGCAGAGTCCGTCCGCGCGCTCGGCATGACGCCGAGCGCCTTCCGAAACGGCGGAGCGAAGGCCGCGATCAAATTCGCGGTCGGCGAATGCTCTTTCGGCGCCATTCTGGTCGCCGCGAGCGACAAGGGCGTCTGCGCCATTTCGTTCGGCGACGATCCGGACGCGCTCACGCGCGACCTGCAAGACAGATTTCCGCGGGCGCGGCTGATCGGCGGCGACGTGGATTTCGAGCGGCTGGTCGCGAAGGTCGTCGGCTTCGTGGAAGAACCGAGACTCGGGTTGGACCTGCCTCTCGATATTCGGGGAACGGCGTTCCAGCATCGCGTATGGGCGGCGCTGCGCGATATTCCGCCGGGCGCCACGATCAGCTACGCCGAGCTCGCCGAACGCATCGGCGCGCCGAGGGGGGCGCGCGCCGTCGCCGGAGCCTGCGCCGCCAACAAAATCGCTGTGGCGATCCCCTGCCATCGCGTCGTACGCAACGACGGCGCCGTCTCCGGCTATCGCTGGGGCGTCGAACGCAAACGCCTCCTGCTCGATCGGGAATCGAAACCGTGAACGCTCTCGCATCATTACCCCTGTCGGAACGAATTGCGGCGCGGCGTTCGGAGCAAATCGACTGGGCACAGGTCGAAACAGACCTTGACGCGAACGGCTTCGCCGTCGTCGGGGAACTCCTCACCGAGGCGGAATCCCGGGACCTCGCGCGCCTCTATTCCTCGGACGAGGGGTTTCGCAGCCGCGTCGTCATGGCGAGGCACGGCTTCGGGCGCGGCGAATATAAATATTTTTCGTATCCGCTGCCGCCACTGATCGCCGATTTGCGAAGCGCGACCTACCCGCGCCTCGCGACCATCGCCAACCGCTGGGCGCGGCTGTCGGGCTCGCACGAGCGCTATGACGACGATCACGCGGGGTTTCTGGCGCGCTGCCATCAGGCCGGACAGACGCTTCCCACGCCCTTGATGCTGGACTATGGACCCGGCGACTTCAATCGCCTTCATCAGGACATCTACGGCGATCTGGTTTTTCCTCTGCAAGTCGCCGTCTTGCTGTCGCGGCCCGAAGAGGATTTCAGGGGAGGCGAATTCGTCCTGACCGAGCAACGACCACGAATGCAATCGAAGGCGTCCGTCGTCCCGT
>NZ_JBQUZK010000013.1:0-36890 GCF_056313885.1 Methylosinus sp. DMC45
GTTTCTTCTTCATCGTGTCCGTCCTGCAATCGGCCGGACTCTAATCGATGCTGGTGGGATTTTTCAGGGGCAGGTCAATACTCCTCTGCACTCAGGGCATGACCGTACCTCGGCTCCGTCCGCCGATACGCGCCAGCGGTTCTCCCACGATACAACGCTGCGCACGACGACTCCCAGCCCAAAGGCCAAAATCGATTTCTTTGTCATAACCTATTGAGACGTCCAAGCTACGCCCTTGGCAAGGCAAAGCACGTAGAGTGACAAAGCACGTAGAGTGACGCAGACCCTCTTGAATTGCCAATCGACGGGAGTCGAGTGCGACGACGGCGCCCGTTACGACGCAGTCTCGCGATCCGCCTTCTCCGCGGCCTGCGCTTTCGCCTCCGCGGCTGCGATGCGGCGCGCGCGCAACGCGCCCGTCGGGTCGGTCACCTCGACGAGTCGGAAATTGGACAAGGCGACATGGCCGGACGTGTTGTTCGCCGCCGCGAGGAAATAGACGTAGAAGTTCAAACCATCGCCGCCCGCCTTGCTCGACGTCGCGACCGGGGTCACGCCGAGCGGCGCCGAGGCGCCGTCGATCACCAGGATTACTTCCTGATCGCCGAGAATCGGCGATTCTGCGGTGACAACCAGATAATCGCCGGGCTGCGGCGCGATCCATTGAAGGTCGAATGCGAGCCCATATCCGTCGCCGAAATCCGAATTGTCGTAGCTGCCTTGGAAGTACGAAAACGCCGGATATCGGCCGGGCGCGGGCCAGAGGTGGATGCGGCCGCCACCGTTCGGGTCGAAACGGACATTGCCGCCGAAATTGACCAGAGTGATCGGCAGCGCCTGGGTCGAATAGGCGTACGTGGTCCCGATCGACGGTCCGACCTGCAGATTCCATTGTGAATATGCATTGGCGCCGCCCGGCCAGTTCTGATTGAGCGAGGGCAGGAACGACTTGGGCGCTGGCGGCCAAGCGAGACCGAGCGGCGGCTCGTTGTTCTGCGAGGCGCCGATCGCTGCGCCGCCATACCAGGTTGCGGCATAAGCGTGCTCATCGCCCGGGTCGCTGAAATAGAGCTCGGATGGTTGCAGCGCCACTTCGACGATATTCCCGATGTCGCCGCCGCCCTGATAAGCGACGCCGAAATAGGAGGCGTAATTGTCGACGAAGGCGCCGGCGGCGCAGGAATAGGACGGATTTTCGATCTGCAGCTGGTCGAGATGGAAGCCGAGCAGATTCGCGCCGTTCGCCTCGAGCGGCGTGGTGCTCTCGGGCGAGTCGAGAATCGTGAGATGAGCGACCCGCCGTCCGCGCTGCTGCAGCGTCAGCGCGGCAACGGTCGCGACCTTGGAGCCGTGGCTGTGGCCGATGAGACGCAGCAGGCCGGTGTGCGCGTTCCAGAAGCTCGGGGCGATCGCCTGCTCGAGCGCGTCGGCGAGACGCAGCCCGTTCACATGGGTATAGGCTTCCGACTGATAAACGTCCTGATATCCGTCGAAGCCCTTCTCGGTCGCCGAATCGTCGATCCAGGAATAAGCGAGGACGATGGCGTTCGGGTCCTGCTGGACGATGGATTGCAGCACGCCGAGGGAATTGATCGGCGCCGACGGCGCGGAGGACGGAAGCCAAGCCCAGTCCGATGTCCATACGCCGCCGAGGGCGGCGTTGGCGCCCCACCACAGCACATCGCCATTATATTTGTCGACGATGGAGCGATAGGTCGGCGCCCAGCCGTGGATGAGGACATAGATAGTCGGCGGCGTCGTTCCGGCGCCCAGGCTGCCTGGGGCGACCGATGCGAAGGAGGTGGAAGGATCGTTATAGGATGGCAGCATGGTCCCGCCGACCCATTGGCCGAGACGTTCGATGTTGGAGAAGGCGTTGCCGCGAACTGCGGTCGACCAGTCCGACGGGCCGTTCGGCGGAGCGGGAGGCGCGGGAATGGCGTTAGCAGCGACGAGAGTGGACGAAGACATGTACTCCTCCAATCGACATGAATAACGGAAGGAGTATTGCACGGCCGATCGGCTTTGTCCGCTGTGGTGAGCGCGATGCGCTGGGTCGGGATCAACCAGATCGAGCACCGCCCCGTCGTCTCGAAGCCGCGACTGGCGCTCGCACATGCGAGTTTTGCATCAGAAGCTCGACCTTTTATACAAGCTGCATGCTGGAGCCGCTTTTCCGTGCCGGACCAAGTTCACCGAGATGCGAGGTCGTGATAATACGTCGTCGAATAGCGTTCTCGCATCTAATGCACGTATCGGGCCTGTTCGGCCTGACCGCGGCGTTCGCGATCGTCGCAGTCGCGATATCTGCGTTCCGTTTTTCCGAGGGCTCCGAACGGCTGCGAGTCGCCGTAGGTCCGGCCGGCGGCGTCGATGCCAGCATCGTAGAGGCGCTATCCGACTCTCTCGAACACGACGGATCGGCGCCGCGACCGTCGGTCGTGACGACGGACGGCTCGGCGGCAAGCGCGGCGGCGCTGGAAAGCCGATGCGTCGATCTCGCCGTGATTCGTTCAGACGTGGCTGTTCCGACCAATGGAGGCCCGATCGCCGTTCTGCACAACGACGTCGCAATCCTCGTTGCGTTGTCTGGCTCGAAGGGACTCGAAATCGGACGGCTGGCGGGCAAGCGGGTAGGGATCGTCCCAGCCTCTGCGGCCAACGACGCGCTCCTAGATGCGATTCTTTCAGAATATGTTGTCGCGCTGGCGTCCGTCGAACATGCGCTTTTCGCTGTCGCACCTCTGCGCGGCGGGTTTTTCGAACGTTTCGCAGCGGCCCTGTCGAGCCGTTCCCAAGGCTCGGTAGTTCTCCCCTTCGACAGCGCTGAAGGAATTGCCGCTCGAAATCCAGCGCTTCGGAAGGTCGACGTCCCAGCTGGCCTGATTTCTGGCGCGCCGCCACGCCGAAAAGACGGTTCCGCCACCATTGCGGTTGCGACCCGCTTGGAGGCCTCGAGCGCTCTTTCTGATGAGGTCATCACCCGACTGACCAAGCGGCTTTTCGCAGTTCGGCCCTCGATCGAAACGCGTGTGCCGATCGCGGCCGCGATGGAAAAAGCCTATAGCGACAAGGATTCGTTGGCAGCGGCTCATCCAGGCGCGGCGGCCTATTACGACAATACAGAGAAAAGCTTCATGGACGTCTACGGTGATTGGATATACGTCGGCGCCATGGCATTCAGCGGTATCGCTTCGGGCGCCGCCACGTTGTTGGGCGCGGCGCGTGCTCGTGCGCGCCAGGCGGCTTTGTCGCAATTTTTGTTTATAGACGCGATGAGCGTATGAGAACGTTGCGGCTCACGCGGCGAGGGCGTAGAACTGCTGTGCTGGACGCAATTCACCTGTCGTTCGCAGCCGACCCTTTCGGATCATGTGCATGAGCTCGATGCCGGAAAGCGTCGCAGCAGCCGATCGAAATGATTTGAAACCCAATATCGGCCGCGTCACTCGCTGCACCGCTCGATGGTCCTGTTCGACAATATTGTTGAGATATTTGCTGCGGCGGATTTCGATGTCCGCTTCATGCTCCGCATTGTAGCGTTCGCTCGCTGCCGTGTTGGGCGCCGCTCTTGTCGATCGTGATCTTCTCCGGCTCGCCAAGCTGGCCGATCGCCTTGCGCAAAAAGCGCAACGCGGCTTTGCAGTCCCTCTTGGCCGTTAGCAGGAAATCCACCGTCGCGCCTGCCTTGTCGATCGCCCGATACAGATATTTCCAGCAGCCTTTGACTCTCACGTAGGTCTCATCGAGGCGCCAGCTGGATCCGATCGCCCGCTTGCGAGCACGGAACTGTTTCTCCAGCAAAGGCGCATACTTGACGACCCAGCGGTTGAGCGTGGAATGGTCGACTTCGACGCCTCGCTCATCCATCATGTCCTCGAGTTGACGATAGCTCATCGGATACGCCACATACCAGCGGACGCCCCACAGGATCACGTCGCGTTCAAAATGACTGCCCTTGAAATCGATCATGTCACTCGCCCGCCAGCTCCGCTGCCGCCGATCATAGCCCATACCGACCCGCGACAAAAATTCGCGACAGAGCCCCGTCTTCCATTTCCGCCAGAAGGCGGACAAAGATACGGGAAGCGTCAGATAGAATCCGTTGAAGCAGTCGAGCGTCCATAGCACGGCGACGATCCGTGCAAGGGGGGAACGGGCGGGGCGCGCTCCATCAGCGTCGCGAGATCGAGCGGCCTCACGCTGGGCCGCGGCGTCACGTAATATTGTTGCGCGAAGACATGATCGAGTTCGTGGTGGAAAGCGAGCAGACTTCCGGTGAGTCCGACGAGGACGAGGAAGCCCGCCATCAGCAGGCCGACCCAGCGATGCAGGAAGACGAAGATGCCGCGGATCATGCGTGATCCTTCTTCGGTGACGGTTGCCGAGACGACCCCATATGACGAATGTTTCATTCGCCGACTCTCGACGTGCGCACCTTCTCCCACAAGTGGGAGAAGGAGACGCTTCCCGTCAGAATTCGAATTTCAGCGACCCGACAATGTTGAATGGCGCGCCATAGTACCGGCTGGCGCCTGCTGCGTTGAAGTTGCTGGAAGGGGCGGCGGACACGAGAGCGCCCGTGTAGTATGTGCGATCGAAAATATTGGTGGCGTTGATCTGCGCCGTCGTCTTCACGCCCTCAAGATCGAAGCTGTAGGCCGCCATCAGATCGGCTGTGCCCCAGGAGGAGACCAGCGGGATCGTGCCGAAGCTTGCCGGCGGTCAGGTCCTGAACCGGTTGGGAACCGTGATATGTGTAGCCGCCGCCTATTTTCAGCCTTTTCAGCAGCGCGTCGTGAAATTCATAGGTCGTCCAAAGCCGCGCGAGATTGCGCGGCTGATTGGGGAAGCGCTGGCCGGGCGTCATGCCGGAGAGACCGGAGCCCGAGCTGCTTGTCGTATTGCCCTCGACGACGCGGACGTCCTGGTTGGTGTAGTTGACGATCACGCTCCAGGTCGGCAGCAGCTCGCCCTGAATGTCGACCTCGGGCCCGGAGCTACGCCCCTTGCCGACGAGAAGGACGCATGGCCGCGTGCCGTTGCAAAGATGGGTCGTATCCGGATCGGCGATCGGAAGATTGGTCTTGACCAGATGTTAATAATCGATATTGGCGCGCAGCCGACCGTCGAACAGCTCGAATTTCGCACCCGCCTCCCAGCTCTCGGCGTTGGTCGGCGGCCGCCGTCGGCCTGCGCGTGACAACTCTAACCAAATATATTGATTATATTGCACTAACAATTGCGCCTGCGTTGGCCAGTCGATGGCCGCGTCGCGCGCGTTCCGGGGGTCAGGTTCCTCGTTCATCGTGACGACCGTTCACGTTTCCGGCGGTCGGGAGGCCGCGGGGCGGAAGGGAGAAAAGACGCTTCTTTTATAATCGACGCGCCGCCGGGCGAGAAAGCTTCGGCGCCGATCAGGCGCGCAATGTCCGCAACCAGCGCATCTCCAACAAGACGACATTCGAGACCGACATAGGCCGCATCGACGTCGACAGCTGGTTCATCCACAATTACCTCTATCATCCGATCTTCGTCGTCATCGAGCAGGAAGGCGAGAGCTGGGGCTTTGCGCCGAAGCTCACGACGAAATTCGAGATCGCCGGCCACAGAAACGAGCTGACCGTCGGCGGGCGCGTGTGGGGCGGCGGCTCGACCGATAATTGGTATTCCAATTACAATGGCGCGAAGTTCAACCCCTATGGCGCGATACCGGCTAATTTCGCCAATGCGGCCTATTCCTTCCCGCCCTATTCCTTCAACGGCCTCGCGCAATTCGGCGCCGCCGGCTCCTGCTTCGGCTTTTGCGGAGCCTTCATCAATCCGGGGCTGAGCGCGCAGATCCGCAACAACCGCATGGCGGCGCTCAATCTCGAGGCCTATTTCGAGGATCGTTTCTATCTCGCGCCGCAGCTTGCCCTGATGTTCGGCGCGAAAATCTTCAGCGACGATCGGCGCTATTCCGTGCTCGGCGGCATCCCCTATGAGCCGCTCGCCAATCACACGGAGAAGAATTATCGCGGCGTCGTGCCCAAGGTCGGGCTGATGTTCCAGCCGACGCCGGAGATTCAATTCTTCGCCGATATGACCGGCAGCCGCGACGTTCCCGATTTCATCGATCTGACGCAGGGTTTCTTTCCGCCGACGCCCGGCGCCTCCTTCACGCCGCTCGCTTCGCAAAAGGCCTGGACGGGTGAGATCGGCTCGCGCGGCAAATGGGATCGCTTCTCCTGGGACGTGACTTTCTATCACACCGAGCTGCAGGACGAATTGCTGAAGTTCAGCACCAATCCCGGCGCGGGCGTGCCGGCGACGACCTTCAACGCCAAGCGCACCATGCATCAGGGCGTCGAGCTCGCCGCAAGCGTCGATCTTTGGCGCAACATCACCGCGCCCGATGATGTGCTGAAGCTGAGCCAAGTCTGGACATGGAGCGACTTCCGCTTCGTCGGCGACGCCAATTACGGAAACAATCCGCTGGCCGGCGTTCCACGCCATGTGCTGCGCACGACGCTCTCCTACAGCCGCCTCGACGGACTCTATGTCGCACCCTCGCTCGATTGGGTTCCCGAAGGCTCTTATGTCGATTACATGCACACGCTGCAAACGCCCGGCTACGTTCTGCTCGGCGTTCAAGCCGGCATGAAGCTGCCCTATGGGCTCACCTTCTATTTCGATGCGCGCAATCTCGCCGATCGCCATTACATCAGCGATGTGACGACCGTCATCGATGCCCGCGCGTCCAATCCGGCGGCCTTTTATCCGGGCTATGGCCGCGCGGTCTACGCCGGGATGAAATGGGCATTCTGACCTTTCATTGATGGAGCGATTCAGGTCTACTCGATGGCTCTGGATCGCTTCGTTGCCGACGCGCCTCGCGCCGTGTATTTCGCGGACCTTCGCAGCGCGAGATATCCTATGGCCCGGATAAAGAAATCGTGACGCAATTTCACAATGCGATTCGAACCCGTCCTCATTGTCGAGATATCAGAAGGACTTCGATTTCGCGAACGCTTCTCGGCCGAGCCGATCGGCGGAGACCCGGAACCCGGCGAACATCTCTTCCATCATCGTTCTGACCGCCGCAGGCGCCCGTTCCGGCTGGCCGGCGTCGAAGGGCGGCTCGGGCGCATATTGCGCGATGAGCTGCACGCTCTCGGCGTAAGTGCGGTCGCGCAATTCGCCGACCAGCGCCAGAGCGAAATCGAGACCCGCTGTCACGCCCTCCGCGGTGATGCGATTGCGATCACGCACGAAGCGGCCGGGCGTCGGCGTCGCGCCGAAAATCGGCAGCAGCGACTTCGCCGACCAATGCGAGGTCGCGCGATAGCCGTCCAGCAGGCCCGCCGCGCCGAGCAGCAGCGAGCCCGTGCAGACCGATGTGACATATTTGGCGCGCGCGCCGCGGCTCTTGAGGAAGCGCAATGTCGCCTCGTCCTGCATCGCGGCGAGCGTGCCGGAGGCGCCGCCGGGCACGCAGAGAATATCGAGATCGAGCGGCGCCTCGTCGAAGCTCGCGTCCGGCGTGATCGTCAATCCCGTATCGCTGACGACGGGCGTCTTGCTCTTGGCGATCACGAAAGCCGTCGCGCCCATCAGCCCGGTGAGCATGTAGTGCGGGCCGATCATGTCGAGCGCGGTGAACTCTGGATAGATCAGAAAGCCGATCTTCTCATTGCCGGACCACGAGGCCGGCATGTTCGACATATCGTGATCGGCCGTGACCTTCTGCGCCGCGCGTGCCTCGAGCGCGCCGCCGGCGACGAGCGCGGCGAACGCCGCCAAAGCTTCGCCGAAACGGCGGCGATCGAGCGTATTCAATGGCCCCTCCTACATTTTCACGGAAACGGTGGCGAAGAATGTGCGCCCCTCTCCCGGCGCGACGCGCCCGGAGAGATAGGGATATTGGGTGTAATAGTGTCGATCGCCGAGATTTTTGGCGGCGATCGAGAAGGTGAAATTCTCGTGCTTGTAAGCGAGATCGGCGTCGAATGTGATGTAGCCCGGCGTCGTCCATGTGCGGCCGAGCTCGACGCGCGAGGATGAGGCGGCATAGAAGCCGGCGCCGAAGGACCAGCCCTGCAGCTCGCCGTCGAAGGCGTAATGGCCCCACAAACGGCCGGAGTCGCTGGGCGTCCCGACGAGGCTCGCGTTCATATATTGCGTGTTCTCATCGCTCGTGACCTTGGCGTCGATATGGGCGTAGCTGCCGAGGAAAGAGAGATTCGGCGTCGGCTGCCAGACGAGGTCGGCCTCGAATCCATGCGAGTTCTGCTCGCCGGTCTGCCTCTGAGTGAGAGAGCCGGACACGGCGGTCGGCACATTGGTGCGGGTGAGATCGAAATAAGCCAGCGTGCCCGAAAGGCCGAACGGACCGTCGAGCTTCACGCCGCCTTCGAGCTGGCGTGACCCTTCGGGCTTCGGCGGCGCATTATTGGCGCCCGAGAAATAGCTGACCCCGCGCAAGCCTTCGGAATAGCTCCCATAGACCGAGAGCCAGTCGGTCAAATCATAGGTCGCGCCGACGCGCGGCAGCACGCGCGTCGCGCTCGCGTCATAGTGAGTCGGCGGCGTGACCGCATTTTCGGTGAAGTGAATATCGACAGTGGCGACGCGCAGCGCGCCGAGGAAATGCAAGCGATCGAAGATCGTCGACTGCAATTGGAGGCTCGCTCCGGCGTTCTGATAGCTATTCGCGACCTTCGTGTACACCACTGTGTCCGCCGCGCCTTCGACCGGCAGCCGAAAGGCCGGGAAATAGGGCGCGCGAAAATCGATCAGCTGCGGGAAGCCGAAGATGGGATCGGCGTCGGTCGCATTATTGCCCGCCATGATTCCGTGATCGACGACGCGATTGAAATCGCCGCCGACGAGCAGGCGGTTGCTCGTCGGGCCATAGTCGAATTTCGCGACGAAATTCGAGCTGATCGAGAATTCAGTCAGCTTCTGATCGAGAATGTCGTTCGCGACATAAAATTGCGACGGGCCGCCATAGACGCCGGACGGACCGAAATCGATCGCCGTCGGCTCATTGCCGAAGACGAGCTGCGAAGGCTCGTGGATTTTCGTCACGGAATAGCGCGCCGTGGTGAAAGTAGAGAATGTGTCGTCGAAGGCATGATCGAAGCGCGCCGTCACCGACTGCGATTCCGTGGAGGTGACGGGAAGGCCGGCATTGGCGAGAAAGGCCGAGCGGCGAATGGAATAGAATGAGCGATCGACCGAGCCGACCGCCGGCAAGCCTGGATAGTCCTGCTGTTCCCGCCGCGCGACATGGCCCTGCAGCGTGAGCGAGGTTCCCGCATTATTGGTGATGGTCAGCGTCGGATCGAGCGTGTAGCTCTGGCGATGAATCGTGTCGACGATCGACCGCGTGGTCTCGAACTGGCCGGCGAAGCGGAACAGCAGCGTCTTGGAGTCATTGAGCGGCTGATTGATGTCGAGATAGGGGCTGCCGAAGCGATAGCCGCCGGCGCGCACGCCGACCTCCGCGAACCGATCCGCCGTGGGGAGCTTCGACACGATGTTGACGACGCCTCCGATCGGGTTCGCCCCGCCCTGAAACAGAATATTGGCGGGCCCCTTCAAAACCTCGACCCGCTCGACATTGACGAGCAGATCGCGCTCGCCGAGCGAGCCGTAATTCGGCAATCCGTCGATGTAGCGCTCCGCGTCCATGCCGCGCAGCTTGACGCCGAGCCCACCGGGAAAAAGCGGATCGAGCGGCGTGAGGCCGGAGACGTTGCGGAAAAGCTCGGACTGCGAGATGGCGTTCTGATCGTCAATCAGCTTGCGAGGGACGACGACGACGGAGATCGGCAGCTCCTTGAGCGGCGTGGCCATGCGCGCCACGCGGGCGGTGAGCGCCTGATAGCCGCGCACTGGCCCGGCGGTGGTCTGCTCGACATCCGTGGCGGTCTTTGCGGCGGCCGGGCGTCGCACTTCCGCGGCGATGGAGATGGGCGGCAGCGCCTCTTGCGCGGCGGCTCCGGGCAGACCGGCCGCGGCGAGGGCGAGCGCGCTGACCGAGCGCAGGGAAAAACGACGATTCATTGGTGGCCTCCTTGTCGCCGCTCTCTCGACGGCGTGAATGTTCTCGGCGTCCGAAAGGAGAGAGAGGCCCGCCAGCCTCCGACCCTCCGAGCAGCGCTCTAAGGACGCCGCTTAACCCGAATGTAACGTGAGCGGCGCCTCCATGGCTTTTCGTGGACTGTGGCGCCGACGCAACAGTCTCGCTCGCGCCCGCTTGCCACCGCCACAATTGGCCGCGATAATCGCAGCTCCCGATTGACGCGAGGCGGCGCCGAAAAATGCGGGTTCTGATGGTGGAGGACGAGCCGGAGATGGCGAAGCTCGTTGCTGGGAAGCTCGCGCGTTCGGGCTTCGTCGCCGATCGCGTCGGCTCGCTCGACGAGACGATGGAGGCGTTGCGACAGCACAAATATTCGCTGGTGCTGCTCGACAGGCGTCTTCCCGACGGCGATGCGGTCTCCATATTGCCCGACATTCGTCGCACGCAGCCGTCGATTCGCATCGTGATGCTGACCGCGCGCAACGCCGTCGAGGACCGGATCGAAGGGCTCGACGCCGGCGCCGATGATTATGTGACCAAGCCCTTCGACGCCAATGAGCTGATCGCGCGCGTGCGCGCCTGCCTGCGGCGTCCCGGGGGCGAGGCGACTCCGCCGATCGCGATCGGCCATATTGTCTTTCATCCCGACACGCGCGACGTCAGCGTCAATGGCGCGCTGGTTCTGTTTCACAAGCGCGAGCGCGCCTTGCTGGACATTCTGCTGCTCAACGCAGGGCGCGCCGTGCTGCGCGACCGTCTGCTCGCGGAAATCTACGGTTTCGCCGACGATGTGCAGGCCACCGCGCTCAGCATGCTGGTCTCGCGCCTGCGACGCCGGCTGCTCGATCTCGACGCCGGCGTCGAGATTCACACGGCGCGCGACGTCGGCTATCTGCTGACGGAGCGCAAGGAGAAATGAGAAGCCCCTCGCTGCTCGCGCGCTTCGTCATCGGCATCACCGCGATCGAGCTGCTCACCTATTTTCTCATTTGGCCGGTCACGGCGATCCTCGTCACTTATATGGGTCTCGCGGTGACGGACTCCGTCAATTATTGGGCGGAGTTCCACGCCATAGAGGTGGTCGATGCGGCGCTGGTGAAAGACGCCGACGGCTCCGCCCATATAGAGGCGACGCCGGCGCTGCGCGCCTATCAGGCTCGAAATCCCAATTTCCGGTTCGCGATCATCGACAACCGCAATGGGGCGGCGCTCGCCGGCTCATCGGAAGCGCTCGCGCGCGTATTGCCGAGCGGCGGCGAAATCATCGCCATCCGAAATTATTTCCGGCTTCCGAACGATCCCGATCCCAAGGCTCGCGGCGTCTTGCGGGAAGCCAAGCCGCCCTATCGGATGGCGGTCTATGGCTATACGTTGCATTGGGAAGATCTCGGCGCCGTGATGCGCATGCTGGCGGATGTCACGCAGATCGTTCCGTTCCTGCCCTTCGTCGTATCGGCGATTCTCATCTCCTGGCTGGTGACGCGCTTCGGGCTCACGCCGCTCTACAAAGCGAAGGAGCAGCTCGCGGGCATCGATTTCAAATCGGTCGATCAGCGCATCGACGGCTCCAAGGCGCCAAAGGAGATCGCGCCGTTTCTCGACGCGCTCAACGGCGCGCTCGCCCGTCTCGAGGACGGCGCCAAGCGGCAGCGGCGCTTCACCGCCAATGCCGCGCACGAGCTGCTGACTCCGATCGCGATCCTGCGGGCGCGACTCGACGCGCCGAACGAGCCGGATTTTCTCTCGGACCTCGACCGCGACATGCGGCGCATGCAGTCCATCGTCGAGCAATTGCTGGTTCTCGCGCGCGGGGCGGAGCGCGGAAATCTCGCCGCCGAGGATGTCGATCTCGGCGCGCTCGCTCGCCGTATGATCGGCGATTATCTGCCATTGATCGTCGACAGCGGGCGGGCGATCGCCCTCGATCCGCCTGCCGCCCCGGTCATCGTCCGCGCCAACGGCCAAGCGCTCGAATGCATGGTGTCCAATCTCATCAATAATGCGCTTCGCGCCGAGCCCGTCGGCGGAACGATCGAGCTTCGCGTGCGCGCCGGCGCTCGGCTGGAGGTCGTCGACCATGGCGAAGGGGTCGGGGCGAGCGAGCGCGATCTCGTCTTCGAGCCCTTTTGGCGCAGGACAGAGACGACACGCGGAGCCGGCCTCGGCCTCTCGATCGTCAAGGAGCTCACCGAAAAGCAGGGCGGCGGCGTCTTCGTCGCGGAGACGCCGGGCGGCGGCGCGACATTCGGCCTCACGTTTCCGGATCGCGGAGCGCCATGAGCCGTGGCGAGCGCCATCGGCGCGCGCAGGGAATCGGATGCCCTGCGCACAGAAGTCGAAGCGAAAGGCGTGTTCGTCAGCCTCGTCGTGCTCGGACTCGTGGAGAGCAGCTATTGGGAGCATAATCCCGGAAGCCGAGAACATGCTTCGAAGGCCATTCCGCCGCTGACGACGGATCGGGCCGCAGCTGCGATCATCAAGGCGATCGAGCAACGGAAGCGAGTTTTGGTTTCGCCGGCGATCTTCCGAGTGCTGTTTTTATTGCACGGGCTCTATTCCTGAAGCACAGGCGGTTGAGCTTCCTCGAATCAAGGCATTGATGCGAAACGAGGCGATTCACTCTCTGACCGTCATCGCTTCGTCGCGGCGAAATAATCGCGAATGCGCGCGGCGAAGCGGATCGCCGCCGGCGTAGTCCTGTCGTCCGGCGCGCTCAGTAGGCAGATCGTGCGGCTGCCAGGGCCGGGTTCCAGCCGCGCGAAATGCAGCGCCGCGACGCCCGAGACGAGTCCCGACACATGGCGCACGTCGGCGGGCACGATAGAGACGTAATCGCCCGAGGCGACGACATTGAGAATGGCCGCGAAAGTATTGAAGGCGATCACGCGCAGCGGCGTCGTATCCGCCTCCGCGAGATAGTCGTCGACTGCCGCCCGCGTGCGAAAGCCATGGCCGAGCAAAGCGATGCTCTCCTCGGACAGGTGCGCCGCTGGGATGCTCTCGGCCTCAGCCAATCTGTGACCGCGCGCGCAGACGAACATCAGCGTGTCGGCGTAGAGCGGCTCGGCGCGGCTCTTGGTGTGCGCGCGGGGAAGGCCGACGCCCAGATGCAGCGTCCCGGCCTCGACGCCGGCGTCGATCTCGTCATTGGCCAGCTCCAGAATCTCGAGGTCGATCGCCGGATAGTCGCGCGCGAAGGCGGTGACGATCTGCGGCAGATAGAGCGCGTTGAAGGTCTGCGTCACGCCGACGCGCAACCGGCCGCGCTTCAGTCCACGATATTCCTGCACGGCCTCGCGCAGCCGCTCCGTCTCCGCCAATACCCGGCGCGCGCAGTCGATGGTCAGCAGGCCGGCCTCGGTCGGCTCGACCTTATGCGCCGTCCTTGTGAAAAGAGCGATGCCGAGCTCCGCTTCGAGGTCCTGAATCTGCTGGGAGAGCGTCGGCTGCGAGACATTGAGCGAGCGGGCGGCGCGGGTGAAGCTGCGCTCCTCGCCGACGCGGATCAGATAGCGGAGTCGTCGAAAATCCATCGGACTCCTATATCATAGGCAAAACCTATTTTCAGTATCGAAAACAAGTCTTGGACCTATTCTCATATCCTAACGAAGACAGGCCGTCGCAACCAAAAAAAGGGAGACGGGCAATGTCCGCCCAACGGGTTTTCCATTCGGCCGATTTCGACAAGACGCCGCCGATATTCGAGGTGATTTTGCCGGAGCGGCTCGCGCATCGCGGCGTCGAGAAGGACGATGCGCGCGCCGCCTATTCGGCCGAGCGCAAGCATCCGGTGCATTTCATCGATCTGCCGTCGCACGCCATCAGCCTCACCGTCGGCGGCCTCACGCCGGGCGGCCGCTCCAACCGCCATCGCCACACTTATGAGACCATCCTCTATGTGCTCGAGGGGCGCGGCTATTCGATGATCGAGGACCGTCGCATCGAATGGGAGGCGGGAGACGCTGTCTATATTCCGATCTGGGCGTGGCACCATCACGTCAACGCCGATTTGGACAAGCCCGCGCGCTATCTCGCCTGCGAGAACGCCCCCATGCTCCAGAACGCCGGTCGCCTCGCGATCCGCGAAGAAGCGAAGTGAGACTCGCCATGACCAATGCGACTCGGACCAATGTGATTCGCGGCATCGTCGCCTATCCTGTCACGCCCTTTTCCGCTGATGGCGGGATCGACGACGGCGCTTTCCGCCGCGTGACGGAAAATCTGCTGCGCTCGCAGCCGGCGGCCATCGCCTTCCTCGGCAGCGCCGGGGAGAGCGCCTATCTGACGGACGCGGAATGGCGGCATGGCGCCCGCCTCGGCGTCGAGACGGTGGCCGGCCGCGTTCCGGTGATTGTCGGAATCGCCGAGCTGACGACGGCCGCCGCCGTCGCCAAGGCGCGCTACGCCCGCGAGATCGGCGCCGATATGCTGATGGTCATTCCGGTGTCCTATTGGAAGCTGACCGAGGCCGAGATCTTCGATCATTACGCCGCCATAGCGGCAGCGACCGATCTGCCGATCATGGCCTATAATAATCCGGGCACCAGCGGCGTGGACATGTCGCCCGAGTTTCTGGTGCGGCTGGTGCGCGAGCTCGACACGGTGCGCTTCATCAAGGAGAGCAGCGGCGATCTCAATCGCATGCACGCGATCCACAAGCTGTCGGACGGCGCGATTCCCTTCTACAACGGCGCCAACCATATGGCGTTGGAGGCGATCGCCGCCGGCGCTTCTGGCTGGTGCACCGCCGCGCCCAATCTGCTCGACGATCGGCCGTCGCGGCTGTTCGATCTGGTGCAGGCGGGCGACATCGTGCGCGCGCGGGCGCTGTTCTACGACATTCTTCCGGTGCTGCGATTCATCGTCGTGGGCGGCCTGCCGACCACGGTGAAAGCCGGGCTCGCCCTGCGCGGATTGCCGGCCGGCGCGCCGCGGCCGCCGCTGAAACCCCTCGTCGAGGTCGATCGTAAGAAGCTCGCCGAATTCCTCGCCGCGCTGCGCGTCGAGCCGGCGGCGGCGTGACCTGAAGAGTTGGCCCGCGCCGCGCGCGTGGGCAAACGAGGAGGAGACGGCGACTCTTCGCCGCCTCCGACTTGCGCCGGCGACCGGCGAGCATTTGCGCGCCACGTTCGGTCTTTCGCGCGGGGCGCCGTCGTCACGACCGATTTCGAGTGGTGGAGCGGCGCGACGATCCAGAGGCGTGCAGCGCCAAACAGGTTGCCAATAACGTCGAGCTTTCCTTCACCCGAAAACCTTTACAGTAGCGTACAGGAGTGGCTCGACGCCTGCGCTTTGAACATCCTTCGGTCGCGCGCGGCGTTTCGTGCCGGCGGAAAAGGTCGACGAGCTGATGGATCGCGTCGGCGAGCTGGTCATCGCTCAAGTGCGCTTGTCGCAATTATCCGCCTCCGCCAGCCTCGACATCAAATCCATCGCCGAAGAGATCGAACGTCTCGCCGCAAATCTTCGCGACGTCACCATGGGCATTCGCGTGGTGCCGATCGGCTAGCTGTTCGGGCGCTATCGCCGCCTCGTCCATGATCTCTCCAAGGAGCTCGGCAAGCCCGTCGATCTCGTTATGTCCGGCGAGGAGACCGAGCTCGACAAAACGATGATCGAGCGTCTCGCCGATCCTCTCGTCCACCTCATCCGCAATGCGTTGAATCATGGGCTGGAGGACGCTGACGGCCGCATTGCCGCGGGCAAGCCGGCGACGGGCCGCATTCGTCTCGCCGCGAGCCATTCCGGCGCCGAGGTTCTGATCACCGTTTCCGACGACGGTCGCGGCCTCGACGTCGGGCGCATTCGCGCCAAGGCCGTCGCCAATGGGTTGATCGCCGAGGAGGCGACCATGACCGACGCAGAGATTCATCAGCTCATCTTCCACCCGGGCTTTTCGACGGCGCAGGCCGTCACCAAGCTCTCCGGTCGTGGCGTCGGCATGGATGTCGTCAAGCGGACCATCGAAGGGCTGCGCGGCGCTATCGATGTGACGAGCACGTTCGGCGCCGGCGCCGAGGTGACGTTGCGACTGCCACTGACGCTCGCCATCATCGATGGCCTGCTCGTGCGCGTCGGACTCGCGCGCTACGTCATTCCGCTCTCCTCGGTCGAGGAATGCGTCGAATTGACCGCGGCTGCCGACGCCGGCTCCGCCGGCCGCAGTTTCCTCAATATTCGCGGCGATCTCGTTCCCTTCATTCGGCTGCGTGTGCTCGTCGATGCGAAGACGCTGCCTGACCCGCATCAAAAGATCGTTGTCGTCTCCTTCGGCGATCGGCGCGTCGGCCTCGTCGTCGACCAGATTATCGGCAGCCATCAGACGGTGATCAAATCCCTGTCGAAATTGCACGCCGACGTTCCTTGCTTCTCCGGCGCGACGATCCTCGGCGACGGCGCGATCGCGCTCATCTTCGACATTCCGCATCTCGTCGATCTCGCCCAGGCCCATGACGACGAGCGCAAGGCCAAAGCGAAGGAGGCCGCGTGATGGCCGAAGCGATGACAGACGACAGCAGACGCTGCCTGATGCTGGGCGTCGGCGGCAAGATCTTCGCGATCGACGCAGAGCGCGTGCGCGAAATTCTCGATCCTGCGCCGGTGACCGAAGCGCCAGGCGCTCGCGATTTCGTGCGCGGCCTCATCAATGTGCGCGGCAAGGTGGTGCCTATGGCCGATCTTCGTCCACGCTTCGGCATGGAGGTCGAGCCCGCGACCGCAGACACGCGCTTCGTCGTCCTCGAAGTCGATCTCGATGGTGAGCCGACCATCGTCGGCATCGTCGCCGACAAGGTCTATGAGGTCGCCGAGCTGTCGCTCGCGACGCTCGGCGCCGCGCCGCGCATCGGCATGCGCTGGCGGCCAGAATTCGTGAAATTCATCGGGCGGTGGAAAGACGATTTTCTCGTCGTTCCCGATATCGAACGCATCTTCAACTGATCGTCGCGCGCCTTCGAGCGCAGTATAGGGCAAACCATGCGATACACAGTCAAAGCGAAGCTCAGCACCGCATTCGGCGTCGTCATCGTGCTCTCAGCGGCCGCAGGCGCTGTCTCTTACACCAAGCTCGCGGCGCTCAACGAGAATGTCGACATGATCGTCGAGGGGCGCGTCAAGCGCCTCGTCTGGGCGGAGGAGATGAAAGTCCATGTTCTAGACAGCATCCGCTCCGAGAAGAATGCCATTATCGCGACGAGCGACGCGGAGCGCGAGCGAGATGCCGCCAATGCTTTGAAGGCCCGCGACGAGGCGCGCAAGCTGCGCGAGACGATCTATGAAGTCGCTAGCGCCAAGGGCAAGGAATATATCGTCAAGGTCGCGCAGGCCGTAGAATCGGCGAATCCCGTGCAAGACAAGATCCTAAAATACGCCCAGATGAATTCCGCCAATAAGGCGCTCACGATCACGGCGACTGAAGGCGCGGAGGCGGCCAAGGAATTGCGCGCCGCGCTCAACGCATTTTCGGACGCTGGCGCTCGCAATGGCGCAACTCTGCTCGTCGCCGATCTCGAGCGCATTCATACGTCGATCGAGAAGCTGCGCGCCGACATGTATTCGTTCATCGCGTCGCAGACGGTCGTAGACCTCGAAACGCGCGTGAAGCCGTTGCAGGCGGATGCGGCGGCGATCACGGCCAGTACCGATGGCGTCAAGGGGCGCGCCGTCCGGGCCGGAATGGCGCAGCCCGCGGAGCAATTCTCGGCCGCGCTGGACCGATGGCTGAAAATCGAAGCGCGCGCCGTCGAGATCGCGCGTGAGGGCGGTGCGATTCTCGCGGCCGATCTCTCGAGCGGCGAAGGACGCGCCCATACGCTCGAGGTGTTGAAGGCCATCGACGAATTCATCGGCTTCCAGCGCAAGATGGTCGAGGAGGCCAAAGCGCAGGCGGCTGCGGACTATGAGCGGGCGCGCATTCTGCTGATCGCTATGCTGTCCGGTTCGGTGGTCGTCGCGATCGGCGCGGCCTTGTGGATCGGGCTCAATATAAGCCGCGGACTCGGCCGCGCTGTCGCTCTCGCCAATGCGGTCGCCATCGGCGATCTGAGCCAGCGCGTCTCGGTCGCCAGCGATGACGAGGTCTCCGATCTCGTGGGGGCCCTCAACGCCATGACCCGTAATCTCAACGCCACCGCCGCCGTCGCTGACAAGATCGCGGCCGGAGACCTGACTGTCGAGGCCAAGCCGCTTTCCGACAAGGACACGCTCGGCATCGCGCTCGAGCGCATGGTCGCTAATCTGCGCGACATCATCGTCAAGGCCACGAGCGCCGCGAGCAATGTCGCGGCCGGCGCGCAGGAGCTCTCCGCCTCCGCCGAGCAATTGTCGCAGGGCGCGACCGAGCAGGCCTCCTCGGCCGAAGAGGCCTCGGCCTCGATGGAGGAGATGGCCTGGCCTGCATCGCCTGCACGGCGCGATCCACCGCCTCGCCGTTCGCTTCCGCATTGCGCGCCGATTGATGCGCGTGCCTAGCGCTGTGTAAATGAGACGCAATATTATTAAATGCCGACCAGCGTTTTGTTGTCAATGTCCACGGTCACGTTCTGGACGGCAGATGACTGCGGGATCGAGGATATGACAGGCGAGGCATTCGCATTTCCAAGTAGCTTGGAAGACGCGGGTCGAAAACCATTGACAGGTAGAGCATGATAAAATGGATTTACTTGACTAGCAACGATATGCCTATGGTTGAGCCGGTATTCGCTCATTTTGAAGTCAGGTGTTGGATCATATCCCAAGCTCGCGCCCTTCGAGACATAATGGCGCACAAGGTCGATATTCTCAAGGCTTTCGCCGTAACTCAGAAGATAGTGGATTTCATCGAAATAGGGGCGGATATAGTCACTCTGAATCTCTTCCAATTCTTCGATTGTCTCGGTATTAGAACAACGACCAGGGGCAACCACAAAATCTTGAAGGGGATTCGTGTGCAGTTCATTGCCGAGGTATTTGGCGACATAATAAATGGTATGAAAAAGGCGAAGGATTGCGCCCTTCACGCCAACCATTAACTCGAAAATGATCTTCAGCGGAGACGCCGGCCGCCTTTACATCTGGATAAAGGCTCCAGTAATAACTAGCATCCACAACGAGCGCGGCCGATCGCAAGCTCGCGACCTTACGGAAAATCGATGAAATGAACCGCATCTTTGTCACAGACCTCGACTTTTCTCGGCGCATCGATACAGCAGCACGCTACTAAAATAAAGAAAAACGCTCAGGCGGCCGGCGCCCTTCCTTGTGGCCAACTTTTTCGAAATGGTCGATTCCCGAGGCAATCTCATTGTTCTCCACGGCGACTGCGACATCCGGATTGACAGACAAGTAGTAACTCTCGTCGAACTCGAGCCTCCTCGGCAACCGCCCCTCGAAATAGCCGAACTTAACGTAATGCTCCTTCGCATTAGCAATTCCTTTATCGCGGCACGCTTTCGCGACGTCCTCATAATTCGTCATGTACCATTCTTCGTCTACTTCAACGGTCTGAAGAGCGGCGTTGCGAAGTATTTGAAATATCTGCTCGGGAACGACCCGCTCCACTTTCCCGTCAGGATTGTTGTATTGAACGCACATTCTAGTCAACTCCGTCGCAAACATTACAGCTCTCCGCATTAGTGGGTTGACTTTATTAGAATTTGTATTGCCTTCTAGGCAAAGGTGGTCAAGGGGCGCCGCGGGAGTAAGTCCCGTCGCAGACCTCTCCGACGTGGACAATGAAGTATGATCGCTGGAACCGGGCCTCGACGAGTTATTACGATGATCGAGTTCGATGGCGGCCTTTTCGAGCACCACGTTATCATCTGACGCGTCCGCTGCTAATCGGCCTATGCGACAAGCTACGGCGTCAAGCAATTCCGCTGACCGGGCTATGAGCGTCTCGTAGCGTCGCCGTAGCGCCGTCTCTCGCAGCGGAAGCCCTGGATTTGCCGGTGAGCAATGCGACGCACTCTTGCAATTGAACGCGGCTTTAACCGCTGGATCGGCTTTCCCGTGCGATCGCAGCCGATAACGCCGAAGCGATTTTTTCCAAGATCGATTCCATAGATTGCTGCATCAAGAGGTCGGTTGTGCATGTTGGCACTCCCTGTCGATTCGAAACAGCCACAACGCCATTATCGTGGATCTCGCGGAGCCGGGGCCGGCGATCACATTAATGGTCTGGACACAGGCTGCCGGCCAGCCCGGCCACCGCTGGCAATCCGGCTTTGGCGTGGGCCGCCTCGTCCATGCTCGCCAGCCAATCGAATTTGACCACGTGGCCGGCCGCGCCTGCCAATGCTTCGGCTGTCTTTAGCACGATCGCGGTCTTGCCGACGGAGGGCGGTCCCGCAACGACGATCAGGCGCATCGCTTCTCTACCCTCCATGTCGTATCTCTCGCGGCTCTCGTGGAACGGTACGACGTCGCGCTTCGCATCGTTGGCCGCCGAACGGTGACCGAGATAGTCCCCGGCGTGTCCATTCGTTCCTACGGATGCGTCGATAGGCGAAGATTATGAACCTCGCCGGGAATGCCGGAGGCCCCAACTCTCGAGCGACTGTGTTCTCGGTCGGGCGTTTCGAGCGGCCCACGAGGTTGCGTCCGTTGCGATGGCGTCGAGGATTGTGAGGAGCGTCTTCACCCCCTGCTCGAGACGGGTTCGCTCCCAGGTCGAATTGCGCTGGACGGAGCGTCGGCGCGGCTTTATATACTATATTCATAGTATGAAAATGTTATTATGAGCCTTCGGCGACGCGTTGCGCGTCGTGTTGCAATGAGCCGGCGATCCAATGGAATCGGCAGGAGCAGGAGCATGAATGCGAAAGCGCGCCGGCGCAGATGGATGGCGACAGCGTCTCTCGCAGCTCTCGCCGCGCTCGATATCGTCCGCGGCTCGGCGCGCGCGCAAGAGGCCACGGTCGACGACGTCGTGGTCGGCGCCCGCGCGGAGGGGCTGACGCGGCAGGAGGAGAAGGTTCTGCTCCACACGCCGCGCTCCGCGGCAATCGTCAATGGCGCCAAGGCCGAGGAGGAGCATCTCGAGCGCCTCTCCGATCTCTCGCAGCTCATTCCCAACTATCGCCCCAACATCGCCACGGCGCGCACCTCGACGCCCGCGATCCGCGGCGTCGGCCGCGGCGCCGGCAATGGCGACTCGTCGGAGCTCGACACCGGATTCATCGTCGACAATGTGTTCTGGAAGCATGTCGGCTTCCAATGGGGCGATTTCACCGACCTCGATTCCTTCGAGATCGGGCTCGGCCCGCAGGGCGTGGCGCTCGGCAAGAATACGACGGTCGGCAATATCGTCCTGCGCACGCAGCTGCCGTCCTTCGAGCGCAAGGCCTCTCTCGAAACCTCCTTCGCCAATTACAGCCATATCGTCGAAAAGCTCAATGTCACCGGGCCGATCATCGACGACCGGCTCGCCTATCGTCTCGCGCTCTATCTCGACAAGGGCTCGGGATGGGTCCACGACCAAGTCACAGGCGCCGGCTATCTCGACAATAATCGCTGGGGCGCGCGCGGCCAGCTGCTCTATGTCGGCGACGCCGTCACCGACCGCGTGATCTTCTACCGCACCAGCTCGCAGGAATATATCGCCTCCAACAATCACACCGGACAAATCGGCGATTCGGTTCCCATCTTCGCCAATGGAACGATGGGCGCGACCTATGCGCAGACGTTTCGGAGCCGTCTCGGGCGCAATGTGCTCGCCTTCGACGCCTATCGGCCGCTCAACACGCGCAACGGCCCCTGGAGCACGCTCACGACCACTCTCTCCAATGAAGCGAATTGGCAAATCGGCGGCTATACGCTCACCTCCGTCTCCGCCTGGGGCGAGTTCACGCTGCATTCGCACAATGCGCTCGGCCTTCAGGAGACCGAGATCACCAATGTCGGCGGCGACGCCGACGTCTATGTCGATCAATATTCGCAGGAGCTTCGGCTCGCGTCGCCGCGCGACCAGACGCTCGAATGGCAGGGCGGCCTCTATTCGCTCTATGAGAAGACGCGCTCCTACTCGCATACGGATTTCGGCGGCGACGCCGCGCGATGGTTCGGAGCGCCCACCACCGATCCCGCCCTCCTCGACGCCTTCCAGCAGCGCACCGACGGCAAGTCGCGAACCTTCCATATCGGCGGCTTCGGCCAGGGCGCCTATCATCTCGACGAACGATGGACGCTAACCTTCGGCCTGCGCGACAGCTATGAGATCAAGGAAGGCTCGGTGTTCGGCTGGGACAAGGCGTGGAGCCAGACCTTCTCGCCCGTTCAGGTCTATAATGCGATCCGCGGCGGCGGCGGCGTCGGCTTCTGGGACACGGGCAGCGCGACGAAGACGCGCAACATGCTCACCGGCTCGTTCAATCCCTCGTATAAATTCAGCGACAACATCCTGCTCTATGGTCTCGTCGGCCGCGGCGAGAAGGCCGCGGCGTTCAACGACCGCGCCCAGCCGGTCTGGTCGGGAACGCTGTTCAGGGGCTTCCAGCCGCTGTTCACAAGGGCGGAGACGAGCTGGGACTACGAGCTCGGCGCGAAGACCAATTGGCTCGACGGCAGGCTCATCGCCAACGCCAATCTCTATTGGAACGACATCTACGACTTCCAGGCCAATATGGTCGACACGAGCTATACGGACGCGACCGGCCAGCCGATACGCCAGACCTATCTCGGCTCGGTTCCGCATGTGCGGCTGCGCGGCGTCGAATTCACGGGCCGCTTCTCTCCGATCGAGCGCTTGTGGCTGTCGTTCAATGGCGCCTATACGGAGGCGCGCTATATCAGCTACGACAACGCCGCCCCGCCGGCCGACTGGGTCTGGTCGACTCCCGCTTCCGCGCCCGCGGGATTTCTCAAGGCGCCGCTGACGCTGTCTCGCTCGAATTCGCGCTGGGAAAATCTCCCCAAATGGGCGATCAATTTCGGCGCGACCTACGACCATCCGCTGGGATCGGCGTTTCGCGATCTCGGGCCATTCTGGGATCGGCCCGTCACCGCTTTCGGCTATGTCAATGTCGCCTGGCAGGACCGCACGCAGCTGACCAATCCCTGGTCGGTGCTGCAATATTGGCAGCCGGCCTATACGATCGTGAACGCCGGCCTCGGCCTGCGCACCGACGACGAGCGCTACAGTCTCTCGATCTGGTCGAAGAATCTGTTCGACCAACGCTACATCACGGGCTGGTCGCCGGGCAGCTCGACGACGGCGACCACCGTCACTCTGCAGGACTTCCCGCGCACCATAGGCGGAACCTTGCTGGTGAAGCTCGATTGAGCGGGACGTCCGATATGACGCTGTGACCGTTTCATCATCGCAACGCCGCGGGATTAGGCTTCCCACCTCGGTGCAGCGGCGTCGCGTCGCCTCGCGTGAGCGGCGCCAAGATCTTTGCAGATCGCGCATGGTTGGTGGCGGAGAGCGATGGTCGATCGAGCGCCTATCATTACAGTTGCTTTTTGAGATGGGCTCGCCTTGCTTCGGCTTGGTGCGCTCGTCGCCATAACGACCATGCGATGACGAACTCGGGTCGAATGCGTTTTTGTGCGAGACGCGTGGCGATGCGTCGGATTTCCTGCATCGACCAGCGGATCAGCTCGCCGTCGATCGAGGCCGCGTAGCTTTTGTCGTCATTGCGCGCCGGATCTTTTTGGGGGACGGCGTCGCCGGTCCATTGGCGTGAACACGTATCGTCGCCATCATGGCGAAGGCCAGCATGACGAGCGAGACATGACGTCGCCATCCATGCCATGAGCGCGTTTCGTTGTGATCGAGGCCCAGCTCGTTCTTGGCGGTTTCGAAGCTATCCTCGATCGCCCAACGATGGCCTTCGATTTTCGCCAGCGCTTCGATCGTCGTTCCGCTCGGCGCCCATGTCGTGAAGAAGGCAAGATCGCCATCGGCGATCTTGCGGCGGATCAGCAATCCGCGCGTCCAGACCTGGTCGCCCTGCGCCTCATTGTAATCGCCGCCGGCGAGATCGGCGAGCTCGAGATAGGCCCAATCATGGAGCCGCTCGCCTTTCGTTCCAGCGCCAGCCGAAAGACGTTTCCAAGCGGACAGCGGCAAGCGGTCGGCGATCTCTTTCGCCGTGCCCGCGACGGCGCTCGGCTTGCCCCAGGAGTAGAACGTGTCGTTGGATTTGACGCCCAGCACATAGCCTTTGCCGGCGCGCCGCAACGCCATCTCGATGTCGCCGACTCCGTAGACCGTGTCGGCGGCGACGAAGGAGAATGGAACATTCGCGGCGATCGCGCGCTCGATCATGGCGAGCGCCAACGCTGGCTTGGTGGCGAAGCCGCCATTGGCGCTGTCGATCAATTCCTGCGGGACATGCGCCTTCGTCATACGTTCTTTGTCGCCCGTCCAGCTCTTCGGCAGATAGAGCTCGCGGTCGATGAAGGCGTGGCCGCGATGCGACACATAGCAAGCGAAAACGCCGATCTGGCAGTTCGTGATCTTTCCCGCCGAGCCCGTGTATTGCCGTGCAACGTCGCAGGATGCCTTGCCCTGCTTCAGAAAGCCCGTCTCATCGACGACAAAGACCGCATCGTCGTCGGCCAACGTCTCCAGCGCATAGTCGCGCACGATGTCGCGCAACGCATCGGCGTCCCAACGTCCCCGGCCCAGAACGGCCTGCTGTCGCCACGGCCCCGGATCGCCGGCGGCCTCCGCCCGCATCCAGCCCGTCTTGCGTCGTTCTTCGCCGAGCAGGCCGTCGAGGAAAGCTTCTGCCGATCGCGCCACGCGGTGTTGCGTGAACAACGGATGCATCCGACGTTTCACATCACGCAGCGACGACGCCCACAACTCCAGCGTCGTCTCGATCGAAGCTTCCGCCATCCCATGATCCCCGAAACGAATCATGGTGGCCCAGTGAGTCAGAAACCGCCAAATTACGCAACTGTAATGCTATCTGTCGAAAGACGCAGCCTCTGATTTCGTCGGCGGCGCGAACGCCGCCGCGCTGGATTTCACCGAGGCGACGTCGAAAGTCGTCGGGGTCCAGAACGCGCGTTGAACGGCGCCGCGCGCCAAAATCGATCGGCCTCGACCAGGACCGTCGCGCCGGCTTCGTCGGTCGCTCTGCTCGGGCGGATCGGCGGCGTCCTGCCCGCCCGGCTTCTGATCGCCGAACTATTGACAATCTCTATCGTATTCATTCTACTTGCGCGGTCACGCCTCCTCATGAGCGACGCAATGATCAGCTTTCCACACAGAGCGGGGCGGCGCTTCGTCGTTCTGACGGAGCGCGCTTCCATGGCCGCGGCTTTGCAGAGCCGCAGACGTGGTTCGGCGCTCGCGCTGGCTTTGGCTTTCGCCCTCTCCGCGCTCACGCTGCTTGCTACGCCGGCCTTTGCGGAGACGGTGCGCGTCGGCGTTTTAGGCGGCGAGGATGAAGACCTTTGGAAGGTGGTAGCGGCGCAGGCGGCCAAGAACGGGCTGACGATAAAGATTGTCGTCTTCAACGACTACACACAGCCCAATGAGGCCTTGGAACGTGGCGACGTCGAAGCCAATGCGTTTCAGCACAAGCCCTATCTCGACAGTCAAATCAAGACGCGCGGCTACCACATCACGCCTGTCGGCTTCACCGCTGTCTGGCCGATCGGCCTCTATTCGCGCAAGGTTCGCTCTGTGGCCGATCTGCCGAAAGGCGCGATCATCGGCGTTCCCAACGACCCGTCCAACGAGGGCCGCGCGTTGGTTCTCCTGCAGCGCGTCGGGCTCATCAAGCTGCGCGATGGCGCGGACATCCTCGCAACGACCGCAGATATCGTCGACAATCCGAGGGGGCTCGCGATCAAGGAGCTCGACGCCGGCGTCGTCGGCCGCGCAATCGACGATCTTTCGGCCGCCGTGGTCAACACCGATTGGGCCATCAAATCCGGCCTGAAGCTCGGCGAGGATCGTATCGCGCAGGAGCCGCTCGCCGACAATCCTTATCGGAACTTCATCGCCGTCAAATCCGGCCATGAGAACGATCGCTGGGTCGGAGCGCTCGTCGGCGCTTATCAGAACGATGTCGTGAAGGGAGCCCTGGCGAGCATCTTTCACGGCGCCGGCGTTCCCGCGTGGTGAATTTCGCGCCCCGTGGCGGCGACGCGTCCCATAAAGGACCGGCTCGAACGTGCTGACGTCCGCCTTCGACGCATCGACGCTCAGCTCGCAGAGCGAGAGCGGCTCATCATCGGTCGTGCGCCTGAGCGAGGTGACGAAGCGGTTCGGCGCGACGATCGCGTTGGACCAAGTCTCGCTCTCGCTTCGCCGCGGCGAGGTGCTCGGACTCATCGGCCGCAGCGGCGCCGGCAAGTCGACGCTCATCCGCTGTCTCAACGGCCTCGAGCGCCCCGACAGCGGCGACATCGAGATAGAGGGGCGCTCGATCATCGGGCTCGGCGAGCGCGAGCTGCAGCCGCTGCGCCGGAGAATCGGCATCGTCTTCCAGCACTTCAATCTGATGTCGGCGAAGACGGCGGCGGAAAATATCGCTTTGCCGCTCGAGATTGCAGGGCTGCCGCGCGCGGTCCGCAACGCGCGTGTCGCCGAGCTGCTCGAGCTGATCGGGTTTGCCGACAAAGCCGGCGCCTATCCGGCGCAGCTCTCCGGCGGCCAAAAGCAGCGCGTCGGCATCGCGCGCGCTCTGGCGGCGCGGCCGGCGCTGCTGCTATCGGACGAAGCGACCTCGGCCCTGGATCCCGAAACGACAGACGCAATCTTGGAATTGCTGCGGGACATTAATCGTAAGCTCGATCTCACCATCCTGCTGGTGACGCACGAGATGAGCGTCGTGCGCGCGATCGCCGACCGCGTGGCGGTGCTCGACGGCGGAAACATCGTCGAGCAGGGGCCTGTTCGGCGGATATTCGCCTCGCCCTGCGCCGCGACGACCCGTAGCCTGTTACGCGCTTATCGGCCGACATTGCCGGACGATCTTGCGGCGCGCCTCGTCGCCGGTTGGGGCGAGCGAACGCTGCTGAAAGTCGTCGTCATCGGCGCTCGAGCGCGAGCGCCCCTCCTGGCGGAGCTCGCGCTCGCAACGGGCCTGCGCGTGTCCCTCGTTCATGGCGGCGTGGACCGTGTGAGGGGCGAGGAGGTCGGAGCGCTGTTTCTCGAAGCCGACGGGCGCGACCGTGCCCAATTTTCCGCGGCGCTGGATTTCCTGCGGCTGCATGCGGACGAGGTGGAGGTGCTCGGCCATGTCGCCGGCGATGCTTGAGCTTCTTTGGCGGTCTTTCGTCGAGACCTTGGCCATGACGGCGGCCGCCGGATTCGTTTCGCTCGCTCTCGGTCTGCCGCTCGGACTGTTGCTCGTCATGACCGATCGACATGGACTCGTCGAGCGGATATGGCTCAATCGGCTGATCGGTGCCGTCGTGAATGCGGTGCGATCCATTCCTTTCATTATTCTCCTGGTCGCGGCGATTCCGCTCACGCGATGGATCGTCGGCACGTCGATCGGCGTCGCGGCCGCGATCGTCCCCTTGTCGCTCGCGGCGATCCCCTATTATGCGCGCATCGCCGAGCTGTCCTTTCGTGAGGTCGACCAAGGCTTGATCGAAGCGGCGCGGGCAATGGGCGGCAGCCGTTGGACGATCATTTTCGACGTGCTGATCCCAGAAGCGCTGCCGGGCTTGACGAGCGGGTTCACCGTGACTCTCGTGACGCTGATCGGCGCCTCCGCCATGGCGGGCGCGGTCGGCTCGGGCGGGCTCGGCGATCTCGCCATACGTTACGGATATCAACGTTTCGAGACCAACGTCATGGTCGTCGTCGTCTTCGTTCTCATCGCGCTCGTATCCGCGCTGCAATGGGCGGGCGATAGGCTGGCTGCTCGCTTCGACAAAAGAAGTCGCGCGAATGTCGAAGCCTGACGATCCGCTCTGCGAGATCGAGCGCGCGCGCCGGCCCGCGGGTCGACGCGATGTCAATTCGTCGATCGTCCCGGCGTCCGAAGCTCCCCGTTTCTCCAATCGAGGTTCACGCATTTGACCGAGCCGGAAACCATCGCAGCGCAGACCGTCGGCAGGATCGACCCCTCCGTCGGCGCGCTCATCCCGCCCATCCATCCGTCGACGACCTTCGAGCGCGCGCCGGACAACAGCTTCCCGGAGGGGCGCATTTACTCTCGTCCAGACAATCCGACCTATGCGGCCGCCGCTCAGACCTTGAACGCGCTGGAAGGAGGCGCGGAAACGCTTCTCTTCTCCTCCGGGATGGCGGCCGCGACGGCGGTTTTTCTGGCTTTGGACCCCGGCGATCATGTGATCGCGCCGAAGGTCATGTATTGGGCCCTGCGCGGCTGGCTCGCCGATTTCGCGACGCGCTGGGGCTTGCGCGTCGACTTCGTCGATTTAGCGGATGCGACCGCTCTCGAAGCCGCAGCGCGGCCCGGCGAGACGCGTCTCGTCTGGGTGGAAACCCCCGCCAACCCGATGTGGACGATCTCCGATATCGCCGCGGCGGCGGCGATCGCCCATCGCGCAGGCGCGCGGCTCGCCGTCGACTCCACCGCGGCTTCACCCGTGCTCACGCGGCCCTTGTCGCTCGGCGCCGATCTCGTCGTTCATTCGGCGACGAAATATCTGAACGGTCATTCGGATGTGGTGGCCGGCGCTGTCGTCGCCGCGCGACGGGACGAATTCTGGGATCGCATCCGCATGATCTCGGCGCGCAACGGCGCCGTGCTCGGGCCTTTCGAAGCCTGGCTTTTGCAGCGCGGCTTGCGCACGCTTTTCCTTCGCGTGCGCGCGCAGTCTCGGTCGGCGCAGGAGCTCGCCGAGCGGCTCGCGACGCATGAGGCCGTTTCCGAGGTTCTCTATCCGGGCCTTCCGGCGTTTCCGGGCCATGATGTCGCCCAGCGACAGATGCATGGCGGATACGGCGGCATGTTGTCCATTCGCGTGAGAGGCGGCGCGGCGGCGGCGATCGCGACCGCCGCGCAGGTGAAGATATGGAAGCGCGCGACGTCGCTCGGCGGCGTCGAGAGCTTGATCGAGCATCGCGCCAGCGTCGAAGGGCCGGGAACGCCGGTTCCCGACGATCTGCTGCGCCTCTCGACAGGAATCGAATCCACCTCGGACCTATTCGAGGACCTCGCCCGAGCGTTGGACAGCGCCACAACGGGAAGCGCGGAATCCGTGTCCGTCGCCGCGCCATAGGTCGACGCGGCGCGTCTCGATCGATCGAAGCGGCGCCGGGCGGTCTTCTCCGCGCAACTGCTTCACGAAAGGCCCGTGAAGCCGCAACGCAAGGCCACCAAAGCCTACGCGCGCCAGCATCGAGCCCCGCGGAAAATCGCCTGCTGGCGGGAGGATTGCCTCGCCAAGCCTCGGGCGCCTCAGCCCGTTGACTCGGATCAGAGCCCTGCGGTCAAAGCGCGCTCAGTCGAGCACCACGCTCAACGTGCCGCCGTAGGTGACCGGCGGCATGCCGAGGGTGACAGAGGTCGGCGTGCTTCCGCTGCCGGGCGACCAAGACATGAAAGGCACCACATTGAAGAGATTCTTACCCCAGAATGTCAGCCTGTAATGATTGTCGCTGGTCTTCAAGCCGGCGCCGACGCTGAGATCGACATAGGGCCGGTTCCAATACTGAACCACCGACCATGGATTGGTCAGCTGAATCTTATCCGTGTAGGCGACATTGAAATAGCCGAACGCGCTGATCGATTGTTCGGCCCACGGCCCCAGTCCCGAGCCGCTGAACACCGTTCCGAGAGGATGCTCGTAATTGGCTCCGGCCCTGAACGCCCATCTCGGAAGATTCGTCCAGCGCGTGTTGGACAGCGACATATACTGCGGCGCTTTGATGAAGCCGGCGGGCGCATTCGCAGGCGTCGACCAAGCCCAGTCGCTCGGCGCGGGCGCTTGCGTATATTTGACCCAGCGCGCATCCGACAGTGAGCCGGAAAAGGTGATCCATAGTTTCTCGATTGGGCTCCATCGTCCGTCGAATTCTACGCCACGCATCCTCGCCTGCTCGGCGTTGCCGACATTGCTGACGGAGATCGGCGCGCCATTGGTGTCGTAGCTCGTCTTGCTTTGAACGACCTGAAAATTATATAGGTCCGTCCAATAGGCGGTCAGGTTGAGAAACAGGCGCTCATCCAGCCAATTCGTCTTGACTCCCAGCTCATAATCCCACGACACCTCGGGCTTGTTGCCGAGCAGCGGAGCATGATCCACGAGGTAGTAAGTGCCGCCGCGGTTCACATAGATCGGACCTGTGCCCGTTATATTGACTGCCGAGGCTTTCTCTCCGCGGCCGACGAGACCGAACAAATTGATATTGTCGTTGTACCGGTATTCCGGGTTGACGAGCGCAGTGAGCATATTGCGGTATTTCGCCTGATATCCGGTGTCGGACCAGCCCCAGCCGCCGGAAGCGATGATCGCCTGCTCCTGCTGGAAAGGCGAGTATTGGGCACCGTAATAGAGCGAGGGTTGATGGCGCGCGGACCCGCCCCTCCGCTCCCATGAATCCCTTATGCCGAACGTTATCGCCGCCTGCTCGTCGAAATGATAGGTGGCGTTGGCGTATCCAGCGGCCTGATGTGACGTCGCTTTGACGTACCACCAGTCCGCGACACCGGGGAGAGCGGCCGGGAGGCTGTACCATTTCGTCGCATCGGCGCCGAATTGGACATGATGCATCTGGCTCAGCACGTCTTCTGCGAAACCGTAGAGCCCGACTTGCCACTCGAACGGTTGCCCCTTCGGCGAGGAGAAGCGCAGCTCTTGGGAGCCCTGGCCGGCGTATGTATCCATCGAACCGCCGCGAATAGCGGCCAATTGGTTCCCGTCGGAAAAGCCTCGCTCGAGTCCTCGTTCGAACCCATAGGCCGATATCGACGTCAGCAGATAGTCGCCAATGCCGACGTTCAGCTCGTTGGAGACAGTGTAATTGCGTTGGGGATCCGTCCCTTCGCGCGCCATGTACGGCTTATATGGATCGAAGGTGAGAACGGGCCGACCGAGCCTGCTCCAGAAGTTCTGAGCGTAGCTTGTCGCCGGAGCCGTGCTATTCGCATAAATGAGGCTCGAATTGCCGATCGGAATGGCGCTGCGAAAATAGTTCCGGTATTCGTTCGAGCTGGCGTAGTTGAAGATGAGACGGTCGCTTATCTCGTCCCCGACGAAGAGCAATTGGCCGCGCACGCCCCAACGATCGAAGTTGCCGTAGCCCGCGCCCGTGATTTGGTCGTGAATGAACCCGTTGTCCCGGTCGAAATACGCGGTCACGCGATAGGCGAGCGCGTCCTCGATGATCGGACCGGTGACGTTCACCTTTTCGGTCGTGCGGCCATAGCTTCCGTACGATGTCTCGAGTGTCGCCCGGCGCGTGAAGGACGGCGCCTGGGAGTGGATGACGACGCTGCCCATCGTGGTGTTCTTGCCGCCCGCCGTGCCTTGGGGGCCATAGGCGACTTCGAAAGACGATATTCCAGAGAAGTTCATCCACTGAAAGCCCGGCGCTTGCCAGAACACGTTGTCGAGCACGAATCCCGTCGCGGAATGCGCGCCGACCCCGGTGTTCGACCCGGCGCCGACTCCGCGGATCGACGCGAAAGACCATTGCGCAGTGCTGGTGTTCGGCCTGTAATTGGAGATCTTCAAGGCGAAGTCGTCGAGGGTCTGGAGCTGCTGCTCCTCGATCGTGTCCGAGGTGATGACCTTGATGGCGCGCGGCGCTTTCTGCGCCTGCGCTTCGCGCCGCGCGCCCACTTCGTCGCCCTGCACGAACACATCCCCGACCTGCGCGTCCTGCGCGAGCGCCGGCGCGTTCGCGCCCACCAACAACGAGCCGCCGAGCAGCGTATAGGGAGTCAACGACGCACACGAGAACAGCCACCGCTTGAATTTCATTGACCTGACGCCCCAATCCGCGTGCCATAAACACAGTTTGTCGAGCGGAAATAACGACTCACTTACGTAGTAGCAAGCCGAGGCGGCGCGCTTGCCGGCTGAAGCGTGGCGTAAACGAATAATTATCGAACACTGTGGCCCATCTGCAACAGCGCCAGACCGGATCTCGAGCGAGTGCGCGCATCCCTACCGTTCGAGGTGTTTCGCCAAGCCGGGGTTTTACATTGTATCTCGGGATGTTGCCGAGGATGGCATGATCCCGGCGCGGCGAATGCGCGCCAGGCCCGCAACTGTGATAGAGACTTTCTCTTCGAAATTCGTATGTCGCAAAATTAGATGTCGCTATTCGGCCCGCCCAAATTCATACGAGCAGGCCGCCCTCGCCGAACTCGGCTTGACAGCTGTATCACAGCTATATATCATACTAATATGATGTGATTAAAATACTAAATGCTTCCCAATGGTCCGCTCAGTGTCCGGCGTCACGACCAAAATGCGATTTCGTATCATGTCCAGTGCGTCCAGCCTCGCCTATATGGCGACGGCCGCTGTCGCTTTGTCGATGCAACTCGGCGGGTCTCGCGCTGAGGACGCTCCGACTCCGGCCGCGGTGAACGTCCAGGTGGGCGATGTCGTTGTCCCCGGCGAGGACGACGACGGGGGCGAGACCTCGCGTCCCGTCATGGATGCGCAGAAAAAGCCGAAGTCGATCGTCGTCGATCCCAAGACGATCGAGCGTCAGAACATCAACCGACTCGACGAATTGCAGCAGCTCGTCCCAAGCTACAACATAGCGTCGAATGGCCGAGTGATCGACGGTCGAGCATCGATACGATCGATCGGCATCCAGGCCTCGGGAGAGGCTCCGACAGGCTATGTCGTCGACAATGTATTTTGGAGATATCAAGGCTTCCAATGGCTCGACCTTTTCGACGTGGCGTCCTTCGGAGTCGCCTACGGCCCACAAGGCACAGCCGGCGGCAAGAACACGTCGGCCGGCGCCGTCATCATCCGCAACCAATTGCCGTCCTTCACGAGGCAGGCGGCGACCGAGACCAATTTCGCCAATTACAGCCGCGTCATCGAAAAAGCCACCGTCACCGGTCCCATCATCGACGACACGCTCGCCTATCGCATCAGCTACTACATGGATAAGGGCGATGGCTGGAATCGCGATCCGGTGAGCGGCGCCGGCTATAGGAACACTGACCGCTGGGCCGTGCGTGGACAGTTGTTCTATGTCGGCGACAATTTCTCCGATCGGCTCATCTTCAATTACGGCGCATCTCACGAGTACAGCAATTACCCCGCCGTGGCGTTCTCCGACTCGTTTATGGTCTACGCCAATGGAACACGTCCGAGCTCGACCTTCGTGCAGAACGTCTGGAGGATCGGCAAGCCGATCATATCCCTCGACCCGTACCATCCCGCGATCGCGCGCCAAGGCGTCGAACCCGTGAGAAACATCACCGTTTCCAACGAGCTCAACGTAAGCGTCGGCGAGAACATTTTGACCTCGATTTAAGACGTGGATGTCGATGAAAACGACATCGACGACGACGGCGCGCGCTATTGCTCCAAGGTCGACCTCCTCTTCGAGCAGCGCCGGCTGCACGCCCGCTCGGAGCGTTGCCGGCAATTGCTCGACGATATATTTGACGCGTTAGGTGTGGAATAGGGCCGAAACGTCGTCTCGTGTCGAGCGAGGCTCTGCTCACTTGAGAGAAGGCTCGCTCTCGATTTTCGCGGCGGCTTGCCGAAAGATCGCGACAAACGCCTCGAGCTCCGCCGACGAGAGATCCGAGATCGCCGCGTAAGCGCGATGCTTCTCCTTCCAGACGACGACGGGATAGCCTTCCATCACGCGCAGCGAAGGCGTTTCTGGATAATTCACCGACCGAGGCTGCAGCTCCACGACGGAAACGAGATGCTCGCGCCTCTTGTAGACCAGCGTCGGCGCGGGCGTGGCGCCGATTATGTCGATCCTGGCGCCGGCGAGCGGAAATCCCTCGGCCGCGAGATCGACGACGGTGACGGCGAGCGGCAGCTTGCCAGCGAGCCAGGGCTTTACCGTATGACGGTCGCTCGACGCGACATCTACCGGCTGCCCCGATATCTGGCTCCGCATATGGCCCGCGACGACATAGGGCGTGAAGCGATCCGGCGCGGCGATCTCCTCGGCGAGATGCTGCAGCCCGACCGTCGCCACGATCGTCGCGGCGATCGACGCCGCATAGACGCCCCATGTCCGCCGCGGCGTTAGACGATGTCGCGCCGCCCTCGCTCCCTGCGCGCTCGAAGCCCCTATCTGCTCCTGCAAGCGCGCCCGCAACGCCGCCGGCGCCGCCTCGCGCGCGGCGTGACGGCGCAATGTCTCCCGCAACGCCGCGAGCCGCGCCCGATCTCCGCGGGCGCCCGCGTCCTCGGACAAAAGGCGCTCGGCCTCGAGCGCGCTCGCCGCATCCAGCTCCTGGTCGAAGTCGGCTTGCAAAAAAAGCGCGCGATCACGATTCTGGTCTTTGCTCATTGCGGCGCTCTCCCCAATCGCTCGATCAAAAGCGCGCGCGCCCGAGCGAGGCGCGACATGACGGTGCCGATCGGCGCGTCCGTGGCGCTGGCGATCTCGCGGTAGGACAAACCATTGATCTCACGCATGACGAGCGCCTCGCGAAACGGAATAGGCAATGAAGCGATCGCTGCGGCGACGCTGCGCCGATCTGCGGCCTCGATCAGCGCCGCCTCGGGAGACGCCTCTTCAGATATGGACGAGGCGCCGTGTTGGACTTCGGCGTCCTCGGCCCCGCCGACGAGAACGAGGTCGCGGGGCCGATTCTTCGTGAGCCAGGTGAAGGCCGCATTGCGCGTGATCGACAGCAGCCAGGCGCGCGGATGCTCCACCTCGGCGCCGTCGAGCGCGGAGAGCGCGCGCAGGCAAGCATCCTGCACGACATCCTCGGCGTCCGTCGCGTCGCCGGTCAGCCAGCGCGCCAACGAATAGGCGTCGTCGAGATGAGGCATGATCGCTTGCATGAAGCGATGCCGCGCATGTTCGCTCGTCACGAGCTATCCTCGTCGATCGCTTCGGGCGCTCACAATGACCTTGCCCGTCATCTGCGGGTGAAGGCCGCAAAAATAGATGATTTCGCCAGGCTTGTCGAAGGCGACTGAGAAGCTCTCTCCGGTATCGAGCGCCTTGGAACGGAAGGCGCCATTCCTGTCGACGACATTATGCGGCGTATCATCGTGATTGACGAAGACGATCCGCACGCCCGTCTCCACGCGAATTTCAGAAGGAGCAAAGGCGAAGTCGCCGATGTCGATCACACGCTCGTCCCCGGCGCGTGAAAACGATGCGAGAAGAACGCCCGTGAGCATGATCGCAGAGCCTATCGCGAAAGCAGATCTCGACATGTCGTCCTCCTCAGCGCGCCAGAGTCGTGTCGGCAATGGCGAGCCCGTGCGCGCCGTCGCGAACAGTCACGCTGGTCAGCCCCAGGAAGGAGCGCAGCTGTTCCGCGGGAACGACTTTCGGCCCCGGCGCCTTCGCGGTTCCCGGCTCCGGCTGCGGAAACGCGGTCGAGCGCGCCGCGTGAAAGACCAGATTGCCTTCGACCTTTTGAGCGATCTGATGAATATGGCCGTTGAGTATGGTCACCGAGCCGAAGCGCGCGAGCAATTGCAGCGCTTGCGCGCTGTCCTGCGTGCCCCACCCCCATTCGCTCGCGATCGTCCACAGCGGCATATGGGCGAATATCACGATCGGCGTCGACGCGCTTCTCGCAGCGAGATCCGCCGCGAGCCAAGCGAGCTGTTCTGCGCCGAGCCGGCCGAGCCCGCCGCCCTCTAGGCGCAGCACATTCACGAGGCCGATGAAATGCGCGCCGCCGGCGTCGAAAGAATACCAGCCGTCACCACGCGTCCCTTTCCCATAGCGCGCGAGATAGAGCTGGCCGGTCTTTTCATCGAGAACGTCGTGCTCTCCGGGAACGCGATGCACGGCGAGGCGCGACGCGCCGATGAGCTGATCCGCCTCGTCGAATTCGCTCTGCTTCGAAAGATGCGTGATGTCGCCCGTATGCAGCAGAAAGGCCGGACGCTCGGAAAGCCCTGCAATTTTCGTGAGCGTCTCTTTCAACGTCCCGGCGACATCGCTGTTGGCCGCCTTGCCGAAGCCGATATGCGTGTCGGAAATCTGGACGAAGGAAAATCCTTTCGCCGCGGCCGCTCGCGCATCGCCGACCGATTGCGACATCGGCACGCCGCCCATGAAGGTCCATAGTGCGCCCGAGCCGCCCCACGCCATGCATTGGAGCGCGCGACGGCGACCCGGGGAACGAAGATCCTGTGTCATCTCAAATCTCCCTCGCGTCCGGTAGATCAGCCGGACATCGAGAAGACTCTTTCCGCCGCCGATTTATTCCCCGCGCGGCCGCTTTTTTCGCCTGACCGCGCTCATCGACGCAGCCGCCGTTTTGCGAGCGGAACGGAGTAGGGCGTCAGCGAAGAGTCCAGCCGAACACTCGCGCCGACCCGCCGCGCCGACCCAGAGCATGCTCGGCATGCCTGACGTTCGATATGCCATCGCAGAAGCGGCGCCGGGCAGGGGACTCGGCCAGGCGATGGTCCGCGCGCGCTGCGATTTTCGAGACGCGGTTGACGCGACACGAGCCAGGGCAGGGGTGATGGTCGGGCCTGCTTTCAGGCTCCCGGCGCGCCGCCGCAACCTGTCGCTGACGTTATCCACCGTGTAAGCATCGATAATTACGACGCAATTTTGGATCGACGGCAGATTCGTGAAATTTTTTGAAAGAAGCGATTGACAGTCCGAGGGGGGATTACTCTATAACGCATCCATCGACGGCGGCGCTGCCAACGAGCGGCGAACGAAGTCATTTCTTCGTCTTTTGGGGAGTTGGCCAACCTGGCTGGTTCGTCGGGACGAAGAAGCGTCTCTGGAATTGGGGCTTCG